>JAGQJA010000258.1 GCA_020430845.1 Myxococcales bacterium
TTCTCGGGCTTGAGGTCGCGGTGAACGATGCCCGCCGCGTGCGCCTTCACGAGGCCCTTGGCCGTGTGGACGATCACGCGGATGGTCGTCTCGATGTCGATGATGCGGACGCGGGCCATCCGGTCGTAGAGCGACTCGCCCTCGAGCAGCTCCATGGCGATGAACGGACGTCCATCGTCGAGGCGCCCCGAGTCGTACACCTCGACGATGTGCGGGCTCTTCACGCTGGCCGCGGCGCGGGCCTCGCGGAAGAACCTCTCGATGACGATGGTGGAAGCGCTCAGCTCCGAGGCGAGCACCTTAACGGCGATGCGCTTGCCGATCGACAGCTGCTCGGCCTCGTAGACCGCAGCCATCCCACCCCGGCCAATTTCTCGGACGACCCGGTACTTGCCGACGAGGTTGGTGCCTGCCGGGATTTTCGACTCATCCGACGCCATTCAGGGGGGTCCTGGACGCCGAAATCCTACGCTGAATCGTCGCCAAACGGAACGGGCGCAAAGTGAGAGCTTTCGCGCTACGGTAGGAGAGACTCGGCGGGGTGCGGAGTGAGCGAGGACGAGGCGACACGGGCGCGGTTGGCTGCGATCGGTGAGATCGCTGCGGAGATCGCGCATGAGCTGCGAAACGTGCTGCAGGTCATCGCGGCCAGCTCCTACCTTGCCCGACAGCCCAACACCGACACCACCCCACATCTAGAAAAGATCGACCGCAATGCGCGCCTGGCGCAGAGCATCGTCGACGACCTGATGGCGCTCGCGCGCGGGGAGGTGCACACCGAGCCGCTCTACGTCGGTGAGGCGCTCGTCGCGGCGCGCGAGGGCATGCCGCTCGGCGCGGCGCACTTCGAGGACGAGCTCGAGCCCGCCCTCCGCGCGTTCGCGCACCTCGGCCTGATGTCGCGACTGCTGCACGTGCTCTACGAGAACTCGGTGGCCGTCGCCGCGCCCGCCGCCCCCAAGATCGTGACGCGCGGCTATCGCGCGGGCGAGCGCGTCGTGCTCGAGGTGCAAGACGACGGGCCGGGGGTGCCTCCCGAGATCGCGCCGCGCATCTTCGACCCGCTCGTGTCGCGGCGTCCCGGAGGCAGCGGCCTGGGCCTCGCCCTCGCCAAGCGCATCGCCGCGGCGTCGGGCGGCTCGATCGCGCTCGTGCCGAGCGAGCGCGGGGCGCTCTTTCGCGTCGACCTCCGGGGCAGCGGTTGAGGCGCTGGGTCGTCGCGCTCGTGGGCGCGGTCGTCGCCGCGCTCGTCACCGTGGTCGTGATGCGCATGTGGAAGTCCGACGACGACCTCATCAAGGAGTCGATCGGTCGCTTCACCAAGGCGGTCGGCGTCAAGGAGGGCGACAACCCCATCTCGCGCACGGCGCGCATCAAGTCGGAGCTGGCCGAGACGGTCGAGGCCGACGTGCACGTGTCGGTCGAGGAGCTCGGCGTCGAGGTCTCGGGCCGCAAGGATCTGGCCGCAGAGGCCACACGCGTGGGCATGTTCTACCAACGCGCGAAGGCCGACGTCGTCCGCGTGAGCATCAAGCGCGAGCCCTCGGCGCTGGTCGCGAGCGCCGACGCGACCGTGCGCGTGGTGGGTGAGCGTGGCGGCGCGGCGCGCGAGGACCTGCGCGAGATCCACTTCTTGATGGTCAAGAGCGAAGGGCGGTGGCTCATCCGCTCGATGGACGTACGCGCGGCGACTCAGGCGCAGTAGGCGCAGGGGCCTCCCTTCACTCGAGCGACAGCTCCTCGAGCGATTTTCCCTCCGCGTCCTCCGCGAGCACGTGCGCGGTCGCCGCGCCGACGAGCATCAGCGCCGCGCCGAGCAGGTATCCGTGGAAGACCGCCGGTCGCTCGCCGGTCTGCACGAGTCGACCGAAGAGCGCTGGCGCCGCGAGACCACCCAGCGCGGTGCCTGCGGCGTAGAAGAGCGCGATCGCCTTGCCACGGACGTCGAGCGGAAAGAGCTCACTCGCGGAGAGGTACGCCGAGCTCGCGGCCGCCGAGCCGAAGAAGAACGTGACGCTCCAGCACAACGTCTGCGTCGCGGGCGTGAGCGCGCCGCGCACGAAGAGCACACCCGTCCCCGCGAGCAGGAGGCCGCTCGCCGCGTAGGTGAAGGTGATGAGCTTGCGGCGGCCCCACGTGTCGAAGAGGCGCCCGAGCACGAGCGGCCCGAGAAAGTTCCCGATCGCGAACGGGAGCAGCATCTTGCCCACGCCTCGCGGCTCGACCGCGTAGAAGCGCGTGAGCACCAGGGCGTACGTGAAGAAGATCGCGTTGTAGAAGAAGGCCTGCGTCGCCATCAGCACGAGACAGAGCGCCGCGCGACGCCGGTAGCGCGTGACCATGAGCTGCGCGACCGCGACGAAGCCGCGGACCTCGCCCGCTTCGCCCTCTCCTCGCCCGCCAGACGGATGGTCACTCGCGCGCACCCCCGCCCCTCGCTCGACCTCGCGCACGATGGCGTCGGCCTCGCGCGCGCGACCGCGTTGCAGGAGCCACCGCGGGCTCTCGGGCACACGCCGGCGCACGAGCAGCACCGCGAGCGAGGTGAGCGCCCCGAGGCCGAAGGCCAGGCGCCAACCCAGGCTCGGGGAGACGACCCGAGGGTCGAGCAGGATCGCCGAGCTGAGCGCCCCGCCGGCGGTGCCGAGCCAGTAGCTCCCGTTGATGGCGAGATCGGCGGCGCCGCGATGGCGCGCGGGGATGAGCTCGTCGATCGCCGAGTTGATCGCGGCGTACTCGCCGCCGATCGCGAAGCCGGTGAGCGCGCGGAAGAGGAGGAACGAGGCGACGCTCCACGAGAACGCGGTGGCGACGGTCGCGGCCACGTAGAAGAGGAGCGTCCACAAGAAGAGGCGCTTTCGGCCCAGCCGGTCGGTGAGCTCGCCGAGCACGAGCGCGCCCACGATCGCGCCCGCGAGGTAGGTCATGCCGGCGTCTCCCACGTCCGCGGCCGTCATCGCGAGCGTGTCGCTCCGTTCGAGCATCGGTCCGACGGCGCCCACGATCGTGACCTCGAGCCCGTCGAGCACCCACGTGATGCCGAGCGCGACGACGACGCCCCAGTGCCACGAGGTCCACGGGAGCCGATCGAGGCGGCTCGGGATGTCGTGACGCGCGTGGGTCACCGGGCCCGCCGCGCGCGCCGGCGGTCTGCCCGGTCGAAGATGATCCCAGAGTGATTCACGCCTTGCCCTCCGGCGCCGCGGCCACGCGCGCCCCGCCTCGCCGACGGAGAGTCATCTTACGAGCACGCGGCCGCGCGCACGGGTGAGATCGCGTGTCAGGTTCGACGGGCTCGCGGCGTACCTCTCGCCGAAAGGAGCTCACCGACCATGAGCACGACCCGCAACTGTCTCTTCTTCTTCGCGGCAACCCTCGCCGCGTGCAGCGCCACGCCAGACCTCGAGGACGAGGCGGAGGCGCCGCTCGGCCACGTCGCTTCGGCGATGATCCACAACCGCGAGAATTCGTGCTCGGCGAGTCAGCTCGCCGGCGGCTACGAGGACGTCGACGGCGTCTGCCTCCTCACGTGCTGGAATTGCCCTGGTTGGCAGGGCGGCGGAAGCGGACCGGTGCCGGGCGGCTGTCACACGCCGAGCTGCGATGGCCCCGGCGGCGGATCGGGCGGAGGCGGATCGAGCGGAGGCGGATCGAGTGGCGGGCTGCCCGTGTGTCCTCCCGGCGACCCCGGATTCGCGTGCACGTCACGATGCTCCGACACGTTCTTCACCTGCCTCTCGCGCTGCGAGAGCTCGGGGGGACGCGCCGGAACGTGCTGGACGCGGTGCGACCGCGCGAAGGAGATCTGCGAGCGCGCGTGCGACCGTCGTTACCCACCGTGCGTCACGCCGGTCGGCCCGGGCTGAGCGACGTCACACGAAGAAGCGCTCGTGCAGGCTCCTCGCGCGCGCCGCGGCGACGCCTCCGGCCGCGAGCAGGAGCACCGCGAGCACGAGGATCAATCCGCGTGAGCCCATCGCGACCGCGCCGAAGCCGCCGACCGCGGACGTGAGCCCGAACGCAGCGACGACGAGCGTGGAGGCGCGCGTCCGCGTCGTCGTGCTCGCGTACGCGAGGCCGACCGGGCCCGACGCGGCCTCGCCGGCCGCCATGAGCACGACGCCCCCCAGGTAGGGGATCGTGCTCGCGCCACCGTCTCCGTCGAGCGCCATGCCGGTGAAGAGAAGGCCGACGGCAAACACCGTGAGACCGGCCCCCCACGCGAGCAGCGGAGGCGGCGCCGACTTCGACAGCGCAAAAGCGAGCCACGCGAAGAAGCAGATCGCCGCGACGACGAGCACGACGATCGGGTTGAGCGAGTACGCGAGCGTGAGCGAGCCGCGCGGACGCGGCACGTAGCTCGCGGACATGGCGAGCACATAGAGCGCGGTCACGCCGCCCAGGATCGCGAGGCCCCCGACGGCGCGCGGCGCGTCGCTCGCAGGCACCACGACGTCGACGCGCACCGCGGGGTCTCGATACGCGCCTTGCCCCGGCGCCGCGCCGGGCTGGATGGGCGCGCCGCTCCCGATCAGGGCGGCGACCACCGCGCATCCACCCGCCAGCACGTCGAGCCCGGCCCCTGTCCAGGCGACCGCCCCGAAGCCGACGGAGCCGAACAGACGCGCCGTGACGGGCGTCGCCACGAGCGCCGCGACGTTCGCGCACGCATAGAAGAGCGTGGCGCAGGCCGCGACCGTAGCGAACCGAGCCGAGGACGCCATGCGTCCGACACCGGCGACCGCGCGCGCGTCGTCTTCGGCGAAGACGGTCTCCGCGGCCGCTGCCCACGGGCACGGGCGAAAGATGCCGGCCCCCGCGGCGACGACCATCATCGCCAGCGGCGCGGGCCCGTCCACGGCGAAGAGCGCCGCGCCGCACGCGGCCACGCCAGCGCCGATCAGCGCGGTCCACCGCGGGCCTGCGGCGAGCGCGAGCGCACCGCCGATCACGGCCGCGCCGTGGTGCACCCACATCGAGAACCCGAACAGCGCCGCGACGGACGCCACCTCCGCCCCCGAGTCGCGCAGGTGGAGCATCAAGACCGAACGCAAGCCGTAGTAGCCCGCGCGCTCGAGACAGACGGCGAGCGCGAGCGCGGCCAGCGACAGGAGCGCGCGAGATCTCATCCGGTCCTCGCGGCGTCGAGCTGACGCACGAGCGTGCGCGGCGCCTGCGCGCGGTAGCTCTCCTCGATCCACTCCTTGAACATCGCGATCGGGATCTCGGCGCCGTCTTCGAGCGTCGCGCTCACCCACCCGCTCTTGCCGAGCCCGTACGCCGTGGGCACGACGAACGGGAGCATCAACGCGGCACCGCACGACTCCGGCAATTTGCACGAGACGCTGAACGGTCGGTCGTCGGTGGGAAGATACGCGAACGTCTTGTCGCGGACGGCGAGATCGAGGTGCCCGGGCCAAGGGCTCTTGGTGTGCGCGCCGGGGAAGCGAAGCCCGAACGCGCGCAGCTCGGCGACGGCCGCCTTGCGCGTCGCGAGCGCGCTCTTGCCGGCGGGCTTCTTCGTGGCGGGCTTCTTCGTGGCGGGCTTCTTCGTGGCGGGCTTCTTCGCGGCGGCCTGGGCGATCTTCGCGGCAGGGGGCTTGTTTGTGTTGGGCTTGGAGGTCTTCGACATCGGGCGCCTCGTCGAGGCGAAGACGGTAGCAGGCCGCCGAGACGCGACACACTGCGTTTGCGTTTGCGTTTGCGTTTGCGTTTGCGTTCGGGGGGGCGCCTCAGCGGACGTGGAACGTCGTGCCCATCGTCACCAGGCTGCCCTTGAAGCGCGGAAGGGTGACCGCGCCTACGCGGCTGCCGATGCACTGGACGGCGCTCGCCGAGAGGCCGGACGGCTCGTCGAGGACGACCTTGGACGCCGTGCCGTCGGGGTTGAACGTGACCTTCGCGTGTCCCCAACCGGCGGGCGCCCCCGCGGCGCGGCACGCCGAGACGTCGACGCGCGAGAGGGCGGCGCGGGCGGCCTGAGGATCGAACGACGGAAGCTCCGGCTCGTCGCGCACGACATCGCGACGCGACGCAGGCGGCAGCGGCGCGGGACCTCCGCCGTTCACGTAGTAGACGTTCGAGACGTAGGCGGGCCGCGTCTCGGCCGGGTCCTCGGTGAAGAGCAGACCGGCGGTGTAACGTGGCGTGCGCCGGACGCTGACGAACGCGAAGGTGCCGTTGCGGGGGTTCTCGGCGTGACCGATGTCATAGAAGCGACCGCAGCCCGCCGAGCCGAGGGTCAAGGCCACGAGGAGGATCCGAGCGAAGGGGGAGCGCATGCGGACACGCGGTTGCACGCGCCGTTCCACCGATGATCGCCCGAAAAATGCGCCACGGCGGCGGCGCCGGAGACGCACGTTCGCGTCGCAGAAGACCACGATCGTCTGCGACGCCGGGTCACACCCCCGACGCCGGGTCACACCCCCGAGGCGCGGCGAGGGCGCGGGGGCGTGATCCGGGTCTGGGGCGCGTCAGAAGCGGACGCCCATCGCGAGCGTGACCTCGTGGTGGAGAGCGAGATCGTCGATCGCGCCGCCGACGCTGTCGTTGCCGAGGGTGACGTTGCCGTGCGTGAAGGCGCCGAAGGTGCCGCGGAGCGCGATGTCGAAGTGGCGCGTCACGTCCTTGCTCACCTTCATCGGGATGCGGTAGCCGAAGCCGGCGGTCGCGTCGACCGGCGAGAACATGGTGATCGAGGCTTGGGGCGGGGTCATGTGGTAGACGTTGAAGAGCGAGAGGCCTCCCTCGATGAACGCGCCGCGGTCGGCGCTGTCGAACGCGTACTCGACGGTGAGCGGCACGGACGCCGAGTAGGACGAGCACTTCGTGTCGCGGGGGCAATCGGTCATGCTGCCGAGGCCGAGCTTGACCCCGCCGAGCAGCGTCGTGCTCTGCGAGACCGTGTAGCCGCCGCGGATCCCCAGGCTCACGCCGAAGACGCCGACGGGGGCGTCCTTGGCAAAGTTCCCGCCGAGGCGCCCGAGGCCGATGTCGAGCTGGAAGACGCCGCCGCGGAGATCGCGCTCGTCCTGGGCCTTGTCGGGCGACGCGGGGGCCGCGGCCGTGGGGGCCGGCGCGCCCGGCGTGGGAAGGCCGGGGGGGCTCGGGACGCCGGGATCGGCGTGCGCGGCCGAGGCGGTGACGAGGGCGGAGGCGAAAACCAGGGACGAGACGATGCGGTTCATGATCCTTTCGAGCTTCCTTTCGCGCTCTTTGTCGGCGCTCGCGGCGGGCGGTTGCGTAAAAAGTGAGCGACCGACGCGGAGCGCCTCGCCCGAGCGACCGCGTCCCTTCCGCCGGCATCGGAGCTGAGCTAGCAACGAGCCCGGACCGGTCCACGCTCCCCATGCTCCCCATTCGCCTCCGCGGCGCCCGTACCCACAACCTCGCGGGGCTCGACCTCGACCTCGAGCCCGGCTCCCTCGTCGCGCTGACGGGGCCGAGCGGCGCAGGCAAGTCATCCCTCGCCCTCGACACGCTCTACGCCGAAGGGCAGCGCAGGTTCGTTGAGAGCTTCAGCCCATATGCGCGGCAGTTCCTCGAGCGCCTCGAGCGACCGCCCGTCGACTCGCTCGACCCGATCGCGGCGACGGTCGCGGTCGATCGCCGCGCCCCCGTGAAGTCCAGCCGCTCGACGCTCGCCACGCTGACCGATCTCGAGCCGTACCTCGGTGCGCTCTTCGCGTGCGAGGCCGTCCCCGTGTGCCCGGACTGTGGCGTCGAAGCGACGCAGACGACCGCGCGCGAAGCGTCGCGACGCGCCGCCGAGGCGCTCGGCGGAAAGAAGGCGCTCGTCACCTACCCGCTCCCCACAGGCGACGCGGAGTCCTTCCTCACGATCCGCGAGGAGCTCACGACGAGCGGCTACCGCAGGCTGCTCGTGGGCGACGTCGTGCGGGATCTCGACGACGTGCGCCCGAGCGAGGCGACGGCGAAGGACGCGCGCGTCGAGGTGGTCGTCGATCGGCTCACGGTGGGCAGCAAAGACGATCGCCGCTTGCAGCAGGCGATCGAAGAGGCGTGGCGCCGGGGTCACGACCACGCGAGCCTCCGCGAGCTGGTCTCGCGCGACGAGGCCGCCCCGAGCTCGACGCCGTTGGCGCGTGGGCTCACGTGCCCCTCGTGCGCGAAGAGCTTCTCGCCGCCGAGCCCGGGCCTGTTCTCGTACAACTCGCCGCTCGGCGCGTGCGCCACGTGCCGCGGGTTCGGCCGCGTCATCGCCGTCGACTGGGACAAGGTCATCCCCGACGACTCGGTGTCGCTCGCCGACGGGGCGATCCGCGCGTGGGGCGGCAAGTCGAGCCAACACGAGCGCAAGGTCCTCGCCAAGTACGCAAAAACGCACGGGATTCCGCTAGACGTGCCGTGGGCGAAGCTCACCGAGAAGCAGCGCCGCATGATCATCGAGGGCGAAGGCGGCTGGAGCGGCGGCCGCTACCCGGGCGTGGCCGCGTGGTTCAAGTGGCTCGAGACGCGGACGTACAAGATGCACGTGCGCGTCTTCCTCGCGCGTTACCGCAACTACGTCCCCTGTGAGGAGTGCGGCGGCGCTCGCCTCAACCCCACGGCGCGCAGCTACCGCGTCGCCTCCCTCGACCTCGGGGGGTGGCACGCCCTCACCGTGTCGGACGCGGACGCGAAGGTCCAGTCGCTCACGCCGCGCTCGCCGCAGGGGCACCGCGTGCGTGAAGAGCTCTCGACGCGGCTCGGCTACCTCGAGCGCGTCGGGCTCGGCTACCTCACGCTCGATCGGCAGGCCCGCACGCTGAGCGGCGGCGAGGCGCAGCGCGCGAGCCTCACGACGGCCCTCGGCGCGTCGCTCACGGGCACGCTCTTCGTGCTCGACGAGCCGACGATCGGCCTGCACGCGAGCGACGTGCCCCGCCTCACGAGCGCGATGCAGAACCTCGCGCGCGCGGGCAACACGGTCGTCGTCATCGAGCACGATCGCGCCGTCGTCGAGTCGGCGTCGCGCGTGATCGAGCTCGGCCCGGCGGCGGGGCCAGACGGGGGCCGGATCTGCTTCGACGGCCCGCCGAGCGAGCTCGGTGAGAGCGACACGGCGACCGGCGTCGCTTGGCGAGGCGAAGGAGCCGCGCGGTCCGACGCGCGCACCCGCGCCGCGGCGAAGGGACGGGCGCGGAGCCTCGTCATCGAAGGCGCCACCGAGAACAACCTTCGGATCGACGCGGTCGAGATCCCGCTCGGGGCGCTCACCGCCGTGACCGGGCCGAGCGGCTCGGGCAAGAGCACGCTCGTCGAGGACATCCTCTACCGCGCCGTCGCGCGCGCCCAGGGCGATACGTCCGTGCCGCGACCGGGCGCACACACGCGGGTGCGCGGCGCCGACGTCCTCGCGCGCACCGTGCTCGTCGACCAGAGCCCGCTCGGTCGCACCGCGCGCGGCAACGCGGCGACCTACACCAAGGCCTGGGACCGGCTGCGCGCGCGCTTCGCCGCCGAGCCCAACGCCACCAGGCAGGGCATGGGGCCCGCGCACTTCTCGTTCAACGTCGCCGACAAGGGCCGCTGCGAGGCGTGCTCCGGCGAAGGCTACGAGACCGTAGAGATGCAGTTCCTCGCGGACGTGATGCTGCTCTGCCCGTCGTGCCAGGGCCGGCGCTTCAAGCCCGAGGTGCTCGCGATCAAGCACCACGGCGTGAGCGTCGCCGACGCCCTCGCGATGACGGTCGGTCAGGCGCTGGAGCGCTTTCGCACGATGCCCGACGGCAAGCACGACTACGTCCTCGAGCGCGCGCTCGCGCCCGTGGTCGAGGTGGGTCTCGCCTACCTGCCGCTGGGGCAGCCGCTCTCCACCCTCTCGGGCGGCGAAGCGCAGCGCCTCAAGCTCGCGCGCGCCCTCGGAGAGGACGCCAAGGGCGCGCTGTTCGTCGTCGACGAGCCGAGCGCGGGTCTGCACGCGGCGGACGCGGCTCACGTCGTGCGGGCGCTCCGGGGTCTCGTGGCGGGCGGCGCCACGGTCGTCGTCGTCGAGCACGACCTCGACGTCATCGAGGCGTGCGATCACGTCATCGACCTCGGGCCGGGCGGAGGGCCGAGCGGCGGCGCGGTGGTGGCCGCGGGCACGCCCGACGAGCTCGCCGAGACGAAGACGCGCACGGGCGAGGCGCTCGCCGAGTCACGCGCCAAGGCCAGGGCCTCGAGGCGCGCGCTGGCGAGCAAGCCGGCCACCTCCCGAAAGGCGGCGCGCAAGGGCACGGCGCGCGTGCGAGACGCCGCGCCGACGGCCGACGCGATCGTCGTCGAGCACGCGCGAGAGCACAACCTCCAGGACGTATCGACGCGCTTCCCCTACGGAAAGCTCTGCGTCGTGACCGGGCCGAGCGGTTCGGGCAAGTCGTCGCTCGCCTTCGACGTCGTCTTCGCCGAGGGGCAGCGGCGCTTCATGGAGACGCTCACGCCGTACGCGCGGCAGTTCTTGCCCACACTGCCTCGACCCGACGTCGACCTCGTGGCCGGCGTGCCGCCGTCGATCGCCCTCGAGCAGCGCACGTCACGCGCGGGCGGGAGCTCGACGGTGGCGACGGTGACCGAGATCGCGCACTACCTGCGCCTCCTCTTCGCGAAGGTCGGCGACGTGCACTGCCCCAAGTGCGGCAGCCCCGTGGAGCCGAGCTCGGTCGACGACATCCTCGCGCGCCTCGCCGGCGACACCGAGAAGCGCACCGTGTACGCGCCGGCCGTGCGCGCGCGCAAGGGCACCTACCTCGACGTCTTCACCATGGCCTCGCGCGCCGGCGTCACCACCGCGCGCGTCGACGGCAAGATCCTCGCGATCGACCCGCCGCCCAAGCTCGCCAAGACGAAGGAGCACTCGATCGATCTCATCGTCACCTACGCGCGCGCGCAGAAGATCGACCGCGCCACGCTCGAGCGCGCCTTGGCGTGGGGCGACGGGGCCATCCGCCTCGGCCCGGGCGCCCCCACGGCCGAGCCCGCCCGCGGAGAGATCGTGCTCAGCACCGCGCGCGCGTGCGTGAGCTGCGGCGAGGGCGTGCCCGAGCTGGACCCGCGGTGGTTCTCGTTCGCGACGAAACAAGGGCGCTGCGAGCGCTGCGAAGGAACGGGCCTCGAGAGCGACGACGAGGACGCACCGCCGTGCCGCGCGTGCAAGGGCGACAAGCTCGCCCCTCTGCCGCGCGGTGTGCGTCTGGGCGGCGAGACGTACCCGGACACGATGCGGCGCGGCGTCGCGAGCGCGCTCGAGCACGTTCGCGGGCTCTCCTTCGCGGGCAGTCGCGCACAGATCGCGCGAGCCCCGCTCGCAGAGCTGCTGCGTCGCCTCGAGTTCGTCGAGCGGGTGGGGCTCGGCTACCTGGGCTTGGGGCGCGCGGCGTCGACGTTGTCGGGCGGCGAGATGCAGCGCCTGCGACTGAGCGCGCAGCTCGGGAGCGGTCTCACGGGTGCGCTCTACGTGCTCGACGAGCCGACGATCGGCCTGCACCCGCGCGACACGTCGCGCCTGATCGAGAACCTGCGCGCGCTCGTCGACACGGGATCGACGGTGCTCGTGGTGGAGCACGACGCGGACACGATCCGCGCCGCCGACCACGTGACCGACCTCGGCCCGGGCGGAGGGCGCGGCGGAGGACGGATCGTGGCGGCGGGATCGCCGAGCGAGGTCCTCGCCGACCCGGCCTCGCCCACCGGACGCGCGCTCGCCGCCCCGATGGGACGCCTGCGCAAGACGCGGCCCATGGCCGACGCGTGGATCGAGCTGAGCGGCGCGCGCGAGCACAACCTCAAGGACGTGACGTTGCGCGTGCCGGTCGGGCGGATGTGCGTCGTGGCCGGCGTCAGCGGCTCGGGCAAGAGCACGCTCGTGCAGCGCGTGCTCTACCCTGCCCTCCGCCAGGCCCTCGGCCTCGTGGCGCCCACGCCGGGCGCGCACAATCGCGTGCAGGTTCCACGTATCGTGAAGCGCGCGCTCGCCGTCGATCAGTCGCCCATCGGGCGCACGCCGCGCTCGGTGCCGGCCACGTTCCTCGGCGTCTGGGACGAAGTTCGCAAGCTCTACGCCGGGATGCCCGAGGCGCGGGCGCGGGGCTACAAGCCGGCGCGGTTCTCGTTCAACACCAGCGCCGGGGGGCGGTGCCCCGACTGCGAGGGCCAGGGCGCGAAGGTGGCCGAGATGTCGTTCCTGCCCGACGTGGTGACCGCGTGTGAGACGTGCCTCGGCGCGCGCTTCGAGCCCGCGACGCTCGACATCACGTGGGCAGGCGCCACCGCGGGCGACGTGCTGCGCATGAGCGCGACCGACGCGGCCAAGCTGTTCGCCACGCACCCCAAGATCGCGCGCCCCCTCGCGACGCTCGACGATCTGGGCGTCGGGTACGTGCAGCTCGGCCAAGGGTCCAACACCCTCTCGGGCGGCGAGGCCCAGAGACTCAAGCTGGCGGCCGAGCTCACGCAGGGCGTCGCGCACGAGCCCACGGTGTACATCCTCGACGAGCCCACCACCGGGCTGCACCTGTCCGACGTCGCGCGGCTCATCCGCGTGCTCGACGCGCTGGTCGAGCGGGGCGACACGCTGGTCATCGTGGAGCACCACCCCGATGTGATCGCGAACGCCGACTGGGTCGTCGAGCTGGGGCCCGAGGGCGGCGACGCGGGCGGCCGTATCGTGTTCGAAGGCGAGCCGGGCAAGCTCCGAAAGAAGCGCACCGCGACCGGTCTCGTGCTCGCCGACATCCGCGCCTGACGCGCCCGCGACAAAGCCTGCTCCCCTGGGCACGTCACGCGCGTTAGGCTCGCGACGTGCCCAAGCTCGACCTCGAGACCCATGCGCTCGTCGGTGAGCTGGCGAGCGGGGACGTGCTCGTCGCGCTCGCGGCCAGCCCGGACCTCGCGAGCGTGGGCGACGAAGACGAGGGCCTCCTCGCCGCGCGCCTCTACCTCTCAGAGACGCTGTCGCGGGTGGCGCCCGACGAGATCGTCCGTTTCGACCTCCCGCGCGACACGGCTCTGCATCAGACGACCGTGCTCGTGCCGCGCGAAGACCTCGCGCGGCGCTGGGCGATCACCACGCCGATCTCGGTGACGAGCCTCGTCTTGCCCGACCCTCCCGACGCGCGTGGGCTCCGCCACCGCTGGGTGATGCTCTTGCGGCCACGCCACACGTTCTACGTGCCGGCCGACGAGGACCTCGACGAGGCCGTGGCGCACGAGGTCAAGCGCTTGTGCGCGGCGCGCGAGATCACGCCGGAGCAGTACCTCGAGCTCCTCCCTCTCCGTCGCGAGCGGCTCGCGCCCGTGCGTGTGACCTTCGAGCGTGGGATGAGCAGCGCGCAGGCCCGCGCGGCCGACGGGAAGAAGCGCCTCGGTGTGCTCGAAGCCAAGAAGGCCGCCTTCGCCGTCCTCGAGTCGGTGGCCACGCTCGTCCGCCCTGGCTCGCCCCGCCCGTTCCCGCTCCGCGACGCCGAGCGTGAGCTGCTCGGGCGCCTGCTCGGGGGCGTCGACCGCGCGAGCGTCCTGCTCGTCGGGCCCGAGCGCGTGGGCAAGAGCGGGCTCTTCGCGGCGTGGCACGAGCGCGAGCGCGCCGAGGGGGGCACACGGCCGGTCTTCGCGACGTCGGGCGCGCGGCTGATCGCGGGGATGAGCGGCTTCGGGCAGTGGCAGGAGCGCGTGCGCCGCGTGATGGAGGCCGCCCACACGCTCGACGCGATCCTGTACTTCGACGACTTCGCCGACCTGTTCGCCGAGCGCCCCGGCGGCGCGATCGACGTGCCCGGCGCGATGCGCCCCTGGATCGAGGACGGTCGCGTGCGCGTGGTCGGCGAGATCCGCGACACGATCCTCGATCGCATCGAGGCCCGGAACGCGGCGCTCTTCGCGTGCTTCGGCCGCGTGCGCCTCGAGCCGCTCGACGCGGCCGCAGCCAAGAGCGTCGTGGTCGCGGTCCTCGAGCACGACAAGAAGAGCCACGTCGCGCTGCCGGCGCCCGGCGACGCCGCCCTCGACGCGCTCATCGAGCTCGCGGAGCGATACCTCCCCTACGAGTCGTTCCCCGGAAAGGCCGTGCGCCTGATGTCGGAGCTCCGGGCGGCCGTCGCCGCCAGCGTCGGTTCTCGCGCGAGCGAGCCCGACTTCAGCATCGGAGCGACGGACGTGCACGCGTGGTTCAGCGCGCGCACGGGCGTACCGACGTTCCTGTTGACCGACGCCGAGCGACTGGACGTCGACGACACCGTGCGCGCGCTCGGACGTCGCCTCGTGGGCCAAGAAGAGGCCGTGCGACGGGTGGCCGAGCTCGTCAGCGTCGTCAAAGCGGGCCTCTCGCCCGCAGGAAAGCCCCTCGCGACGTTGCTCTTCGTGGGCCCCACCGGCGTCGGGAAGACGGAGCTCGCGCGCGCGCTCGCCGAGCTCCTCTTCGGGGACGAAGGCCGCCTCGCGCGATTCGACATGAGCGAGTACGCCGACGCGCACGCCGCGGATCGACTGTTTCGCGGACTGGACGGCGGGGAGGGCCTCCTGACGCGACGCGTGCGCGAGGAGCCGTTCTCGGTGGTGCTGCTCGACGAGATCGAGAAGGCGCACCACGGCGTGTTCGACCTCCTGCTCCAGGTCTGCGGCGAAGGCCGCCTCACCGACGGCGTCGGTCGCACGGCGTTCTTCCACAACGCGTTCGTCATCCTCACGAGCAACCTGGGCGCCACCGACGCGCGGCCCGTCGCAGGCTTCGGCGGCGCCGCACACGAACCGGCCGCGCACTACATCCGCGTCGTCGACGAGACGTTCCGCCCCGAGCTGGTGAACCGCATCGATCGCATCATCGCGTTTCGTTCGCTCGACGCGGCCGAAGCGCGCGCCGTGACGCGCATGGTGACTTCTCGTGCGGCCAAGCGACGCGGGCTCGTCGAACGCGACATCGATCTCGACGTCTCCGACGAGGCGCTCGACCTCCTGGCACGCGAGGGCGCGAGCGCGACGTACGGCGCGCGTGCCCTCCGCCGCCACGTCGAACGCGCGCTCGTCGCACCGCTGGCGCACCTCGTGTCGTCGGCAGGCGCGGAGGCCGAACGAGCGCGCGTCGTCGTCTCGACCGTCGACGGCCCGGTCGCGCCTCGGGACGCGCAGACGCTCACGGCGGGTGGGCTCCGCTTCGCGATGATCCGCGGGCGGACGCGTCGCGCGTCGGCGGCCGCGGAGGAGCTCCAGACCATCACCGCCATCCGACGCGCGATGGACCGCCGGATGCGCCTCGAGCCCATCGAGGAGCTCGAGGACCAAGTCCAGTACCTCCTGGCGCAGCTCGCGCAGAAGCCCACGGCCCACGAGGATCGGGACAGGGACGTCGCCCACCTCCAAGGTGAGCACCACCGCCTGGGTACACTGTCGCGGGCGCTGGCGTCTGCCTACGAGGACATCTGCGCGCTCGAGGAGCTCGCCCTCACGGCTGCGGCCGACGACGCGCCCGCGGCCGGGCTCGTCAAGGAGGCCGAGGCGGTGCGGGCGAGGTTCGCGGGGGCGCTGGTGCACGCGCTCGTCGCGATGGAGAACCAGCGCAACGCGGCCACGGTCATGTTGCTCGAGCTCGACACGAACCGGGCGTTCGACCTCTGGCTCGCGCCCCTGTTGCGCGACGCGACCCGACGCGGCTACGCGATCACGTTGCACGTCGACGGCGGAGAGAAGCACGAGAGCTGGCCCGCCGAGCGCCGCTGGGGGCCGCCCCAGACGCCCGACTGGATGCTGGAGCAGCTAGCTCTCGCCGAGCGCCCCTTCCGCAACCTGCTCCTGCGCGCGTCGGGCGATCACGTCGGCATCTGGCTCGCGCTCGAGGCGGGGCTCCATCGCTTCGTCGGCTTCGGCGAAGGCACGGCACACATGCACGTGACGCTCATCGCGCGGCGCTCGGAGCTCACGCCCAAGGAGTGGACGCCGCCGATGCTCGACCCCCCGGCCCCGAGCGCCAACGGAGAGCTCGAGCGACTGGCGCCCGTGCGGCTGCACGACGCCACCGAAGGGACCGTGACCGTGTGCGGTCGGGTCCCGCTCCGCTTGTCGACGGACGAGTATTGGCGTTCGTTCGAGGAGGTCGCGCACGAGCACCTGCTCCTCTTCGAGGCGAAGGCGCTCGGCCGGGATCGCCACGCGGCGTTCGAGCCGCGGCTCGACGACACGTTCGCCGAGGTGATCGAGCTGCTGGAGAAGGGTCGGAAGATCGAGGCCATCAAGACGTACCGCCTGCTCACGGGCGCCTCGCTCAAGGACGCGAAGGACGCCGTGGAGGCCATGGCATGAAGCGCACGTTCACGCTCTCCGTCTACAAGCGCCGCCACGGCAACACCGTGTCGCTCACGCCCGTCGGCATCGGCTCCGCCGCGGCTACGCGACGGGGCACGCCGCGGCGCGCGGAGGAGCAGACGGTGGAGCACCTGCGGAAGGCGATCGAGGCGGCAGCTCCGGCCGAGGTCGTCCGCTTCGAGCTGCGGCGCGGCACCAAGCTCGAACGTGTGCGCCTCGAGCTGTCTCTCAAGGACGCCGCGCGCCGCAAGGTGTCGGGCCTCTTCCCCGTGGTGATCGAGCCGCGCTTTGCCGGCGAGGGGAACGCGCTGCTCATCGCGTATCACCCCGAGCGCCCCGCAGAGTGGTTCCCCGCCGTGGCGCACGAGAGCATCGCCGAGCGCGCGGCCGCGTACTTCGAGACGGCGTGGAAGGACCTGGACGACGACGCGATCGAGGAGCTGCGCACAGACAAGCGGGACTCGCTCGGCGTCGTGTCCTTCGACGCGACGCCGAGATCGATCCTGCACGACCTCCCGAGTCGCCAGGCCGGCATCTGGGACGACCTCGAGGTCGAGCGCCGCCACGCCAAGAAGCGAGGCCCCGGCGAGCTCAAGATCCTGCCGTCGATCGGCGTCGACGCGACGCGCTCGGTCGCGCACCGTGACGGACGAGAGCCGCTCGGCCTCCCGCGTTCCCCGCTGCGCGAGCAGCTCGAGGCCGCGTTCGCAGGGCCGCGGCGCCGCTCGCTCGTCTTGGTGGGGCCGCCCGGGAGCGGAAAGTCGACCCTCATCCGGCAGCTCATGGCCGACACCCTCGCCGCCGAAGGGTTCGACGCGCACAAGAACCTCGACAAGGTCACGCGCTACTTCCGCGTCTCGGGAAAGACGATCATCGCGGGCATGTCGCGCGTGGGGGAGTGGGAGAAGCGCTGCGTCGACGTGTGTGACGACGTGCGCGAGCGCAAGATCGTCCTGCTCGTGACCGACCTGCACCTCTTCGGCCGCATCGGCAAGGCGCGGGACAGCGAGCGCGCACTCTCCGACTTCTTTCGTGGTCCCGTGGCGCGCGGCGAGGTCGTCGTGCTCGCCGAGTGCACGCCCGACGGGATGCGACGACTCACCGAGGACGACGCGAGCTTCGCGGCCGCGTTCCGTCGCTTCGACGTTCCACCCACGGACCGCGCCGAGACCTTCCGGATGATGCTGGCGCGCGCGCGGGAGATCGAACGCGCGACGCAGATCGAGGTGGAGCCGAGCGCGTACGACGCGATCCTCGAGCTGGGCTCGACGCTCTACCCGGCGCGCGCGCTGCCGGGCAAGGCCGTCGACCTGCTCGTCAAGGTGGCCGGCGCGGCGCCGCCCGACGTGCGCCACGTCCTCCGCGGAAAGGACGTCGTCGCTCACCTCTCCGCCGACACCGGTCTGCCGCGCCTCCTCCTCACTCCCGAGGAGCCGCTCGACGCGTCGGACGTGCGCGCGTCTCTCGAGTCGAAGGTCATGGGACAGGAGACGGCCATCACCGAAGCCGTCGACCTCGTCATGCGCATCCGGGCGGGTCTCACGGATCCCAAGCGCCCTTGGGGCGTGTTCTTGTTCACCGGGCCGACGGGGACCGGCAAGACCGAGCTCGCTAAGGTCATCGCCGAGTACCTGTACGGCGCCAGCTCCCGCCTCGCGCGGTTCGACATGAGCGAGCTCTCGGGCCGCGACGCCGTGGAGCGCCTCGTCGGCGGAGTGCTCGATCCCGAGGGTCTCCTGACCAACGCGGCGCTCGCCCAACCGTTCGGCGTGATCTTGCTCGACGAGATCGAGAAGGCCCACCCCTCGGTGCTGAACCTCTTGCTCCAGCTCTTCGAAGACGGGCGCCTGACCGACGCCGCGGGCACGACGGCAGACTTCACACGCTCCGTGATCGTGATGACGTCGAACCTGGGCGCGCGCCGACGTGCCCCCGTCGGCTTCGACGAGGCCCCCGAGGGGCTGATGCACAGCGTCGACCGTGCGGTGCGTGAGTTCTTCCCGCCCGAGCTGTTCAACCGCATCGACGCGGTCGTTCCGTTCAGGCCGCTCACGCCCGAGGTGGCGGTGCAGGTCACGCAGAAGGCGCTCTCCAAGCTCTTCTCTCGCGCGGGCCTGCTCGAGCGCGACGTCTTCGTCGAGGTCGAAGAGGCGGCGGTCGCGCGAATCGCCGACGACGCGCTCCGCGCCGAGGACGGTGCGCGGTCCCTCACGAGGTTCATCGAGGACCGCATCGGCACACTGCTGGTCGAGCACATCGCGGCGGCGCCGGCGGCGCTCCAGGTCGTTCGCGTCGCCGAGGTCGAGGGCGCGCTGTCCGTGCGCGCCGCCGCGCTCACAGAGGCCACGCCGATCGGCGGCAGCTACGCGCTCGAGGACCTGTGGGACAAGCCCCTCGCCGAGCTGCGAGCCCACCTCCCGGAGGCGCTCGCGACCGTCGAACGCGTCGCGGCGAGCGACACGCTCGCCCTCCTCTGCGAGCGGCTGCGCCACCACCTCGGCGAGCACAACCGCGGACGGCTCGAGCACGGCGCGCCGCTCTTCCAGCTCGACTGGATGCGCCTCACCCTCGACGAGCTACGCGCTCGGCTCGAGGCCCTCGTCGTGTCCTCGCGTGACGTCGAGCTCGAAGCCGTCGAGCTGGCGATCGCCCCCGAACGGCCGTCCTTCGACCCAGAGCACCGGCGCGTGCCCGCGCATCGGCTCCGCGAGCGCCGCGCGCCCGTGAAGGGCCTCGGGCGGGGCATGCGATGGGAGACGTTCTCCGCCATCGCCGAGACGTACGTGGTCCAGCGGGCGCTCGACGTGCTCGTCGCCGACGCGCCGACGTCGCCCGACGACGATCCGAACGCCGCGATCGTCACGCTCGAGGCCTTTGGCAAGGGTCGTCGGCTCCTCTCGTGGATGGCGCGGGCCTACGCCGGCGCACGCGGCAGCGTCGACGAGCTCGCGGCGCGGACGAACGACGGCGTGGTGACGGGCGCAGGCCCCGACGCCTTGACCGACGTGCTCGCTCGCAAGCCGCAGACCCTGGTGCTCAAGCTCGTGGGCCTGTGCATGTACGACTACCTGCGCTTCGAGACCGGCACGCACGTGTGGAAGCCGTTTGCGCGAGATCCAGAGCTGCTGCGCGTCGACGTCACTCCGGTGGGTCGCGAGCGACCGCGACAGCGCCTCGAGGAGCGAGAGCGGATCGCCAAGGCCGAGGTCGCGTGGCTGCCGATCGTGCGCACGCTGCGCTTCGACCCACCCGCACCGGGCCGGCCGGCCACGCTGCTCGAGGCCGACGACCACGGCATGGGGACGAGCTTCGCCGCGCACGCGCGTGACGTCGCCGACGTCCTCGCGCCCCTCTGGCTCTTGCGCGTGTCTCGCGAGGCGCCGCAGGGCGCCCGAGCCGGCTCGGAGGGCACGCCGTGAAGAAGAAGTCCCTCCGCGTGTACTTCGTCGAGTACGAGGACGGTCGACGAACGGGCACCCTGATGCGCACGTGGGACACGTTCTTCGATCGACCCGCGCCGAGCGCCTACGGCGCGACCACCGAGGACGTGCTCGACGAGCTGGAGAGTCAGCTCGAGGAGCGACGCATCACCGAGCAAGACGTCGTCGAGCGCTACCTTTGGGAAGAGCACTTCGAGACCTCCACCGTCAAGGTGGCCATCTTTCCGCTGTCTTCGGTCGCCAAGCGGCCGGTCATCGGAAAGAAAGAGATCCCGCTCCTGCTCACCTACGCCCACTGCCCGCTCGCCGGCGGCGGGCACCGCGTGATGGTGCCCCGCTTCGGCGCGTGGTTCGTCGTCGAGGAGCTCTCGCTCGCGCCCCACCTGCTGCGCCACATGGTGACGACGTCGCTCCTCGGCGAGAAGCCCCGGTGGGTCTACGACCTCCGCCGGGTCGGCGCGGAGTACGTGCGCGAGTGGTCTCCGCCGGCCATCACCCGGACGCGCCCCGCCGCGCGCGCCGCAGAGGAGGCGCCGCCCGAGCAGCTCGCGCGCGTCGCCGACGATCTCACCGCGCTCGCCACGCGCGGCAAGCTCCCGCGCGTCGTCGGCGAGCCGGCGCTCCGTCGCGACGTGGAGGCGTACTCGCTGCGACCGCGTCCGCCGTCGCTGCTCCTCGTGGGAGAGAGCGGCGTGGGGAAGACGACGCTCGTGCGCGCGCTCGCGCAGCTCCACGCGGCGCGAAGACGCGGCAAGACGAAGGACGCGCCGCGCATCTTCAGCACGTCGCGGGACCGCATCATCGCGGGCATGATCTACCTCGGCATGTGGCAAGAGCGCTGCGTCGCCATCGTCAAGGAGCTCTCCGAGGAGGGCGACGTCCTGCACGTCGACGCCCTCTCCGGCCTGCTCACTGTCCAGGCCGACGGCGCGTCCATCGCCGACTTCCTCGAGCCGGCGTTGGCGAGCGGCGAGATCCGCGTCCTGACGGAGTGTACGCAGGCCGAGCTCGAGCGCGCGCGCCGTACGCGTCCGGGCTTCGTCGCCAGGTTCGAGATCGTGCGGGTCGAAGAGCCGTCGCCCGAGGCCACGGTCGAGCTGCTGTCGCACTACGTGCGGCACAAGGGCGGTATCGCGGCGCACGCGGCCGCGCTCAAGCGACTCGTTCGGCACCTCGCGATGCTCGAGCGCAGCGTCGCGTTCCCCGGCAAGGGCTTTCGCTTCGTCGACTGGCTCGCGCAGCAGGCGGCCGGTGCGGGAGACGGCAAGGCCAAGACGTACTACCCGCGAGACGTCTCGGAGGCGTACTCGCGCTACTCGGGGATCCCCACCTCGCTCCTCTCGGACGACATCTCGGCGGGCGCGGGAGAGCTCGCCGACATGTTGCGCGCGCGCGTGGTCGGACAAGACGCGGCGTGCGACGCGTGCGGCCGGTTGCTCGCGCGGTTCAAGGCGAACCTCGTCGACCCAGAGCGCCCGTGCGGGACGCTGCTCTTCGTGGGCCCCACGGGCGTCGGCAAGACCGAGCTCGCCAAGCAACTCGCGCGCACGACCTTCGGCGGAGAGGATCGGCTGGTTCGCGTCGACATGAGCGAGTACCAGCTGCCCGGGTCGGCGCGCAGGCTGCTCGAGGTGGGGCCGGGCGTGCGCAGCCTCGCCACGCTCGTGCGGCAGTCGCCGCTCTCGCTCGTGCTGCTCGACGAGATCGAGAAGGCGCACAGCGACGTGTTCGATCTCCTGCTCGGCGTCCTCGGAGAAGGTCGGATGACCGACGCGAGCGGAAGGTTCGTCGACTTCCGCACGACGATCGTGATCATGACGTCGAACGTGGGCACGTCGGAGGCGCGTCCCGTGGGCTTCGGCGAGGCCGGTGATCAGGAGGCCGCCCGCGCGAGCGCCGTCGTGCGGAGCGTCCGCGCCCACTTTCGGCCAGAGCTGTTCAACCGGATCGACCACGTGCTGCCCTTCCGCAGCCTCGCCCTCTCGGACGTCGCGAGGATCGTCGAGCTCGAGCTCGACGCCGCGCGCAAGAGGCCGGGATTCGCGCGCCGACAGGTGCGCCTCGTGACCACCGACCGCGCCCGCGCGAAGCTCGCAGAGCTGGGCTACCACCCGACGCGCGGCGCGCGCCCGCTCAGGCGGGTGCTCGAGGAGAAGGTGATGACCCCGGTCGCCACGCGCATGGCCGAGGACCCGACGTTCCGCGACCGTACCGTGGTCGTCGTCGAGGACGGAGAGGACGCCGGCGGACGCGCGTGGGTGGTTCGCGTCTGACGGGGTCGTCGCCGACGAGAACGCGACCTCCGGCTCTAGGTCTCCCGCCCCATCGGCCCGACACGTCGCCTCGCGCGCGCCGGCGGACGGCGGATACGCGGTTCGCGCTCGGCGCGCTCCGAGGCGAGCTCACGCTCGAGGGCGCGGAGGTCCTCGCGCGGATCGAACCGTTCCGGATCGCCCGCGTCGTCTTCGGCCGCGCCGTCGTCGTCCCAGGGGTCGTGCGTGTCGAGATCCCCCGGATCGCCCTGCGCGTCTGCGTCGAGCGCGTCGACGTCGAGCACGTCGTCGGCCTCCTCTGCGGCCAGGATCTCCTCGAGCGTGGGCGCCGAGCCGTCGGCGAGGTACCTGCGCCACAGGTCGGGGTGCTCCCGCTCGCAGATCTTGCGAAGCGCGACGTCGCGGAGGCGCACGATGGGCTTGCCGTCGGTGCTGCTGCGCGGGCGGTTCCGCAGCTCGTTCGGCGGATACACCGTGAGCTCGATCGGGAAGACGTCGGGCACGTGCACGTGCGTGAACTCCATGACCTTGCCGTGCTTGAGGATGCTCACCCGCTCCACCTCGTGCACCCAGCCGAGCTCCTTCACGCGCGACTCGACGTCGGCCGCGTCCCACGCGAAGACGTGCAGGTCGATGTCGCTGCCGCTGCGCACGTGCCCGGTCGCGACCGATCCGATGAGGCGCGGCGACAGCTCGGGCAGCGCCTCCATGACCTCGAGCGCGGCGACGCGCATCGCGAAGAGGCGCCGCGTGCGACCGTCGCCCTCGATCTCGCTCACGAGCTCGAGCAGCGCCTGCTTGATCTCGCCGTTCGACGGGAGATCGCGCGGGCGATAACGCATGTTCTTGGCGCCGGCCTGCCCGAGCAGACGTTTGGCGGCGAGGCGCTTGGCGGTGAAGTACTGCTTCACCTCCTGCCCGTACATGAGCTGCGCCGCGAGCTGCGTGATGGCGGCGCGCAGGCCGCCGTGCCGTTCCCAGCTCATGACGCGAAGGGGTCGAAGCTCCCCTCGTCGTCGTCGGGCACGCGCAGCGCGTCGTCTCCCGCGAAGAGCAGATCGAGCGCGCCGTCGACCGACAGCACGCGCGCGTTGCGATCGCGCCCGCCGAGGTCCCAGCGGCGCAGCTGCTCGAGATCGCGGAGCGCCGGCGTGCCCAGGTAGCGCCGCCGCGTCTGTCGTGGCTCCTTCAAGAGGTCGAGGTGGTGGCGCACGAGCCAGACGGCGCGCGCCGGCAGGAGGCCCTCGAGCAGATCGGCGCCGATCTCGTCGTGGAGCGGTCCGTCGATGGCCTTGCCCACGTCGTGGAAGAGGGCGGCCGCCCAGAGCACGCGATCGGTCGTGGCCCGATGCGCGAGCTGGAACACTTGCAGCGAGTGGAAGAGCGCGTCCCCCTCGGGGTGGTAGCGCGGAGACTGTCGGACGCCGTCGAGGTCGGTCAGGAGAGAGACGAGCTCATCGTTCATCGCAGGAGCGGGGCGTAGGGTGCCGCCGCGTGGCCGCTCCGCCCCTGCGGCGCTGGCCCGAGGGAACCTTAGCGCAGCTCGGCGCGCGGCGCCCCTGTGGCCGGCCTGCGCTCCGTTTAGATCCCCATTGCCGCCCGCACGTAACACGAGGACTCGCCGCGACGGCGTGTAGGTACACCTGCTACCCCGGACGGGGGAACCCGGGCTACCGGTGCGCTGTCGGCGTCGATAGCCTGGCCTCGGACAAGGACAACGAATGCACGACAAGACGCTGCTCTACGGGACCCTCGCCGCCACCGCCGTCGCCACCGCGTTCGGGATCTGGCGCGACCGCGCGCGGCCCATCGCGATCACGCCCGTCGCGATCGTCGACGCGCCCGCGGGGCTGCGCGAGGCCTCGGTGCCCATCGCGCTCACGGCCTCCGACGGCACCGGGCTCAAGCTCGTCGACATGAAGGTGCGCGCCGCGCTCGAGGACCCGCTCGCGCTGACCGAGATGCACCTCACTTTCGAGAACCCCGCCCCGCGGCAGCTCGAGGGCACGTTCCGCATCACGCTGCCTCAGGGCGCGTCGCTCAGCCGCTTCGCGATGAAGGTCGGCAGCCAGTGGCAGGAGGGCGAGGTCGTCGAGAAGCAGGCGGCGCGCCGCGCCTACGAGGACTTCCTCCACCGCAAGCAAGACCCGGCGCTGCTCGAGCAGGGCGCGGGCAACGAGTTCACGGCGCGCGTCTTCCCGATCCCCGCGCGCGGCAAGAAGGAGATCATCATCACGTACTCCGAGGTGCTCGACTCCTCGAAGCCGTACGCGGTGTCGCTCCGCGGTCTGCCGCAGCTCGGCGCGCTCGACGTCGACGTTCATGCGCGCGCGGCGTCGGAGACGTCATTCGGCCTCCACAAGCGCGCGTTCACGCCCGCGCAGGACTTCGTCGTCGACGCGCGGGCCATCCCCCGCAGCGCGGGCCTGCGCAACGGCGACATCGTGATGGCGCGCCTGCGACCGTTCGCCGACTCGCGGCCCGACCCGCTCACGAACGTGGTCTTGATGGTCGACACCAGCGCGTCGCGCGGGCTGGGCCTCAAGGAGCAGGCCAACCTGGTGCGCGACGTGCTCGCCAAGATCCCCCCCAAGACCAAGGTCACCGTGGCCTGCTTCGACCAATCCGTCGAAGAGATCTTCACGGGCGCCGCGGGGGAGTTCGGCGGCAAGGAGCTCGAGGCGATCGTCAAGCGCGGGGCGCTCGGCGCGTCCGACCTCGAAGCGGCCCTCGCGTGGACGGCGGAGCGCGCGAAGGCCACCGGCGCCGACCGGGTGGTGTTCGTGTCGGACGGCGTGCCCACGGCGGGCGAGCTCGACGGACAGAAGCTCAAGACCAAGGTCGAGGCCCTCAGGCCGGCCGGCGTGAAGCGCCTCGACGCGATGGCCATCGGCGGCATCCGCGACGACGGCATCCTGCGCGCCCTCGCGCGTGGCGTGCTCGACAAGGACGGCGCCGTCCTCGACGCCGAGATCGGCGCCGATCGGATCGTGCGGCGCTTGGGTGAGGCGACCGCGTCGGGGCTCGCCGTCAAGGTCGCGGGCGCGGCGTGGAGTTGGCCGCGCACCGTGGACGGCGTACAGGCCGGCGACGAGATCGTGGTGTTCGCCCAGACCGACGGCGCGACGCGTCCGACGTTCACCGTGGGCGAGCTCTCGGTCACCCCCGAGCTGCGCGTCGTCGACCGCCCGCTGCTCGAGCGCGCGTGGGCGCAGGCCAAGATCCAGAGCCTCATCGAAGAGCCGACGAACGACGCCGTGTCGACCAAGCGCGACATCATCGCGCTCTCGACGCAGCACCGCGTGCTGAGCCCGCACACGGCCATGCTCGTGCTCGAGACCGACTTCGACTACCGGCGCTTCAACATCGATCGCACGGCCAACCTCGACATCCTCACCGTGCAGAACGGGCGCGCCGTCACCGCCAAGAGCACGCGCCAGTGGCAGTACGCGCAGGCCGACGACAACGACGACAAGGAGAAGAAGGAGGACGAGGGCACGATGGGCCGCAACGAGCGCGCGAAGCGGCGCTTCGGCGTGCGCGGTCCGAGCGGCGGGTCCGAGTCCGAGCCCGCCTCGGCGGCGGCTCCGCAGGCGGCCGCGTCGGCGGCGCCGGCGACCGCGACGCCCACGGCCGAAGAAGCCCCGAGCGACATGCCGTCGTCTGCCGACAGCCTCGCCGGGCACGGCTCGGCGGCGCCGGGTCGCGCCGACCAACAGGCGCGCGGCGGAGACCTGCGCACGGGCAGCGGCGGCGGAGGGATCGGCGACGGGTTCGCGCAAGGGCTCGGGCGCGCGCCGGCCGAGCCGCCTCCCCCTCCCGCC
>JAGQJA010000259.1:0-28509 GCA_020430845.1 Myxococcales bacterium
ACGCGGATCGGACCGAGCACGCACTCGGGCCCTGGCGTCAACGTGTACACGACGTCGGCCTGGTGACGCACGACGTCGACGGCGGCGTCGCTCTTCACCTCGGCGTAGGCGAACCCGTGGTCGAGGAAGACGCGTCGCAGGTCCGCGCGCACACGCGTGTAGTCGGCCTCGACGAACGGCTTCCCCTGCGGGAGCCCCTCGCGCGCCACCGCCTCGACCTCGGACGCGAGCTCGCGCGGAGCACGCTCGGTGCCCTCGAGGCGGACGCGACGCACGACGACGGGCTGCCCTTCTTCGACGACGATCTCGACGCGCACGTGCTTGTCGTCGATCTCGTGGATGCGCCCCGCGCGGGCGTGCGCGTCGTAGTACCCACGCGCGCGGTAGATTGCCTCGACCCGCGCGAGATCGCGCTGGAGCACGAAGCGGTCGAACGTCGAGTACTCGTGGATGACGCCACGAAAGAGTCCCAAGAACTTCTCTGTCTCGGTGGTCGCGACGCCATCGACGACCGCGCTCTCCGGGACGTCCTTGGTGCCGCGCACCGTCACGGCGTCGACGGAGCTACGCCCGGGCGGCACGCTCGTGCACCCCGTGAGGGCCCACACAGCCACGGCGGCGGCGAGCAGAGCGAGGAGCGAGCGGAACATCGGCGGGGCGCGCAGTCTACCAACGAAAGGAGTGCCACCCCGCCTCGTACCGCAGGCAGAACGCGGGCCTGACGCGCCGTCGCGCGCGGGAGAGTTCGACACCGGGCCGTTTTCAGGCCAAAAGGCGTGCATGGACCGCGGTCACGAGCGAGCGAAGGTGCGATCGAGCGCGGTGCGATCGCTGGTCGCGCTCGCGGTGATCGGCGGCGTCGCGCTGGGGTGCGGGCACCGACGTCTCCCCGCGCCGCGCTACGTCGCGCAGACCACCGCGGCGCTGCGTCCCGTGCCCTTCCCGCCTCCGCCCGCGCGCGCCGAGTGGGTCCCGGCCGCGCCGCGCGAGGACGACGCGGTGTGGGTCGACGGCGAGTGGATCTGGCAAGGCCGACGATGGGCGTGGCGACCGGGGCGGTGGGTGTTGCCCCCGACGAACGCCAGCTACGCCCCGTGGACGAGCGTGCGCGACGCGCGCGGCAACGTGTACGTCGCCGAGGGCCGGTGGCAGGACAGCCGCGGGCGTGCCGTCGCCGATCCGGCGCCGATCTCGGTCGGGCGCTCGAGCGGCGGCGCGGTCGTGACGCGCGACGGGCAGGACGTCGAAGCGGGCCCCGACGCGCCGGCCCCCGGAGCGAGCCACCAGGGCGCGTTGAAGGCCCCGGCGCGATGAGCGACGAAGCGGTCGTCGGCGCCCTCGTGCTCTCGTGCGCCGTGCTCGGCGCGACGCACGCCTCGATCACGTGGAGCCTCGCCTCGTGCGCGCCGCGGTGGCGCGCGCCGGTCGCCTTCTTCACGCCGCCGCTCGCCGTGTACTGGGCCTTTCGAGAGAAGATGAAGGTGCGCGGCGCGTTGGCGTGCAGCGCCGCCGCCGTCTACCTCATCGCCCGCACGCTCGCGTCGTATTGAGGGGCGCCCGCCGCCAACCGGCTATTACAGTTCGCGCGTCAGGCACTCGGCGCCAATAGCGATATTCACAAGAGCGGTATCGAGGGCACAAACGAATTCAGCCGGCAGCAGGCGCAACGCGGTGGTACGCTACTTGAATGAGTCGCAAATGGTTGGTGGCCACCGTCTGTTTTGTTGCATGCGCGACTCCGGCGCCGGACGCCCCTGAGCCCCCGAGCCCGGCCCCAACACCCACCGCGAACGCGCCGACCTCATCGCCCCCGGCCGCGCCTGCACCGGATTCACCCCCGCCGCCGGAAGGCGCGGTCACCGTCGCCGCGTCGATGGGACCGGCGGGAGGATTGCTGCACCATCCCGACGGAGATCTGCTTGTTCCGGCCGGCGCGCTCGCGACGACGACGACGCTCACCCTCACAAGCCGTCGAGCGCCAGCCGACACCGCGCTCGGAGGCGTGCCCTTGGGCAGACGCCTGTCCGCTCAGCCGGCCGGGCAGACATTCCTCGTTCCCGTAAAGCTGCGCCTGCCTTTCGACCCCACGATGCTCCCGACTGGGACGGCTCAGAGCAGCGTCGTCGTTCGTATGGGCGAACCGCTCACCGACGCTTTCGTCGCCCTTGCGTCCGTCGTGGACTCCGAGGCGAAGACCGTCACCGCCAAGGTGACGCGGCTCGCAGACTTTGTGCCGACGGCAGATCCCAGTCCGTTGTTCCTGACGACCTCACTTGCGCTGCCAACGGCGACGCTCGGACAGCCATACAGCACGCCGCTGACTGCAACGGGCGGAGTCGCGCCTTACACGTGGACTGCTGCATTGGGCGCGCTTCTTCCGCCGGGATTGTCGGTCGTCCCGACGGGCGCCATCACTGGAACGCCGAGCGCAACGGGCCAGTACGCCTTCTACGTGACGGCGGCGGACTCAGGCGGTCGTCGCGTACAGAGTGTCTTCACGGTGAACGTGGTGCCGGGGACGAATCCGTCACCGACGCTGACGTCAATGTCACCTACAAGCTCTGGTCCGGCCTCCCCCGACCTGACCTTGACGGTCTCGGGCAGCGGCTTCGTCCCCTCGTCGAGGGTTGCTTGGGATGGAGTCGATCTGCCGACGACATTTGTGAGCTCGAGCGTTCTTGCTGCCTCGGTCGACGCTCAAAAGCTCGCCGAAGGAGGTGAGCACACCGTGACGGTCGTCTCGCCCGCGCCTGGCGGCGGAAGGAGCAACGGCCTGCCATTCTCGTCGACGGCACCGCCGAGCCCGCCATACGTCACAGGGATCAACCCAGGCCGGGTTCCGCTCTCGGCGATCGACGTCCAGGTTCGGATCTTCGGTGCACGGTTCACGCCCAGCTCCGTCGTCACGCTCGGAACCACGCAGATTCCGACGGCCTACCTCACACCCACCGAGCTCGACGCAGTCGTTCCGGCAAGCTACCTCACCAAGATCGGATCGCTGCTCCTGAGCGTCTACGACCCGCCGCCCGGAGGCAGCGGCTACTCGAACCAACACTGCTTCCTCGTCGGCAATCAGGCGGGTAACACCGCATTGCTCGACAAGTCGTCGCCACGTTGGATCAGCGCGGGCAGTGGCGACGTGGTACTCGAGCTCACCGGCTCGCGCATGGCGCCCGGAGTCACAGCGTATTTCGGTCCCTACGCGCTCGCTACGACCGTCCTCGACGACTCGACAGCCAACGCGACCATCCCGGCAGCTCTCCTGGCGTCGCCGGGCGCGTATGGAATCAACAGTGTCACACCCGGAGCCGGCTGCGGCGACATGCCCTCGACGCAGAACCGACTCCACGTGAATACTGGCCCGAAGGTGTGGCGGCAGCTCAGCACAGCCTCCTTGCTTTCGTGCGGAATCGTGGACGACGGGCGCGTCTACTGCTGGGGACCGGTCTCCGGCGGTGGGCTCGGCAATGGCAGCCTCGAGTACGTTGGCTACAACTTCGACATGGCGCCCGGTATCCGGATGGTGCCAACGATCGCGGCCGGTGGCGGTTCGTTCGACCAAGTGAGCGCGCACTATGAACACGTCTGCGGCATTGTGGATGGGGATCTCTACTGTTGGGGGACCGACGGTGCGGGCACCGTCGATACGCGACCTACGCAGAGGTTCCCTGGGTTGAAGTTCTCCTCCGTTGAAACTGGCCGCTGGAACGACTGCGCGCTGTCGACCACGGGCGCGCTGCGCTGCTGGGGTGGCGACTGGGGGCCTGCCGGCGCAGCGTCGAACGTGGTGCCCGGTACCTTCAAGGCGTTCTCGGTTGGATTCGGCGATCTGATCTGCACGCTCGACGCCGCCGGCGCTGCGGCCTGCATCGGTACCGACAGCGTAGGCATGGGCTCGACCGCCGGATTCACATTTGCTTCCATCAGGGCTGGGTTCAAGAGCGCCTGCGGCATCACCGCCGCCGGGCAGCTCTATTGCTGGACCAACGGAACCAGCGCCAACGTGACCTGGGTGAACGGCACTCCAACGACGCCCGAGCCGGTCGCGCTAGCCGCCGGGGTGAGCGTCGTGGAGTTGAATCACTCGTGGCCGAGAGCGTGCCTGCTGTCGTCGGCGGGCACCGTCTACTGCAGCGTGAACGGCCAGGGACCGGTGGTGATCGCGCAGGAGATGGGCCTTCCTCCGCTGAAGCACCTCGCCGAAGACTGCGGCTTGACGGCTTCTGGTGAGCGCTGGTGTTGGGCTGGCTTGTATCCTGGCGACGCTCCCACAACCGCCCGCATCGACCGCGCCACCCGCATGCCGTAGGGACGACGATACGGACATCGCCCGCACGCTCGCGTCGTATTGAACGCCCGCCGCCCGCGTCGCCGGCGCGGGTCCCGCGTATGCTCACGCGGTGACACGCACACGCGCGCTCCTCGTCTTCGCCGCGCTCTCGGCGTGCCGCGATCGCGCGCCCGAGGTCTCGCGCCCGGCGACCGCGATCGAGAGGCCCGGACCGGGCCCGATCGCGCGCGCGGCAGACGCGGCGCAGACCAGTGCATCATGCACGCATTGCCACGAGGACGCCGCGCGCACGCACGCAGCCTCGCTCCACGCCCGCGCCTTCACCGACAGCGCGTTCCAGGCCGCGTATCGCGCCGAGCCCCTCCCCTTCTGCCGCGACTGCCACGCTCCCGAGCGGGAGGCCTCGCTCGGCGTGTCGTGCGTCACGTGCCACGCGCCCCGCGGGGTGCAAGACGGCGCCGTCCTCGCGGCGCCCCACACGCCCCCTCCGCGACCGCGCACGGGCAAGACCGCGCCCCATCCCGTGATCCGCGACGCTCGCTTCGGCACGGCGTGGGCGTGCGCAGGCTGTCACGATTTCGCGTTCCCCGCGGAGGCCGCGCGCACCGACGGCGCGAAGATGCAGCGCACCGTCACCGAGCACGCGAGATCGCCCTTTGCCACGACGCCGTGCGCCGGCTGCCACATGCCCGAGGCGCCCGCCACACGCGCCCGCTCCCACGGCTTCGCGGCCTCGCGCGATCTCGCGACGCTGCGCGGCGCGGTGCACGTGACCGCGACGTCGACGGGTGACGGCGGGCTCGACGTGACGATCTCCACGACCGGCGTCGGGCACGCATTCCCCACGGGCGATCTCTTCCGTCGTCTTCGCGTCTCGGCGACCGCGCTCGGCGCGGGGGGTGAGGCGCTCGCCGAGGCCGACGCGAGCCTCGGCCGGCACCTGCGCTTCACACCCAACCCGTCGGGCGGCCCGCCCCTGCAGACCGAGCTCTGGGACGATCGCGTCATGCCCGGCGCGCCGCGCGTCGTGCACCTCTCGCTCCCGCGCGCCACGACCACGCGCGAGATCCGCTGGCGCGTCGAGTACCAGCGCGCGCGCTCGGCCAACGGTGAGCACGTCGTGCTCGAAGGCGTCGAGGTCCTCGCGGAGGGGACGCTCACGCCCGCGCCGTGAGCCAGGCCGCGGGCGCGACCTCGACCCGCCGCCCGCGCGCACCTTCGCGTTGTGCCCGGATTTGTGCTCTCTTTGCACCCAGGGTTCGGCGAGTCGCCCAAGCGGCTCGCGAGGAGGCGCGGTCATGTCGAGAGTCGCGGTCACGGTCGTCACGACCAGCTTTGTCGTCGGATGCGTCATGCTCGCCTGCGGGGGCGAGAGCGCTTCCCCTGTGGGCCCCGTCGAGCCCGACGCGTCGTCGTCGTCGAGCGGCAGCACGGGGAGCAGCGGCACGTCGGGCAGCAGCGGGACCGACGCGTCGAGCGGCGGCCTCGACGGCTCGAGCGGCGGCAGCGACGGCGGCGACGCGGGCACGCCCGCCACCCGCGACGAGAAGTACGCGCGCGCCTTCTGCGAGGCCTTCGACAAGTGCGGCGCCGTCCTGGTCAAGATCGGCTTCGGCGACGTGGCCACCTGCGTCACGCGGGTCAAGGCCAAGGCCGCGCTCGACCTCAAGGCGCCGGGCGTCACGGTCACCGACGCGCAGCTCGACGCGTGCCTCGCCAAGATCAAGACGCTCGACTGCTCCTCGCCCGCCGGAATCGCCGAGTGCGAATTCACGGGATCCCTCGCCGCCGACGCGCCGTGCGATCTCGACGCTCAGTGTCAGAGCGGCGCGTGCTTCAAGGCGCCCTCGCTCGACGGAGGCATCCAGGTCGCCGACTGCGGCACGTGCAAGGCCAAGGCCGCGCCCGGCGCCGACTGCAGCGCGGCCAAGTGTGGCAACGGCTACCGGTGCGTGCCCGGCAACGGCGGGCCCACGTGCGTCAAGCTCGGCGCCGTCACCGAGGCGTGCTCGGCCAGCGCGCCCTGCGGAGGCAACCTGAGCTGCGTCGGCAACGTGTGCACCAAGCCGCTCGCCCTCGGCGCGGCGTGCACCAACACGCTCGGCGTCGCCCCTTGCGACACCGCGGCGGGCCACTACTGCAAGGCGCTCCCGAACCAGGCGGGGACCTGCGCGGCCGTGGGGTATGCCACTCCGCCCAACCTCTGCGGCATCAGCGTGCAGGCGCTCAGCGTGACGCAGTGCTCGAACAGCGCCTGCTCCAGCCAGATCCCCGCGGGCACCTGTGTGCCGTACGCGGGCGCCGGCGAGGCGTGCGGCGGCCAAGGCGGCAAGACCTGTGCGTCGCCGCTCGAGTGCAAGGCGGGCAAATGCGAGCTCGTCGATCCCGCGCGCTGTAAGTAGCTGGATCCACAATTCTTTTTGATCCGACCGGGGGGCCGCACCCGAACGGTCGCGCGTACGTCGCGAGCGGTCGCGGGGCGCGGGCGGATGGACCCCGGGTTTCGGCCCGTCGCGCGTCCAACGGGCATGAGCTCGACCATGGTTCGTTGGATCGGCCGCGCGCTGGCGTTGGCCGCATTCGGTCTCGGCGTCACGACGGCGCCGCACCACGTGTGCGCGCGAGACGCCGCCCGCTACCTCGACGGTGACGCCGACGCCGGCGCGCCGCTCGCGGACGCGGTCGACGCGTGGACGCGCGAGGGCCTCGGAGCCGCGCGCTTTCACACGGGCGCCGAGCACTACGATCGCGAGTGGCTCTTCGGGACGTACATGATGGGCGCGATGGGCTTCGGCCAGCGCGCGCTCGCGCACCCGGAGCGGGCGACCGAGGAGATCGCGCGCATGGAGCGGTGCCTCGACGCGCTCCTGTCCGACGACGCCAAGGCGTTCGACACCACCACGTGGGATCTCGACCCCATCGCGTCGCTCCAGGTCGCCCCCGGGAGCGCCAAGGACGTCGGCCACGTGGCGTACCTCGGCTACCTCGGCCTCGCGCTCGAGCTCCACCGCCTCCTCGTCCCCCAGTCGCGCTTCACCAAGCTCTCCGACGACGTGGCCACGGTGCTCGCGCGTCGCATCGAGCGCTCGCCCGTGGGCTTCGTCGAGACGTTCCCCGGCGCCACCTTCCCCGTCGACAACTTCTCGGCGCTCGGCGCGCTCGGGCTCCACGAGCGCGCGACCGGCGTGTCGCACCGCGCGGCGCTCGACAAGGCCATGGCCGGGACGCGCGCGTTCGCGATCGACCGCGAGACCGGCCTCCTCAACCAGGCAGTGCGCGCGAGAGACGGCAAGCTGATGGACGTCCCGCGCGGCTCGGGCACCGCCCTCGGGAGCTACTTCATCTCGTTCGTCGACCCGACGCTGTCGCGACAGCTCTACGTCGCCGCGAAGACCCACCTCTACGGCACGACGCTCGGCTTCGGCGCCGCGAACGAGTACCCGGCCACGCGATCCGGCCGCGGCGACATCGACTCGGGCCCCATCGTCTTCGGCCTGAGCGTCGCGGCGACGGGCTTTCTGCTGGGCCCGGCGCGCGCGCACGGCGATCGCGACGCGTTCGAGCGCATGTACGCGACGACGCACCTCTTCGGGCTGCCCATCTCGCGCGGCAAGACCAGGACGTTCGTGACCGGTGGCCCCATCGGCGACGCGATCATCCTGGCAATGGTCACCGCCCCCACACCCGCCGCCCTCGACGCAGCCTCGACGCGCGCCCCGGCACCCACCGCCGCCGCCGCGACGCGGAGGGGCTCGTGATCCGCGCCGCGCTCCGGGGAGCGCACGCGAGGGTCAGGGCGACCGCGCCCCGGTCGCTCCGCGCCGGCAAGCTGTGGACGCTCGGCGTGCTCGTCTACTTCTTCGCGCTCGGCGTCGGTGCAGAGATGGAGCTCACGTCGGCCGTGCTCGGTGCGGGGCACGCCGTCCCGCCGCTGCTCGCGCTCGCGTGGGTGGGCGCGCTGCTCTTGTTGCGCCTCAGCGTCACCGTGCTCGGACCGGGCCTCTTCGCGGCGGCGATGGCGCGCGACGCGTTCGACCTGTGGGTGTCCTCGCGCGACGGCAAGACCGTCTCCAACACGAACGCCCGTGCGCCGAGCGAGCGTTCCGCGGTTGACGACGCGGCGCAGCGTCAAAGCGCGCACGGCGCCCGCGCAGCGTAAAACACGGCAGTTCCGGCCTCGGACCGAGGTGGCACGACGGATGCTTTGGTGAGAAACGAACATCGCGCGGCCCGCTCGGCGCGCGATGCACGTTCCACGAGGCGCCCTCCCGCGAGGCGAGCGGCGCCCCACCCCACGCGCCCGTCCGGACGCGAGGGGCGACGTCCACCTGCCACCCGAAACACCGCACGGCCGCGCGCGCCCGAGGCAGCGCTCCGTGTCGCCGGAGACCTCTGTCATGAAAACGATGCTGGCTCGCTTCGGTCTGCTCTCGCTCGCAGCCGCCGCCGCGCTCGCCGCGGGCTGCGCGCAAGAGCGCGATCCCATCAACCGCGTGCAGGCGAACGCGCTCCCGAAGGCTTTCTTCCTGGGCAGCGACCTGAAGAGCGCGGACGACGACCCCGAGTTCCGCATGAAGGGCTACACGATCGGCAGCTCGGTCAACCAGTCCGCGTACACGATCGGCGAGTTCACCGCCGTCGACCGCGTGCGCTGGGAGGTCACCGAGGACATGCTTCTCGCGCGGCGCGCCTACCAAGAGGTGGAGGGCGCCGACAACCGCGGCGTCCCCAAAGAAGACTGGGGCAAGCACGACGGCGACAAGACCTTCACCAAGACGGCCACGGGGACCATCGTCGCGGCGTACAAGATCGACAGTCACTTCGACATCCGCCGCGAGTACAACGCGCAGACCGGCGAAGAGATGAACGTCATCGGAGAGAACACCTCCGACCGACCGTGGAACGAGCGCGAGTACATGCGCGTCGACTGGTCGAAGAACCTGGTCGCCTCCACCAACGACAGCACGCGCTACTTCGGCTTGGCCAAGGCGACGCCCGTCGAGTACTCGGTCACCGACCCGACCGCCGAGGACGCGCCGCACGTCGAGGTCGACAACGGCTACTTCGACGTCACGAACAAGTTCACCGTCGAGCCCGCCCAGATCGAGTTCTCGTGGGGCTCGCTGCCCGAGTGCGTTCTCGCCGGCTTCGTGACCGGATCGCCCAGCTACGACTGCAACCCGCAAGAAGCGACCGTGCGTATGAGCTTTGCGCGGATCGAGAAGGACGAGGACTTCGAGCGGTTCGAGGACACGACCGCGTGGCGCGACGTCGTGGGCAACTGGGGCGGCTCGGGCGACGGCGCCAACCCGTGGCTCGGCGCGCCCCGGCAGAAGTGGGACCCGGCCTACGGCGCGACCGACGCGCTCACCAAGCGCTTCAAGGCGATCCACAACCTGTGGAAGAAGAGCCACCAAGAGGCGAGCTGCGCGTCGAACGAGGACGCGAACAAGGACGGGACGGCCGACGCGTGCGCCAACGACGTCACGGGCTACGAGGGGAACACCGGCTCGCAGTGCGACGTGTACGTGAACAAGTGCACGATCCCCGTCCGCGATCGAGAGGTGCGCACCGTCGGCTACTTCTTGAACCGCGAGGCGCCGGACGCCCTGCAGGACGAGGTCGACGGCGAGGGCAACTTCGTCAAGCTGGGCACGCTCGAGGACCTCACGACGTCGTGGAACCAGCTCCTCGAGGTGTCGGTCGCCTACCGGCGCGAGGTCGAGTGTCGTCGCACGGGCGGCACGCGCGAGGCCTGTCACGCCGAGTTCTTCGACAGCACCGACGCGCCCGCCACGAAGACGATGGTGTCGTACGGCGGATGGCTCATCGACAAGGTCAAGAAGCTCGACGTCGACAAGGGCAAGCCCGTGCTGACCGCCTGCCACAACCCCGTTCGCAGCTACGACCCCAAGGAGGCGTGCGGCGAGCCCGGCACCGTCTCGCGCTTCGGAGACATCCGGAAGAACTTCCTCGTGTACTGGCCCTTCGAGTCGAAGGCGCGCTACGGCGGCGTGGGCGCCAACCCGCCCGATCCGCTCACCGGCGAGACGTTCGGCGCCACGGCGACCATCATGGGCCGCTCGGCGACGTACGCGGCGGGCATGCAACGAGACATCGTGCAGCTCGCGCTCGGCGACCTCAAGATGGAGGACGTCGTCGACGGCGTCCCCTCCGAGCGCTACGCGAGCATGCTCAAGAACGGCCTCGCGGCGCCCGAGGGGCTCACGCACGCCACGAGCGCCGGCGAGCTCTCGCGCAAGGTCTCGGAGGCCGACGTCGCGGGGCTGCGCGCGCGCACCGGGCTCCGCACGTACGCGGGCACGAGCGCCGTCGAGCGCGGCCTCGCCGAGACCAAGAGCAAGGCCAAGAGCGGGCCCGATGCGCAGGCGCTCGAGACCTCGATCGTGGAGCTCGACGCGCTCGCGTCACGTCTTCGCGGCACGCCGTTCGAGGCGCAGGTCACAGACAAGCGCTGGATGACGGGCGTGCTGGGCGCGTCGCCCAACGCCTCACCGAGCCCGCAGATGATGGACCTCGCCTCTCCGCTCCGCGGGATGGACCCGGCGCGCGTCGACGCGATGCACCAGTGGTTCGGCGAGCAGGCGGCGGCGCGCGGACAGTGCTTCCACGACAGCACGCTCGCGGGCGCGGGCAGCGTGTACCAGCCCACGCTCGCCGGGTTCTTCCGCGCGAAGTACGGCAACCTCGACCCGAAGACGCGCGGCGAGCGCATCTACGAGGACCTCTGGAAGGAGGCGGTCAAGGGCGTGGGGCTCCACGAGCTGGGACACTCGCTCGGTCTCCGACACAACTTCGCCAGCTCGTGGGACGCCCCCAACTACAACCCGCAGTACTGGCAGCTGCGCACCGCCGAGGGCCGCGCCAAGCAGGCGTGCAAGGGCCCGCGCGCCGACGGTGACGACACGTGCATGGGGCCGCGCTACCTGGACCCGATGACGCGCGACGAGCAGGGCCTCGGTGACGAGTCGCGCCCCGGCATCGACTACTTCGCGAACACCTCGACCATGGAGTACCAGCTCGAGCGCTTCGGTGAGACCGTGGGCCTCGGCGGCTACGACCTGCACGCGATGAAGACCCTCTACGGGCGCGTGCTCGAGAGCTTCGACGACAAGGTCGTGCCCGCGGCGCAGCAGGAGAGCTACGCGGCCAAGACCTTCACGCAGCTCCAGGAGCGGGACATCGTCGTCCACGACGGCAAGATCTTCTCGCACTACACCACGACCGCGCGCCTGATGAACGTCTTCGACCCGGCGCGAGACTGCCGCCCCGCCACGCCCGAGGAGAAGGAGAAGGCCGCGTGGCGCATCGTGCACGGCAAGGTGTGCAGCCACGCCCCCAAGGACCACGGCGCGTTCGAGGACTACGTCACCGACGACATCCCCGGCACCGGCATCGCCGGCGTGAAGTGGCACGCCAACGTGAAGGGCAAGCAGCTCGTGCGCTGGCCCTACCGCTACGGCGAGCAATACGGCTCGGGCGGCTACATGCACACTACCATGAGCGACGCCGGCGCCGACGTGTACGAGCTCGTGCAGAACCTCCAGGCGCGCTTCGACCTCACCTACCCGTGGTCGTACTTCCGCCGCGGGAGCCGGGACTGGAGTCACCTCTTCATCCCGCAGGCGACGTCGTCGCGTTACCTCTCGCGCGTGCGCGCCTACCACTGGCAGATCGCCACCGACCTCGGCCGGGCGCAGGCGAGCGACCTCTCGGACGACGACGGGCTCCGCCCGTACGTGATGGCGCAAGGGGACATCTTCAACTTCCTGGCGCGCGCGATCCTCATGCCCGAGCCCGGCCCGTACCGCACGAGCGCCGAGCGCACGCCCGTCGGCAGCGGACGCACCATCTTCGACCTCTCGACCGATCAGGACCCGCGCCGAACCGCCTTCGAGCTCGGCATCGTCGACGGCCGCTACATCGGCGAGGACTTCGACAACGCGATCGGCGGCTCGTGGGACTACCAGAAGTACGTGCACCATGCAGGCTATGAGGTCGAGAAGGCCATGGCGATGATGCAGATCGTCGACCCACGCCCCACGCTCTTCACCGTGCAGCGCGAGAACTTCCTCGACGGACGCGGCACGAAGATCAGCTTCCGCACCGACCTCCCGGGCGCCGTCGACCGGCTCCTCGGCGGGATCCTCGCCGAGGACTGGGAGACCATCGCCCCCGCCGTCAGCGCCGACACCAACCCGACCGCGGGTGCAGAGCTCGCGCCGCGCATGCTCGACCTCACGCCGAGCACCGCCAAGCGCACCGAGCCGGGCGCGCGCATCTTGTTCCCCAACGTGGGCTACAAGCAGCAGCTCACGATGGCCATCTACGCGGCGCTCCTCTCACGCGTCGGCAGCGACATGACGCTCGTGAACAAGCTGCGCGTGTGGATCGACGGAGACCGCGCGCCCGCCCTGCCCGGCGTGCGTCAGGTCAAGATGACCGACCCGCTCACCGGCTACACGTACATCGCCGGGCTGTTCGGCGCCGACGTGGTCGACGGCAAGACGGTCGACTCGGGCATCGGTTCGCGCATGCTCCAGCACGCGAACGAGGTCATCGCGGCGGCGTACAAGGTCAAGCGCGACGCCGTGACCCGCAAGCCCGTCACCGACGAGTTCGGTCGCCCCGAGCTCGTCCTCGATGCCAACGGCAAGCCGCAGCTCGAGGCCTCGGGTGCGGCGGGCAACGGCACGCAGCTCACGGGAGCCGAGCACGAGACGAGCCTGCGCAGGTACATCGGCCTCGTCGACTCGCTCCGCCAGCTGCAGATCGCGCTCGGCACAGGTCCGCTCGGCGGTCCGAACGACGACTGAGCCGCAGCTCGAAGGAGGTCCGACCCAGACAGACACACAGACAGACCGAGATCCGACCCGACGGGCGCGCCGAAGCAGAGCGGCGCGCCCGTTCCCTTTTTGTCTAGGCCGTCACGACGCGCGCTTGCGCCGCTTGGCCTTGGGCTTGGTCGCGGCGGCAGGCGCCGGTGCGTGGCTGTGGGGGTGGGCGTGCGTGTGCGCGCGCGACTTGCCGGCCGGCGTGAGCGTCGACGTGGCGGCGATCAGCTCGAGACCTCCGTGCGTCACGCCCCGCGTCGCGAGGATACGTTCGGAGGCGGAGCGCAGCTCGTCGGACCGCCCGCTCATCACCACGACCTCGAGGCAGTTGTCGTGGTCGAGGTGGATGTGCATCGTCGCGCGAACGCGGTCACCCAGCTCGTGCTGGATCTCGGTGAGCTTGTCCGCCAGGTCGCGCACGTGGTGGTTGTAGACGAGCGTGAGCGATCCCACGGCGGCGGCGCCGGCGCGCACCTTCGATCGCGCGACCTCTGCGCGTACGAGATCGCGGATCACCTCCGACCGCGACGACGCCCGGTCTGCGACGAGACCGTCGAGCTCCTCGAGAAGCCCCGCGTCCATCGCCACGCCGAACCGAACGAGATCCGTAGACATGCCCGTACTCTAGACGAAGCGGGCTGCCCGGCGTCCGTGTTTTGGCTCGCGAGGCGCCGTCCCGTCAGAGGCCCGCGAGCGCGCGACCTGCCCAGAAGACGCCGAGCGCGCACGACTGCACGCCCGCCACGAGCAGCAACGCGCGACCCGCGCGCGGCGAGCCCGTGAGGCGGCGGATGAGCGGCGCGGCGAAGAGGGACAGCGCGACCATGCCGGCCAGCGTGCCCACCGCCTGCGCGACGAGGAGCGCGAGTGCGAGGCCGAACGAGCGCGCCCCCGCGCCGAGCGCAGCCGCGGTGACGGCGCCGCTGCCCGCGAGCCCGTGGACGATGCCCACGAAGAGCGCGCGCATGCCGACGGCGCTGCCGCCGAGGACGTGCACGTGAGGATGCGCCCCGCCGGCGTGGACGTGCGTCTCGTCGCCGTGCGTGTGCTCGCGCGCCGCCGCCCCGTGCAGCTCGGTGCGAGCGCGCCAGAGCGCCCGCGCGCCGACGGCGAAGAGCGTGCAGCCGACGACCGCCTCGAGCGCGCCCTGCGTGCTCTCGGAGAGGCGGGTGCGCGTGAGGGCGAGGGCGACGCCCACCACGACGAGCGACGCCGCATGACCGGCGCCCCAGTACGCGGCCGTCGCGACGCCGCCCTTGGGGTCGCGCTCGGTGGCGAGCGTCCCGACCGCAGACACGTGATCGGGCTCGAGCGCGTGGCGCAGTCCGAGCGCGAAGCTCGTGAGCGGGGCGAGGCCTTCCAGCACGTCAGCTCGTGTAGCACGTCGACGCGGGGCGTCATGTCAAATCGTGCTACGGTCGAGCCCAATCGTAACACGCTGCCCCGGGTCAGCGGCGGCGACCGAGCGGCACCGACAGCACGCTGCGGCGGGCGCGCTGGGTCAGATCGCGCATCGTGCGGCCCGAGGTCTCGCGCGCCCCGACGACCACGACGTCCGCGTCGATCTCGCGGGCCGCGGCGAGGATGGCCTGGGCCGGCGCCTCCTCGGTGCCCACGCGGATGTGCGTCTGGGACGACGGCGCCGCATCACCGCCCGCGGACGGCGGCTCGGGCTCGACGACGTCGGCGACGTCGCGGCTCAGGCCGTCGACCATGGCGGCGAGCGCGTCTGGGGTGCGACGACGCGCGTTGTGCACGACCTCGAGCGGCACCCCGACGCGGAGGGCGAAGCGCGCCGCCCATCGGATGACCGGGAGGCGCCGATCTCGGAGGTCGGTCGCGGCGACGACGCCGGACGCGTGCGGCTCGGACGCGAGGAGCACCGGGCAGCGCGCGTGCTGCGCCAAGAAGCGGGCGCGCCAGCTCGGCACGCGACCGCACGCCGCGCCTCCGAGCACGAGCAGATCACACGAGAGGCGATGGGCCTCTCGCCAGATCTCCGCGATCGTGTTGCCCACGCGCACCGCGACGTCGGCCTCGGTCACGGGCTCCGCCAGCGCGCGTGACGCGCGGTCCACGATCCGGAGCGCCGTGGCCTGTTGGTCGGCGGCGTTCGCGCGCGGGATCACGTGGACGATGTGCAGCCGCCCGCCGAGGCGAAGGGCGATCTCGTGTGCGCGCCTGAGGGCGACGAGCGAGGGCGCGTCGAACGACGCCGCGACGAGGATGCTCGGACGGCGCTCGGGGCTCGACGACGCGCGAACGTCGCTCGACGACGGCTGCACGACGCTCGACGGCGCGCGCACGACGCTCGACGACGGCTGCACGACGCTCGACGGCGCGTGCGGCTCGGGCCTCGCGGCAAGGTCGCGCGGCGCCACACCCGGCGCCGCCCCGTTGGGCTCTCCGGTCATCACCCCCTCCACGATCGAGTGTGGACCCAAACAAGTTTGAGCTCAAAGCATTTCGGGACCCGAGCGAGGACGGCGCCTCTCTGTACCAGCGCCGGTCTGCGACGGATCCACCGTCGACGGAGCCCCGACGACGCCATCACGGCGTCATTACAACGACTTAGTGAGATCCGCCTACACGGTGCGACATATGCATACATGCCCGTGTGCTCGTGCGCTGGCTCGCCTCACGCTTGGGACTCCTCGCGATCTCGCTCACCGCGGCCACCGCTGTGGGCTGCGCGAGCCCGACCGACGACGGGGACGACGTCGCGGCCGAGGGTGCCGACCAGGCGCTCGTCGAGCGGCGCGTCGAGGGTCTGTCGGCGATCGCGCCGGCCCCCCGGCTCGTCACGACGCGCGCGACCGCGGCGATGCTCGGCGCCACCCTGCCGGCCTCGCGCAAGCTCGTGGTGATCCGAGAGCTGAAGCTCGACGGCACGGCGGCGCGCCTCGTGGTCGACGCGACGAGCCTCGAGACGGCGGTGGTGTCTTCGAGCGCGCTCTCGGGCGGGACGCGCGCGGCGGTCGCCTCCGATGACTTCGAGGCCACGCCGTACATCGCCAGTCTCCGCGAGCTCGCGACCACGCGACGCGCGCTCGAGCGCATCGACGACGACGCGGCGACCGGCGGGGCGCGCGAGCCCTTCGCGCTCACGGTCGACATGTGCCAGTCGCGCAAGCCGTGGGAGAAGCGCCTGTTCGATTGGGCGGTCGACCTCTCGACGCAGACGGGTAAGCCCGTGCCCGTCGGCGTCGCGATGACCGGCGGATGGGCGAAGGCGTACCCGAACGAGCTCGACCAGCTCCTCGGTTGGGAGCGCGCCGGAAAGCTCGCGATCACCTGGATCAATCACTCGGCGACGCACCCCCTGCACTGCGAGGACGCGAGCTGCCGGCGCGCAAAGTTCCTCACCGACGCGAGCGTCGACTTCGACGCCGAGGTGCTCGGCCTCGAGAGCGCGCTCATCTCCCGCGGCATGCTGCCGAGCCCGATCTTCCGCTTCCCGGGCCTCACCCACGACCGGGCACGCCTCGAGCAGCTCTCCCGCCTCTCGCTCATGCCGATCGACGCCGACGCGTGGATCGCCAAGGGTCAACCCATCCGCCCCGGCTCCGTGGTGCTCGTGCACGGCAACGGCAACGAGCCGCAGGGCATCGACGCCTTCCTCCGCGCCGTCCGAGAGCCGAGCCGCGCGGCCGCGCTCCGAAGCGGCCAGAGCGCCCTCGTCTCACCCCTCCTCATCGCCCCTGCCCCGCCCCGCTGACACCGTCCACGCGACCTCTCGCGCGGCGGCGGCCGGACCGGAGGCGCTCGTGAGCCCGCCGCGTGACAACGCGCCCGAGTCGTGGGAAGGAGACCGCGCGATGCGCATCGCCGTGGTCACGACCAGCTACCCGTCCTTCGACGGTGATCCGTCCGGTCACTTCGTCGAGGCCGAGGTCGCGGCGCTCGCAGCCGCCGGCCACGAGGTCGACGTGATTCGACCGACCGCGGGCCGCGCGTTCGGCTGGCCCGGCTTCGCGGCGCGGCTGCGAGAGCGCCCGAGTCGATCGGCCGAGGCGCTCGGGTGGGTGGCGCGCGCGCGACGGCAGATCGCGCGAGGCATGTTCGACCACGTCGTCGCCCACTGGGCCCTGCCCTCCGCGTGGCCCATCGCGCTCGCGCACCCGCCCCATCGCACGCTCGAGACCGTGTCTCACGGCGGCGACGTACGCCTGCTCCGCGCGCTGCCGCGCCCCGTACGCGCCCGCGTCGTCTCGGTCATCCTCGCGCGGGGTCGCTGGCGCTTCGTGTCCGAGCCGCTCCGCGACGCGCTCGCCACGTCGCTGCCGCCTCGGCTCGCCGCGACGCTCCGTGAGCGCTCGTGGGTCGAGCCGCCGCACCTAGGGATCGCCCACGACGTCGCGCCCGCCGCGCGCGCCCGGCGCGGCGCCTTCGGGGAGCGCGAGGTGTACGTCAGCGCGGGCCGCCTCGTCGCGTCGAAGCGCGTGGAGTCTGCAGTGGCCTGGGTGGCCGAGCGCGCCCGCGCCGCGCGAGAGCTCGGCGTCACCGCGCCCAAGCTCGTCGTCGTGGGCGACGGCCCCGAGCGCGCCCGCCTCGCGTCCATCGCGCGCGCCCTCGACGTCGACGCGGACTTCGTCGGCGCGACGACCCGACCCGAGGCGCTCTCGTGGATCGGTGCGGCCGACGCGCTGCTCTTCGCGTCACGCGCCGAGGGCCTGTCGACCGTCGTGCGGGAGGCCGAGGCCCTCGGCGTACGCGTGCAGCGCGTCTAGAGCGGGCGACGCTCCGTCAGGCGCCGCGCCAGATCGCCGATGATCGGGTACTCGAAGTCCTCACCGGCGAGCACCTTCAGCGCCGCGACGACGTGCACCACGAGGAACAGCGGCACGGCGAGGCCGCAGGTCGCGGCGCTCACCAGCGTGCCCACGAGAGACCAGAGGAGCGCCTGCATCGCGTGCTGCTCCACGAAGCGTGAGTCGTCCTTCTTGAGCAGATAGACGATCAGCGGCGCGAGGAACCACGCGAAGCATGTTCCGCCGTGGGCGATCGCGGCCGCGAGCCGGTCGTTCGAGGTCGGGGTGGTCGTGCAGAGGGACGTCGTCGTGCTCATGCGAGGCAGGTCGCCCGTCCGCGCACGAAAATTTCGAGAATCGACGTCCGCCGGCCGAAAACGCGCCTAGGTCGCGCTGCGGAAGCGTTCGATGTCGGCGGCGAGCGCCTTCCAGTACGACGCCACGACGCGCTCGCCCTTCTCGCGCGAAGCCAGCGTCGGATCGCCCCAGGCCCCCGTGGGCGAGTAGACCCCCGGGCCGCCCTCGGTGCGCGTGAGCCCGCCAGGACCGTCCCCGTGAAAGTCTTTCACTGCTTTCGACATGTCGACGCGGTCCGGGGCGATCGCGAGCAGGATCGACGTCTCGATCTCGTCGGCGTGCGTGCCGCCCTCTTGCTCTGCGACCTCGGAGACGATCGGACGCAGCGCGGCGATGACGTCGGTGTAGCCGAGCGTGACGCCCTCGGCAGCGAGCGCCTCGGCCGCGGGCGCGAGGGCGCGCACCGTCGAGACGCCCGTGTTGAGCACGTAGAAGCGGCGCGGACCGTGACGTGCGACCGAGCGCACGATGTCGACGACGAGGTCGCGCGCCGTCTCGAGGCGCAGCGAGACGGAGCCGGGATACTCCGTGAACGCCGGATAGTAGTGCCAGCCGAGGGTCGGCAGGAGGACGACGTCGAGCTCGGCGAGCACGCGATCGGCCCAGTAGTCGGCGAGGACCAGATCGTTGTCGAGGCGGAGATGCGGTCCGTGCTCCTTCGCGCACGCGCCGAGGGGAAGCACGCAGAGCGCGCCCGGGTGAAGGGCACGCTCTGCTTCGAGCCAGGTCAGATCCGAGAGGCGAACGCCGCGCATGTCACGAGCTTACCGCCCGCGCCGCGCGGCGTCTTCGGCGGCTACTGGTGCTTGCGCTGGAACGCAGGAACGTCCCAGTCGGTGTCGAACGCGGGGAACGACGACGACGAGCGCTCGCGCGACACGGGCACGCGCGTGCTCGCGGGCTGGAACGGCTGACGCTCGGTGTACGCGGGGGCCTCGCGCTCGGCGAAGGCCGACGCGTTGCGCGACGGCGGCGGATAGGAGGCTGCCTGCGCGAAGCCGGCCTGCGCGACGCGGGCCTCGTGCGCGTTGGCGGCGCGGCGCTGAGCCATCGCGTGGGCGGCCTCGGAGCGGGGCGCCTGGTACGACGGCCGCATCTGCTGCGACGGCGCGTGCGAGGGCACGTGCTGCGAGGGCACCGTCTGCGGCGCCGAGGAGTGCGAGTAGACACGCGCTGGCTGCTCGAGCCCCGCGAGCTGCTCGGCCGAGTCGAAGCCCGTCGCGATGACGGTGACCTTGACGTTCTCGCCGAGCGAGTCGTCGATGCTCGCGCCGAAGATGATGTTCGCGTCCTCGTGCGCCTGCTCCTGCACGAGCGCGGCGGCCTCTTGGATCTCGCGCATCTTGAGGTCGGGCCCGCCCACGACGTTGATGAGCACGCCCGTGGCGCCCTCGACCGAGATGTCGTCGAGAAGCGGCGAGCTGACGGCCATCTCGGCCGCGAGGCGAGCGCGGTTCTGGCCCTTGGCGATGCCCGTGCCCATGAGCGCGCGGCCCATGTTGCTCATCACGGTCTTCACGTCGGCGAAGTCGACGTTGACGATGCCGTTCTGCGTGATGAGGTCGCTGATGCCCTTGACGGCCTGGTAGAGCACCTCGTCGGCCTTGCGGAAGGCGTCGACGAAGCTCAGGTCCTCTTCGCCGAGCATGAGGAGCTTCTGGTTCGGGATCGTGATGAGCGTGTCGACCGAGTCGGCGAGCTGCTGCAGGCCGATCTCGGCGCGGCGCGCGCGCTGACGGCCCTCGAAGAGGAACGGCTTGGTGACGACGCCCACCGTGAGGGCGCCCTCTTCGCGCGCGAGCTGCGCGATGACCGGGGCCGCGCCGGTGCCGGTGCCGCCGCCCATGCCGGCCGTGATGAACACCATGTCGGCGCCGCTGATGAGCTCCTTCATGCGCTGCACGTCCTCGAGGGCCGCCTTGCGACCGCGCTCGGGGTCCGCGCCGGCGCCGAGCCCGCGGGTGACGTTGGTGCCGATGGGGAGCTTCGTCGGGGCGACGCTCGCGTTGAGCGCCTGCGCGTCGGTGTTGACGACGATGAACTCGACCCCTTCGAGGCCGAAGTTGATCATCGTGTTGACGGCGTTGCCCCCCGAGCCGCCGCAGCCGATGACCTTGATGCGAGCCTGATACTCGTGCGACTCGTCCGCGAACTCGATGGAGAAACTCATGACGATTGCCTCCCGGGGGACACGCAGTCCCGTCCTCGGCGCCTGAGGGCGCCTGCTCACGTCTCGCGTCGGGCGCCTCTTCCCTCTGCGAACCGTCTGTACAGCTATTGGTTGTATCTACATGCGATTGAGAAACGTGCGCTCGGGCGGGCCCGAGGCAGAGATCAGAACGCGGCCTTGAGCCACTCCCAGAGCCGCGAGCTCTTGGGGTCGGCCTCGGGCGCCTCTTCGACGCGGCGGGCGGCGGCCGTGATGCGCGTCGCCGAAGCGGCGGGCGCGATGACGCGCGCGTGCGCGTCTTGGATGGCCTGCGAGCCGTAGCGCACGAGGCCCACGCCGGTGGCGTACTGCGGGCCGTGCACGAGCTGCGAGATGCCGCGGACGCCCGTGGGGAAGCCGATGCGCACCGGCATCCCGAGGATCTCCTCGGCGAACTCCGTCATCCCCTCGAGCAGGACCGAGCCGCCCGTGAGCACGACGCCCGCCGAGAGCTGCTCGAGCATCCCGGTGTCCTCGATGCGCTTGCGGATGACCGCGAACATCTCCTCGACGCGCGGCTCGACGATGTCGCTGAGCACGCGGCGCGGGGCGCGGCGCGGCTTCTGACCGCCGACGCCGGGGACCTCGATTTCCTCTTCGTCGCCGATCATGCGGCCGAGCGCGCAGCCGAACAGGCGCTTGAGCCGGTCGGCCTCGGCCATCGGCGTGCGGAGCCCCGCGGCGATGTCGTTGGTGATGTTGTTGCCGCCCACGGGGAGCACGCTCGCGTGGGCGATGCCGCCGTCGACGTAGAGCAGGATGTCGGTGGTGCCGCCGCCGATGTCGACGACCGCGCAGCCGATCTCTCGCTCGTCGTCGCTGAGCACCGCCTCGGCGCTCGCGAGCGCCTCGAGCACCACGTCGGCCACCACGAGGTTGCAGCGCTCGGCGCAGCGGATGACGTTCTGCACGCAGCTCGTCGCCGCGGTGATGAGGTTGACCCGCGCGCCGAGGCGCACGCCGCTCATGCCGATGGGGTCGCGGATGCCGTCCTGCGCGTCGACGATGTACTCGCGCGGCAGCACGTGGAGGATCTGGCGGTCGGCGTCGACCGGGATGGCGCGCGCGCCCTCGAGGGCCCGCTCGACGTCGGCGCGCGTGACCTCTCCGCCCGCGACCGCGGCGATGCCGTCCGACGGTTGCGACCGGATGTGGCTGCCCGCGACGCCCGCGTAGACCGTCCGGATCTCGACGCCGGCCATCGTCTGCGCCGACTCGATGGCGTCCTTGATGGAGCGCACCGTCCAGTCGATGTTCGAGACAATCCCCTTGCGGAGGCCACGGCACGGGACCGAGCCCACCCCGAGGATGGTGATCCCGTCCTCGCCGATTTCTCCTACAACCGCGCACACCTTGGTCGTGCCGATGTCGAGTCCGACGACGATCTCACCTTGCGAAGACGCCTGCGTGGTCATCCGATGCCTCCGGGGCTCCAAGCGAGCCTCCTCTGGCATCGCATGCCCCGTGGATCCGGGCCAAATAAGTGGCTACTTCATTCGCACGACGGCGCGGTCGGGGCGCGCCTCGTCGTCGAGCATCACGACCTCGGGCTTGCCGCCGCGCCGATCGACCTCGGCGAGCACGCGCACGGCCTGCTCGAGCTTGCGACGGTAGGGTGGAGCGCCCAGCCGGAGCGTGACGATCGACTTGCCCACGACGAGGCTCATGTCGCCGTTGGGCGCGGCGTGCACCTCTTGCAGCGGGCGCAGCTTTGCGAGCGGCCCGTGCTCGTAGTCGGCGGCGAGGTCGAGCGCGCGCTGGATGAGCCGCGTGGTGCCCTCGCGGTCCGCGACGAGATCGCCGACGGCGATGCCCGTCACGACCGGCAGGTCCGCGGGGTCTCCCGCCTCGAGCCGCTTGATGACCTCTCCCTCGCGCGTGACGAGGTACGCCTCGCCCATCGTCACGATGCCAGCGGCCTCGCGCTCGACCACGTCGATCACGATCGTCTGCGGGAGCTGACGCGCGAGACGCGCCTCGCGGATCCACGGGTCGCGCACCACACGACCGCGCGCGCGGTCGAGGTCGATCGAGAAGATGTTCGCGCCCTTCTGCACACCCGCCATGGCGGAGAGGTCTTCGGCGCTGCGACGCTTGGCGCCGAGCACGACGACCTCCTTCACGGCGAAGCGCGGGCTCTGCTTGAGCCACTTGCGGCCACCCCACGCGGCCCCGCCGCCGAGCGAGAGGATGAGCGTGAGCCCCACGACCGCGCGCGCGGCCCGGACCCAGCGGCCGTCGCTCGGGCGGGGCACCGACGGCGCGGCCTCGAACGGCGCGACGCTGTCCGGCCCCTTGGGGGCGTCCTTCGCGGGCTCCGCGGGCTTGCGCACGCGGCGATTGCCGACCGACGGGGGCGGGCTCATGTCGTCAGCTCCCTTCGCGCCTCGAGCTCCGCCACCAGACGGCGCGCCGACGCGTTGATGTCTCCGGCGCCGAGCGCGATGACGAGATCGCCAGGGCGCACCTCTTCGAGCAGCGCGGCGGTGACCTCGCGCTTGTCCTCGATGAAGCGCACGGCGTGGTGACCGTGCAGGCGGATGGCCTCGGCGAGCGCGTGCCCCGTGGCGCCCTCGATGGGCTTCTCGCCCGCGGCGTAGACCTCGGTGACGATGAGCACGTCGGCCTTGTTGAACGCGCGGGTGAAGTCGTCGAAGAGCGTCTGCGTGCGCGTGTAGCGGTGCGGCTGGAACGCCACGACGACGCGCCGATCGAAGCCGCGCTGCGCGGCCTCGAGCGTGGCCTCGATCTCGGCGGGGTGGTGACCGTAGTCGTCGACGACCATCACGTCGCCCTTGTGCCCGTCGCGCGTCAGCTCGGGCTGGCCCACCACGGTGAAACGGCGCTGCACGCCGTGGAAGCTCGAGATCGCCTCGCGGACGACGTCGAGCGGCACCTCGAGCTCGTCGGACACGGCGATGACGCTGAGCGCGTTGAGCACGTTGTGCTCCCCCGGCATGCGCACCGAGAACTCGCCCATGGGCTCACCCCGCTTGAACACGCGAAAGTGGGTCGTGAGCCCGTCGAAGCGCAGCGCGTCGGCGCGGTAGTCGGCCTGGCGCGACAGCCCGTAGGTCACCATGCGGCGCCGCACCTGCGGAAGGATCGCCTGCACGTGCGGGTGGTCGATGCACAGCACGGCGAGCCCGTAGAAGGGGATGCGGTTCGCAAAGCGCACGAACGCCTCTTTGACCGCCTCGTGCGAGCCGTAGTGGTCGAGGTGCTCGGCGTCGATGTTGGTGATCACGCCGATCGTCGGCGTGAGCTTGAGGAACGAGCCGTCGCTCTCGTCGGCCTCGGCGACGAACAGGTCGCCGGCGCCGAGCTTGGCGTTGGAGCCGAGCGCGTTGACCTTGCCGCCCACGACGACCGTCGGGTCGAGGCCGGCCGCGCGCACGACCGTGGCGACGAGCGACGTCGTCGTCGTCTTGCCGTGTGAGCCGGCGATGAGCACGCAGTACTTCACGCGCATCAGCTCGGCGAGCATCTCGGCGCGCGAGATGATCGGGATGTCGGCGTCCTGGGCGGCGGCGACCTCGGGGTTGTCGCGAAGGATGGCGCTCGACGTGACGATGACGTCGGCTCCCTCGACGTTCTCGGCGCGGTGCCCGATGTCGACCCGCACGCCGAGGCGCTGGAGCCGCTGCGTCACGTCGTTGGGACGCAGGTCGGAGCCCGAGACCTCGAACTCCATCGTGCGCAGGATCTCGGCGAGCCCGCTCATGCCGATGCCGCCGATACCCACGAAGTGCGCGTGCCGCACGCGTCCGCGAAACATCACGACACCTCCTTGTTCGCCTCGCGGCGGTTCGAGCCGTTGCCACGCGCCGACGCGGGGCGCTTCGCGATCCCCCCCAGGTCGAGGAGATCTTCGGCGACGACGATCGCCGCGTCGGGCTGCCCGTGGCGCCGCGCACACGTGGCCATCGCCTCGCGCTTGGCGCCGTCGGTCAACAGCGACGTGAGCACCTCGGCGAGGCGCGCGGCGTCGGTCGACGCCTCGGGCAAGACGATCGCGCCGCCGGCAGCCGCGAGCGCCTCGGCGTTGCGAGTCTGGTGGTCGTCGGCCGCGTGCGGGAACGGGATGAGCAGCGACGCGCGGCCCACCGCCGCGATCTCGGCGCACGTCACGGCGCCCGCGCGGGCGATCACCACGTCGGCCGCGGCGAGCTGGCGCGCCACGTCGTCGACGAACGGCACCACCGTCGCGCCCGTGACGCCGCCCGCGCGGTACGCGGCGCGCACCGCGTCGTCACGCTCGGGCCCCGTCTGGTGCACGACGACGACGTCGGCGGCCGTCGCGACCACGCGCGCGATCGCCGCCGGCACGCGCTCGTTGATCGCCATGGCGCCCTGGCTGCCCCCGAGCACCAGCACGCGCGACGGTCCGCTCGACGAGACGACCGCGCGCGCGCCGAAGCCCTGGCGGAGCGGCACGCCGGTGACGCGCACCTTGCGGGCCGCGACCTTGCGGGCCGTCTCTTCCCATGCAACATACACGCGTTTGGCGAGCGGCGAGAGGGCGCGATTGGTGAAGCCCATCACGCTGTTCGGCTCGAGCAGCGCGAGCGGCTTGCGCATCACGGCGGCGGCCAGGCACACGGGCCCGGCCGCGTACCCGCCGACCCCGAGCACCACGTCGGGCCTGAGCCTGCGTACGAGCGCGATCGCGTCGCGCGTGGCCTTGGACGCGACGAGGGCGCCGCGCATCGCGCGTTTGGCGCCGCCGCCCTTCATCGGCTCGACGTCGAGCAGCTCGAGCCGATAGCCGTGCGCGGGCACGTGCTTGGTCTCGAGGCCGCGCGGAGAGCCGACGAACACCACGTCGAGGTCGGCGAGGTCACGCAGCGCGTCGGCCACGGCGATGCCCGGAAAGACGTGGCCCCCCGTGCCCCCGCCGCAGATGAGCGCGGTCGGCATCAGGGCGCCTCCGCGCGCGCGTTCGGCTCGCCGCCGAGCCCGGGCAGCACGTCCGCGAGCCCCACGTCGCGCGGCTCGACCTCGGGAGGCGGGGCCGACTCGACCTCCGTCTCGGGGCGCGGGTCCTCGCCCTGCCGGGAGATGTTGAGCAGGATGCCGGCCGCCGCGGCGTTGACCAAGAGCGACGAGCCGCCGAAGCTCAGGAACGGGAGCGTGAGGCCCTTGGTGGGCAGGAGCGCCATCGCGACCGAGAGGTTCACGAGCGCCTGCGCGCCGAACATCGTCGAGATGCCGAACGCCAGGTAGCTGCCGTAGTCGTCCGGAGCACGAAACGCAGCGCGCACGCCGCGCGCGACGAGCGCGAGGTACACGGCGCACAGCCCCATGATGCCCACGAAGCCGAGCTCCTCGCCGATGATCGCGCTGATGAAGTCGTTGTGCGCCTCGGGCAGGTAGAGCGTCTGCAGGCCCTTGCCCAGGCCCGTGCCCCACGTGCCGCCGCTGCCGAACGCCATGACCGACTGGAACGGCTGGTAGGCGAGGTCTTGGCGGTGCTGGTCCATGTGCAGCCACGCCAAGTAGCGCTCGTAGCGGTACTCACGAAAGCGGATGGCCACCGCGGCGAACGCCCCGCCCGCGATCGACGCGCCCAGGATGTAGCCGACCTTGGCGCCCGCGACGAAGAGGAGCGTGAAGGTGAGCATCAAGAGCACGACCGCGCTGCCGAAGTCGGGCTGCTTCATGCAGAGGACCATGAAGATGCCGGCGACGATGAGGTGCGGGAGGAAGCCGACCGTGAACGTCTTGACCCGCTCCGCCTTCTTGGCGAGCGAGTAGGCGAGCCACGAGACGAGCGCGAGCTTGGCCATCTCGGCGGGCTGCACGTGCACCGGACCGATCGACAACCAGCGCGTGGCGCCGCCGCCCGTGTGGCCGAAGCCGACGACGCACGCGAGCAAGAGCCCCGCCACGCCGACGAGCACGGGATAGGTGAGCTTGTAGAGGCGGTGGTAGTCGACGAGGCTCACGCCGAAGAACACCGCGAGCGCCGCGGCCCCGTACGCCGCCTGACGCTTGAGGAAGAACTGCGGGTCGTGGTGGTGCAGCGTCGCCTGCACGGCCGACGCGCTGTAGACCATGACGATGCCGAAGCCGAGCAGCGCGATCACGATGGCCGCGAGCACGACGTCGACGGGGCGCTTGGCGGCGTCGGCGTTGGGCTTGGCGTCGAGGGGCAGCGCGAGCTGGACGGCTTGGACGACCTTGGGCTTTCGGGTGTTTCGCAGCGTCATGGCGCGAGCTCCTCGACGGCGCGCGTGAACACCTCGCCCCGCTCCTTGTAGTCCTTGAACATGTCGAAGCTCGAGCACGCGGGCGACAGCAGCACCGCGTCTCCCGAGCGCGCCAGCTCGCGCGCCGCGGCGACGGCCTCGTGCATCGACGCCGCGCGCCGCACGGGGACCGCGTCGCCGATCGCGCTCGCGATGAGGTCGGACGCCTCGCCGATCACGACCGCCGCACGACCGCGCTCGCGCAGCGCGTCGACCAGCGGGCCGTAGCTGCCGCCCTTGTCGCGCCCGCCGCACACGAGCACGACCTTGTCCTCGGTGACGCCCCGCACCGCCGTGACGGCCGCGCCCACGTTCGTGCCCTTCGAGTCGTCGTAGTAGCGCACGCCGCCGAGCTCGCGCACGAGCACCATGCGGTGGGCGAGCCCCCTGAACGTCGCGAGCACGCCGCGCATGGCCGACTCGGTGACGTCGAACGGCAGCGTGAGCGCGAGCGCCGCGGCGACGTTGAGCGCGTTGTGGCCGCCGGAGAGCGCGACCTCCGATCGGCGGAACGTGATGTTCTTGCTGCGGAATTCGATGGTCTCGGGCGTGACGTGCACGTCGCCGCCGGCGCCGAACGTGACCACGCGAGCTCGACCTCGGCCGGCCTCGCGCGCGCAGACGGCGTCGCCCACGGGCACGACGGCGAGGTCGTCTTGTTGTTGTCGCGCGAACGCGTTGCCCTTCGCGCGCGCGTACGCGTCGAAGTCTTCGTAGCGATCGAGGTGGTCCTCGGAGATGTTGAGCAGCGCGCAGGCCTTGGGCCTGAAGCGGTCGACGCGCTCCATCTGGAAGCTCGACACCTCGAGCACCACGACGTCGAAACGTTCGTCGACCTGGTCTGCGAGCGGATCGCCCAGGTTGCCGCCGACGAACACGCGCGCGCCGGACGCCGCGAGCAGCTCCCCCACGAGCGACGTCGTGGTGCTCTTGCCGTTCGTGCCGCCGACGGCCACCACGGGCGCGGGGTGCGCGAGCGAGCGCACGGCCAGCTCGACCTCGCCCCAGATGGGTGTGCCTCTCGCCTCGACGCGGGAGAGCTCTGCGAACATCGGCACCCCGGGCGAGACGACGACCAGGTCGGCGCGGTCGAGCGCGGCGCCGTCGTGCCCGCCCACAGAGAGCTCCACGCCCGCGGACGTGAGCGCGCGCGCGTCGGCCGACAGGCGCTCGGCCGGCTTGGCGTCCATGGCCGTCACGCTCGCCCCGCGGCGCGCGAGCAGACGGCACGCGGCGACGCCGCTCGCACCGAGCCCGACCACCACGACGCGCTTTGCCGCGTACGACTCCATGGCGCTCACCGCAACTTGAGGCTCGCGAGGCTCACCAACGCGAGGAGGATGGAGATGATCCAGAAGCGCACGATGATCTTCGGCTCCGGCCACCCCTTCTTCTCGTAGTGGTGGTGGATCGGGGCCATCAAGAAGATGCGCTTGCCCGTCAGCCTGAACGACGCCACCTGCGTGACGACGCTCACGCCCTCGAGGAAGAACACGCCGCCGAGCACGATCGACAAGAGCTCGTTCTTCGTGAACACCGCGCACGTCCCGAGGCCACCGCCGAGCGCCAGCGCGCCCACGTCGCCCATGAAGACCTGCGCGGGGTACGTGTTGTACCAGAGGAACCCTATGCCGGCGCCGAGCATGGCGCCGCAGTACACGCTCAGCTCACCCACGGACGCGATGCCCGCGATGTCGAGGTACTTGGCGACCTCGAAGCGCTGCGCCACGTTGGCGATACCGAAGGTGGCGCCCGCGAGGTACGCCCAGATGAGGTACGTGCCGGCGTTGAAGAT
>JAGQJA010000259.1:28642-42223 GCA_020430845.1 Myxococcales bacterium
GAGAGGCGACCGCGGATCTCCCACCAGTCGGTGGGCACGTGCTCGCGCGCCAAGAAGACGTAGCCCATGACGGCGGCGCCCACGAGGAACTGCCCGAGCAGCTTGTAGCGGGCGGCGAGGCCCTTGGGGTTTCGCTGGCGGATCTTGAGGTAGTCGTCGAGGTAACCGATGACGCCGTAGCCGGCCGTCACCGCCGCGGCCCCCATGACGAAGACGTTGCGGAGGTCGCACCAGAGCACGGTGGAGCCGAGCACCGCGAGCAGGATGAGCGCGCCACCCATCGTGGGCGTCCCGGTCTTCTTGAGGTGGCTCTCGGGCCCGTCGTCGCGCACGACCTGGCCGATCTGCTTCTTCTGCAGCTCGCGGATGAACCACGGCGAGGCGAGGAAGCAGATGAGCATCGCCGTCATCGTCGCGGCGATGATGCGGAACGGCACATAGCGGACGACGTTGAGCCACCGTAGCCAGCTCGCGTCATGACGCAGCGGGTAGAGCAGCTCATAAAGCATATGGGATCGTCAGCTCCGTCCTGCCTGGCCCGTCCCCCCGCCCGGACCGGCGCCCCCCGACGATGCCCCCTTTTCGTGCGAAGGCAAAACTATTGACCTTTCTGGACCGGTCAGGCAGCGGACGACCGCCTCGGCGCCCACGCTGCGCGACGCCTTCACCAGGACCGCGTCGCCCGCGCGGCAGGCGCCGCGAGCGAGCTCTGCCGCAGACGCCGCGTCGCTGGCGCCGAGCGTCTCGACCCCCCGGAGCTCGGCCTCGGCCCGGGTCAGCTCGGCCAGGCCACCGCACGTGACGAGGAGCGAGACCCCGGCCTCGGCGACCCGCACGCCCAGCTCTCGGTGGGCCTCCTTGGAGATGTCGCCGAGCTCCTTCATCTCGCCCAGCACGGCCACGAGGCGGCGCCCCTGCCCCACCTCGGCCAGCGTCTGCAGGGCGGCGGCCATGCTCGAGGGGTTGGCGTTGTAGGTGTCGTCGATCACCAGCTCACCCCGAACGCCCGAGAGCGTCGTCGCTCTTCCCGACAGCTCCACCGCGGCGAGCGCTGCCTCGAGATCGCCGGCGGGCAGCACGACACCGGACGCGGCCTCGGCGGCGGCGATGGCCGACAAGAGGTCGAGGGCGGCGACCTCACCGGGGAGCGGCAAGACGACGTCGATCACCCCGGCGGGACGCGCGATGCGCACGCGCGACGACGCGGCGCCGGCGATGGGCTCGCGCGCGACGAGCCTGTAGTCGGCGTGCTCCGCGCGACCGAACGACACACGCCGGCCCTTGGCGCGCGACGACTCGCGGACGGCGAGCGGATCGTCGACGTTGACGATCGCCACCGCGTCCGGTCCGAGCGCCTCGAAGAGCGCCCCCTTCTCGCGGGCGACCCCCTCGCGACCGCCCACGTTCTCGGCGTGCGCGTCGCCGATGTTCGTGACGATGCCGACGTCGGGCTCCCCGATGCCGGCGAGCGCCGCGATCTCGCCGCGGAAGCTCATGCCCATCTCGAGCACGGCGAACCGCACCTCGTCAGTGACGGTGAAGATCGTCATGGGCAAGCCGATGAGATTGTTCAGATTTCCGACCGTGGCCCGCGCCGCGCCCGAGGCGCCCAGCGCGGCGCGTGTCAGCTCCTTGGTGGTGGTCTTGCCCGAGCTGCCCGTGATCGCCACGACCCTGCGCCCCGACGCGCGACGCCAGCGCGAGAGGTGCGCGCGCCCCAACGCGCCGAGGGCCACGACGGCGCCGTCGACCTCGACGAGGGCGCGGCCCGGTGACGCGCTGGCCGCACGACGGACCTCCGCGATCGCGCGTGAGCTACGCTCCGCCACCACGAGCGTCGCGCCCGCGTCGAACGCGGCGGTCGCGAACGCCGCGCCGTCGAACGTCTCGCCGGAGATCGCCACGAAGGCGGATCCCCGCGCGACGGCCCGGCTGTCGGTCCAGATCCCGCGCGCCCTCGCCGACGCGTCGCCGACGACGACGCCGCCGGTCTCGCGGGCCACCTGCTCTGCCGACAGCTCCACGTCGTTGCGAGGGATCGGTGTCGCCATTCAGCGCTCCTCCTTGGCGTCGCGGCGTGTGCGGAGGGCGGCCCGCGCGTGCTCGCGGTCGTCGAACGCGCGGACCTCGTCGCCCACGATCTGATACGGCTCGTGCCCCTTGCCCGCGACGAGCACCACGTCGCCCGGGCGCGCCGCGCGGATGGCGTCGGCGATCGCGCGCGCGCGGTCGAGCTCGACCCAGTAGCCGCGGGCTCCCTCGGACGCCTCACGAACGGTCACGCGAGACGCCCCGCCCTCGCGCACGCCGCGCTCGACGGGCTCGGCGATGGCGGCCGGGTCCTCGGAGCGCGGGTTGTCGCTCGTCACGATCGCCACGTCGGCACGAACGCCGACCGCGTGCCCCATCGGCGCGCGTTTGCCGGGGTCACGATCGCCCCCGCAGCCGAAGACGCAGAGCACGCGCGCGCCGTCGGACACGGCGCGGACCGCGTCGAGCACGCGACCGAGCGCGTCGGGCGTGTGCGCGTAGTCGACCAAGACCACCACGTCGTCGCCCGGTCCGTCGCACCGCTCGAGCCGACCGGGCGCGCCCACCTCCGCCGCGAGGGCGGCGGCCGCGCGCTCCACGTCGAGATCGAGCGCGAGCGCGACGCCGAGGGCGACGAGCACGTTCTCGACGTTGTGGGCGCCGACGAGCCGCGTCGACAGCTGCACGCGCTTGCCGGGGGTGTCGACGACGAGATCGGTGCCGCCCGCGTGCAGGCGCACGCTGTGAGGCGTGATGTCTCCGCCCTTGCCGCTGGGGCTCACGGTGAGCACGGGGCAACGCGCCTGCGTGGCGAGCTCCGCGCCGAGCGCGTCGTCGACGTTGAGCACCGCGGCGCCGGGCGCCAGATCGGTGAAGAGCAGGCGCTTCGCGTCGGCGTACGCGGCCATCGTCCCGTGGAAGTCGAGGTGGTCCTGCGTGAAGTTGGTGAACGCCGCGACGCGGAACCGGACCGCGCGCACGCGCCCGACCGCGAGCGCGATCGACGAGACCTCCATCACGCAGTGCGTGGCGCCTCGCCTGCGCATCACGGCGAAGATGCGCGCGAGCTCATCGGCCTCGGGCGTCGTGTGCTCGGCGTCGATCGCCACGCCGGCGTACGTGTGGCCCACGGTGCCGATGAGCCCGCACTTCTCGCGCCCGAGCGCGCCGTCGATGGCCGAGCGCACGAGGTGGCTCGAGGTGGTCTTGCCGTTCGTGCCGGTGATGCCCACGACGTCGAGCGCGAACGTGGGGTGACCGTAGAGCGCGGCGGCCGACCACGCGAAGCCCGTCGCGAAGTCGGCGACGCGGATCACCGGCACGCCCGCGTCGGAGGGCAGCTCGAGATCGCGCGACGCGAGCAGCGCCACGGCGCCGCGATCGAGCGCGGACGCGACGAAGGCCCTGCCGTCGGATCGCTCGCCCACGCGCACGGCGAAGATGTCCCCGGGGCGCACGGCGCGCGAGTCGTGCCGGACGCCGAACGCGCGTACGCGCCCGTCCCCGTCGACGCGGCCCTCTCCAGGCAGCTCGCGCAGGAGGTCCTCCAACGCGAAGCCCTCGTCCGTGCGCGCCTCGTCGTCGAGCGACGAGCGGCTCATGACGCCGGCTCGAACACCAGACGCACGACCGTCCCCTTGGGGACCGGCGAGCCCGCAGCGGGGGTCTGCCGGACGAGCCGTCCCGTGCCGTCGATCACCGGCACGAGCCCGGCGCTGCCCATCGACCGCACTGCGTCGCGCACGCCCAGGCCGGCCGCGTCGGGCACCTGCACGTCGCTCGGCAGCGGCGGGCCCGCGGTCGTCACCGGCGTCGCCACAGGCGCGGCGGGCTTGGGCTCGGGCTTCATGGCCAGGAGCGTAGCATCGGCGGGATCGTCCGCCCGCGTGACGGCCTTGAGCTTGGGCGACACGTGGTCGGGCGGCACGCCCAGGTAGCGCAGGCTCGCCTCGGCCAGCCGACGGAAGACGGGGCCCGCGAGATCGCCGCCGTAGCGGCCGATCATCGGCTCGTCGAGCACGATGGCGATGACGAGGCGCGGGCGCTCGGCAGGGACGAACCCGACGAACGACGCCGTGTACTTGTCCATCGAGTACTTGCCCGTCGCGGGGTCGACCTTCTGCGCGGTCGCCGTCTTGCCGGCGACGCGGTAGCCGTCCATGGCGGCCTCGACGCCCGTGCCGCCGTCTTCGACGACCGCCGTGAGCATCTCGCTCACCATCTTGGCCACGTGCGGCGGCACCACCTGCCTGCGCACGCGCGGCGGCCACTCGCGCACCACGTTGCCCGCGGTGTCGGTGATGCGCTTGACGAGCACGGGCTCCATGAGCTTGCCGCCGTTGGCGATCGCGCTCATGGCGATGGCGAGCTGCACCGTGGTGACGCTCACGCCCTGACCGAACGACGCGTTCGCCGTCTCGACGTCGACCCACGGCCGCCCCTTGGGTCGGAGCACGCCCGACGCCTCGCCCGGCAGCGGCAGGCCGGTCGTCTCGCCGAAGCCGAAGCGACGCAGGCCGGAGTAGAGACCGCTCTCGCCGAGGTTGAGGGCGATCTTGAGCGAGCCGATGTTGGAGCTCTGCGCGAGGATCTGCGTGGGCGTCAGCCACTCGTGCGGGTGCGTGTCGTGGATCGTGACGTTGCCGATCTCGAACGAGCCCTTCTCGCAGAAGATCTTCTCGGTGGGCTTGAGCGTGCCCGCGGCGAGCGCCGTCGCGACGGTGAACGCCTTCATGACGCTGCCGGGCTCGAACCGATCGGTCACCGCGCGGTCGCGGCGCACGTCGGGCTCGAACTCCTTGTAATCATTGGGGTTGTACCCAGGCGTCGAGGCCAGCGCGAGGATCTCTCCGGTGGCCGGGTCGACGACGACGAGCGACGCGCCCTTGGTCTCGTAGGTCTTCTGCGCCGCGGCGAGCTCGCGCTCGGCCACGTGCTGGATGCCCTCGTCGAGGGCGAGCTGGACGTCGTGCCCCGCGAGCGAGCTCTCGTCGGTGTGGCCCTCGGAGAAGATGAGGCGCCCGGTGCGGTCGCGCAGCCCGCGCAGCTCGTCGGCACGCCCGCGCAGCTCCTCGTCGAGCGACAGCTCGAGACCGTCCTTGCCGAACCCGTCGGGCGCGACGAACCCGAGCAGCGGACCGGCGAGCTCGCGCCCCGGATAGAAGCGCCTGCCCTCGCCCTCGATGGTGAGGCCGCGCACCGGCTTGGGCGTTCGCTTGGCGTTGCCCAGGTCGCGGACGGCCTGCGCCTCTTCTGCGGTCACGCGCCGCTTGAGCCACACGAAGCGGCGGCGCGTGGCGAGCTTCTGCGCCACCTCGTTCGCGTCGAGGTTGAGCGCAGCGGCGATGCGCGGGGCGGCGTCGGCGAGCGCCGCGTCCTGCGCCGGCTTGCCCTCCACGCCGCGGAGGATCTCGGCGACGTCGACGCTCACGCTGGGCACCTCGACGCTCGCCGCGATCGTGGCGCCGTTGCGGTCGCGGATCGTGCCGCGCTTGGGCACGATGTGCAGGCGCCGCAGGCGCTGGTTCTCGGCGGTCTCCTTCCACGCCTGCGCGTCCTCGACCTGCACGCGGAACGCGCTCGACACGAAGCCGCCGAGGCCGAGCGTCATGACGCCACAGAGGATGCCCATCCGGAAGCGGATCCACTTGGCGCGCGCCGGGTCGAGGTTCTTCACGGGACGCCCACCTGAGCGGTCGTGGGCCGTCGCTGCGGCGCGTGGGGGCCGTGCGGATCGTCCTCGCGTGGCGCGCTGGCGCGGAGCTGCACGATGCGGTCGGGCCCGGGCGGCTCCATCCCGAGCAACGTGCGCGACACGTACTCGACGCGCTCGGGGGTCTTGTAGCTCGCCGCCTCGAGCTCGAGCACGCGCTTGACCTCGCGCAGGCGCGCCTGCTCGCTGCGCGCCTTGCCCAGCTCGTAGCCGAGCGACACCGAGCGGCCGCGCATCGCGAGGTGCACCACGAACGCGCACACACACGCGAGCACGGCGAGCGTCCAGTTGAGCAAGAAGATGCGGGCGCGGATGAGGGTCATGCCCCACCTCCAGACGGGATCACGCGGCGCGCGGCGCGGAGCTTGGCGCTACGCGCGCGCGGGTTCTGCGTGGTCTCCTCGTCGGTGGGGACGAGCGGCTTCTTCGACAGCGGCTCCCAGAGGGGCGCGCCGCGGTCGTTGGTCGCCCTGAACGCACGCTTGGCGAGCCGATCCTCGAGCGAATGGAAGCTGAGGATGGCCGCGACGCCACCGGGGGCGAGGACGTCGTACAAGCCTCCGAGAAGCGCCTCGAGCTGCTCGACCTCTTCGTTGACGGCGATGCGCAGCGCCTGGAACGTGCGCGTCGCGGGGTCGACGCCGCCCACGCGCACGGGGCCCACGGCCCGCACGATGGCGCGACGCAGGTCGAGCGTGGTGAGCAGCTCGCCGTCCTCGAGGGCGCGCTTGATGCTGCGCGCGATGCGGCGTGAACGGCGCTCCTCTCCGTACTGGAAGAGCACGTCGGCGAGGTCGTCATCGCCCAGACGCTCGATGAGCTCGAGGGCGGTCTCGCCCGAGCTCTGGTCCATGCGCATGTCGATGGGCCCCTCGCGGCGAAAGCTCATGCCGCGCCCGGCCGTGTCGAGCTGTGGGGAGCTGACGCCGAGGTCGGCGCACACGGCGTCGACCGCCGAGAGGCCAAGGCCTTCGAGCACCTCACGCACCCGCGCGAAGTCCGAGTGCACGAAGGTGACACGGTCGCCGAACGCGGCGAGCCGCTCACGGGCCGCGGCGAGGGCGCTCTGATCGCGGTCGAGGGCCACGAGACGCACGTCCGGGAGCGTCGCGAGCAGGTGCTCGGAGTGTCCGCCGCCTCCGAGCGTCGCGTCGACGACGACGCCCGTGGTGGACGTCGCCGAGGCCATCGCCCGAACGACCTCCGCCCGCATGACGGTCGCGTGCACGAAGCTCGTTGGCTCGACGTCCTCCACCATGTCCTCCGTCCAGACCCATTCGGCGGCATCGGCCGCGACGCCGGGGAGCGCGAGCTGGGCCCCTTTCATAGACCGAGCTCCGCGAGGCGCGCCGCGATCTCCTGGCGCTCGTCCTCGTTCGTCGCGAAGTGCTGCTTCCAGAGCTCGGTGTCCCAGAGCTCGGCGTACTTGCCGGAGCCGGCCCACACGACGTTCTTCTTGAGGCTCGCGTGGTCGCGCAGGGTGGGCGGCACGAGGATGCGCCCCGAGTCGTCGACGTCGCACTCGACCGCGCCCGACACGTAGATGCGGCGCAGCTTCTGCACGGCCCGGTCGAACTGCGGGAGCTTGGCCAAGCGCTCCTCGAACGCCGTCCACTCGGGCGCGGTGTACGCGACCAGGCACGGGTCGAGCGAGCTCGTCACGATGACCCTCCGCTCGGTGATCGACGCGAGCACGTCGCGATAACGCGCAGGGAGGCTGACCCGCCCCTTTGCGTCAATCGTGTGCTCGTAGCGACCGCGGAACATCGGCGAACCCGCCTCCAACTGCGCGTGCGACGGGAAGACTCGCCTTCTCGTTCGCGGTCACGAGCGAGCGCGCTCCAGGCTGCGCGGTGGCGGCGGCTTCGTCGGGTCGAGACCTCGCGGCCGGCGAAGAGACGCCGAGCCGAAGGGACCTCATGCCCCGATTTGGCACTTTCCGCCACTTTCTCCCACGTGACACTCGCAAGGTATTTTGAGTGACGGAGAGTGTCAACAAATCCAGCGTGTTGGAGGACCGCCTGCACTCATCCTATGTGCAGTGCCGAGCCTGTGGACAACTCCGCAGGGGCGATTTCGCCCGGACTTCCATATGCTCGAGGAGGGTGACGCAACCGGGGGAGCGCGCGGCGCGTTGGTGTGCGTGACGGGGAGGAGGCGGGCGGTGACGGAGCTGGCGACGATCGCGGGGGGCCGCTACGCCCTCGCGGAGGAGATCGCTTCGGGCGGGATGGCCACCGTGCACCTCGGGCGTCAGATGGGCGCCGGCGGGTTCGCGCGGACCGTGGCCATCAAGCGCCTGCACGAGCGCTACGCGAAGGCCCCCGAGTTCGTGGCGATGTTCCTCGACGAGGCGCGCCTCGTCGCGCGCATCCGTCACCCCAACGTCATCCAGACGCTCGACGTCGTGGCCGAGGACTCCGAGCTGTTCATCGTCATGGACTTCGTCCTGGGCGAGTCGCTCGTGAAGCTCATCACGGCGTGCCAGTCGGCGCGTGTCCGCGTGCCCGTGCCGATCGCGCTCGCCGTGCTCATCGGCGCGCTGCACGGCCTGCACGAAGCACACGAGGCGCTGAGCGAGGCGGGCGAGCCTCTCGGGATCGTGCACCGCGACGTGTCACCCCACAACGTGCTCGTAGGCGTCGACGGCGTCCCTCGCGTGCTCGACTTCGGCGTGGCCAAGGCGACGGAGCGCGTCCAGTCGACGCAAGAGGGGCAGCTCAAGGGCAAGCTCTCGTACATGGCGCCGGAGCAGGTGACGGGCGCGCCCGTCGACCGACGCACCGACATCTACGCGGCGTCCGTCGTCCTGTGGGAGGTCCTCACCGGAAAGAAGCTCTTCAGCGGCGGCAACGAGGCGCAGGTCGTCCACGCCGTGATGACGATGGCGGTCGACCCGCCGAGCGCGCTCGTCGCCGACGTGCCGCCCGCGCTCGACGAGATCGTGATGCGCGGGCTCTCCCGCGATCCGAGCCGGCGCTTCGCCACGGCGCGCGAGATGGCGGTCGCGCTCGAGCGCTCGGGCCCCACGGCGCCGGCCTCCGAGATCGGACGGTGGGTGCGGGCCACGTGCCGGGAGAGCATCGACCGCCGCGCGCTCTGCCTCGCCGACATCGAGGCGCGCACGTCGGGCACGCTGCACGACGCGGTCGACAGCCTCCGCGTGCTGTCGTCGCGCGCGCCGGGCAAGGCGGCGTCGTCGGGTCACCTGCCGCCGGCCGCCCCGTCGGGTAGCCTCCCCCCCGGCGTGAGCTCGGCCGGCCTGCCCCCCACGGCGAGCTCGGCGCCGTCGCTCGGCTTCAAGGAGCCCTCGACGGGGGCCGTGCAGCTCAGCACCGCGCCGCCACCGCCCTCACGCGGGCGCGGCGTGGCGCTCGGGCTCGTCGCGACGGCGGCGTTCCTCTCGCTCGTCGGTGGCGTCGGTCTCTACGCGCTCCGAGCGTCGCGCGCCCCGCTCGCGAGCTCGTCGTCGACGCCGGCGACAGGCGCGCCCATCTCCGCCGACGCCGCGACGACGCCGCTCGCAGCGCCCGCCGTCTCGTGCCCCGAGGGCATGGTGCCGATCCCGCGAGGGAGCTTCTTCATGGGGTCCGACGACGATCTGCCCATGGAGAAGCCGGCGCACCGCGTCTCGCTCCGCGCGTTCTGCATGGACAAGCGCGAGGTGTCCGCGCGCGCCTACCGCGCGTGCAGCGATCGCGGCGACTGCAAGCGCGCCGGCACCAGCAACGTCGTGGCGGGGCTCAGCGCACGCGAGAAGCGGGCGTACGACGAGCTCTGCACGATCGACGACGACAAACGTCTCGATCACCCCGTCAACTGCGTCGACTGGAGCATGGCCGACCGCTTCTGTCGCGCGACGGGCCGTCGGCTGCCCACGGAGGCCGAGTGGGAGTTCGCCGCGCGCGGCTCCGACGGGCGTCGCTACCCGTGGGGCGACGCCGCGCCGACGTCGAAGCACCTCAACGCGTGCGGCGCCGAGTGCGTCGCGTGGGGCAAGAAGCGGGGACTGTCGCTCGAGGCGATGTACAAGGACGACGACGGCTGGGCGGGCACGGCGCCCGTCGGCTCGTTCCCGCTCGGCGCGTCTCCGTTCGGCGTCGACGACGTCGTCGGCAACGTGTGGGAGTGGGTCGCCGACTGGTACGGCCCGTACGGCGCCGACGACGTGGTCGCCCCCGCGGGGCCCACCACGGGCGAGACGCGCGTGATCCGCGGCGGCGGATGGAACGGCGCGCAGGCCTCTTGGGTGCGTCCGACGTTCCGCTACCACGACGCGCCGACGACGCGCTCGCACGGCATCGGCTTTCGGTGCGCGGCCGACGCGACGCCCACCGACGGCGATCGCTGATCTCGTCGGCATAGTGGTTGCTATGACTGGGCCATGCCCAAGTTCTTCCGAACCAGCGTCGCTGTCGCAATCGTGGCGATTTCCGCTTCCGCGTCCGCCGACTCCGTGAGCTTTCCTCAGCCCAACCTGGTCGTCACTGCAGACGGCTTCGCGCTCCAGTACGACTCCCGCGTCATAGCGTTCGACCGTCAAGGCGTCCGCCTCCCCGACGAGAGCACCATCGACCAGGGCCTGCTCCTCGACGCCGTCGCCGGCGCACCGCGCGGCGTTGTCTCGCGGGCACGCGACGGCGCGCGGCCTCCGACGTTGTCACCGTTCGGCCGTCCAGAGGTCTCCGTCGACGACCCGCTAGGCGGAAACGGCGCGACGCTGACGCAGCTCGGGTCCGATTGGGCTCTCACGGGCTCGCCCGGCCCGAATACCTCGTCGCCCTGGGAGCAGAAGCTGCCGCTCGCGCTCTTCGGCTCGGACTTCCAAGTGAAACGACAGCCCTACGCGACCGAGGGGCTCGTCGGACTCACGGCCGCGGGCCCGCGGACGCTGGCGTTCCGCAACCGAGGTCAGATCGCCGCCGACGGTTCCGGACAACTGTCGACGACGCTCGAGACCTACGACGAACGCTACGCGGTGGTCGACCTGAAGACGCTGGCGTTCCGCACGCTCATCGGCGTGGGCGTCGGCGACGGAACGTTTCTCCTGGGCGAAGCTGTGGACGGCACGCGCCGCGTGTCCTTCGTCGACGCGGCCGGAGCCCCGTCCGACAAGTCGGTCGAGGTCGACGCCAAGTACGTCGACCGTTCCACGATCCACCGCATGGGCAAGAGCGCGGTCCTGACGTCGTTCACCAACCCGGGCGTGTCGCTCGTCGCCGTAGGGCCCGACCTCACGACACGTGTCGCCCCATGGGCCACCGAGCGCCTCCCCGTCACGTCGATGCGATGCAGGGCCGAGGGCTGTCTGCTCGTGATGGCGCGCCCGAATGCGGTCCACGTTCGCTTCATGGCTCCGGACCTTTCACTCGGGCCAGAGACGAAGCTCTTCGACCAGACGTCGCCGTCCGACTCGCCCTCCTGCCGGATCAACCCCGTGGCAGCGGGCGGACCGGGAGCCTGGTGGGTGCCGGCGCTGGGCGCGATCGCGCTCGCCGCTTTGGCAACTCGGCGTAGGCTCGCTACTTCTTCTTCTTCGTCACCGACTCGGCGATCTTGAGCAGCTCGTCGAGGTAGGCGCCGTCGCGCGTGGCCTTGATCGCCACCTGCAAGAACACCGTCTTGCCCTTGGCGCTGCCGCGCTTGCCCTTGCCGGGCTTGACGGCCTCTTCTCCCGTGGCGGGCAGCGTGCCGAGCGGCGCGGTCGCGACCAGCAAGCCGCCCTTCCCGCTGCGCTCGCCGCGCCACTCGACCTTCTTGCCGAGCAGCGGTCGCTTCAGCTTGTCGCGGCCCTTGGGCGGAGACTTGTCGGGGTGCGTGTCGATCGAGAGCGCGAGGCTCCCTTGGTAGTTGCCGAGCGTGCGCAGCTTGACCGCGCGCCACGTGTCGAAGTCGGGGCCCGGCTGCTTGACCAGCGTGTAGCCCTTGGGCACGTCGATGCTCACGGATTGACCGAGCGCGTCGAGCGTCTGCGTCCCGCCCGCGCGGTCGAGCTTTCGGTCGCCGACCGCGATCGTCTTGGCGAGATACTCGGCGTACTTTCCGCAGCCCGCCGCCTCGCCCACGAGGCCGGGCGTGACGTGAAAGCTCACGCGCTGGAGCGTGGCGTCGGGGAGCGACACGAGCATCGCGAGCACGAGCGCGGAGTCCGCGCCGTCGGCGACCTTGACCTCCTTGGGTCGCGCGAAGACCGCGCGCACCTCACCTTGCTTGACCTTGACCGCTTCGATGTCGAGCTCGCCCGAGGAGCCGTACACGGCCTTGAAGTACGAACCGGCTTCGTCGACGAGGCTCTTGGGCTTCACGATCGCGTCGCCTTCGACCTCGGCGCGCTCGGGGTCGAGCTGGAAGATCTCCTCGGCGAGGATCGCGAGCGATTGGCCGTCGGCGTCGGCCTTGAGCCGTGACTCTTCTTGGGGCGATCGCGGCGCGCCCATCACGTCGTGCTCGCGTGGCTCCGTGCCCGCGCCCTTGGGCGCCATGATCTTGAGGCGTCCTTCGAGCAGGCCCGACTCCGCGAGCTCGGCGCTCGAGACCTTGCCGCACTTGCCGCCCTCGGCCTCGGCGACGGGCTGGCGCTCGGGCGCTTTGGCCGCGCGCTTGGAGTGGCATCCCGCGGCGAGCGCGGCGATCGAGAGCGAGATGGCGACGACGAGAGGCGAGGAGACCGACCCGAACGCGCGTCGCGTGGGCCCACGGAGTTGAGACATCACAGGGATCTACGCGCGAGAGCGCGAACCTCTTTCCCCGCCCGCTCTACGACGCGGTGCGCAAGCGCGAACAGCGCGGTCAGTCGCAGGCGCCGTTGGGGCGCTGCGGACACGACGCGCACGTCGGCGCGCCGTCAGCGCCAGGCACCGGCCAGACCGCAGGTCGCGTCGCGTCACACACGTACCACGCGCCGCCGCGCTCGACGCACGTCCCGTGCGGCACGTCTCGACCGAGCGTGTTGCTGGCGCAGGTGCCCTCTCTCGCGGGAGGGAGCGACGGCGCGGGTGAGCTCGTGCCGCCCGTCACGCAACGGCCGTTGTCCCACGTCTCGGGAGCAGTGATCGCCGCCGCGCCGATCGTCTCCGGCACCTCGAAGTGGGCGACCCTGACGGAGCACACCTTCACGCGAGCGCCGATGTCGGCCTCGTCGGCGAGCGCCTCGTACTCGGCGTGCCCGGCGCTCGACGTGCTGAAGACGATCATGAACCGCCGCGCCGGGTCGGCGCGCAGCCAGCGCGCGACGATCGCCGAGCCCGTGGTGGGCGTGCCCGCAAAATTGCGCACGCCGTCGTTCCACGAAGGGTCGACCATGACCGCCCACTCGGCGCCCGAAGGCTGGAGCGCGAGGCGACGAAGCAGCGCGATGCGTCCGGAGCTGTAGCCGGCGACGACGCGCGCCTGCGGGTTGCCGAGCGCGTACGTGTCGCCCCAAGGCCGGCCGCCACGATCGGGGATGAAGAGCGCGCCCGACGCGAGCGTCGACTCGCACCCGCCGCCGCACGCGCGGTCGCCGGGGAAGAGGATCGCGTCGGCCTCGGCGTCGCCGAGCGCCGAGCTCACGCCGGTCGTGGCGTCGTCTTCGAGCGGGGCCGCACAGCCCGACGCGACGGCGGCGACGAGACCGAGAGCGAGGAGGCGGCGCATGTGGGTGGATTGAGCACCTTTCATGCCACGCTCGAGGGCCCGTGGAGTGGTGAATTCGCGGGAAATCGGGCGGCGCGGAGTGGTTCGATGGGGAGCCCAGGGTCACGGGGGATCCATGGGGGTGGGCGCGCGGACGCGGGCGCGGACGCGGGAGCGAGCGGGAGCGGGGGCGGGCGCGTGGGCGAGCGGGTGCGGGTGCGGGT
>JAGQJA010000260.1:0-17874 GCA_020430845.1 Myxococcales bacterium
CCCTGCAGCAGCTGCGAGGTGGCCTCGGGGTCGCCGTTGAGCCCGTCGAGGTACGCCAAGAACATGCGGTTGTGGCTGGCGAGCCGCTCGTAGCCGTACTCGTCGCACAGCGCGACCGACTGCTTGAGCGCGCCGTACGCACGCGCGTAGTCGGCGAGGCGCACGAGCGTGTCGCCCAGGTTGTGCAGGTTGACCGCCACCTCGTAAGGGAGGTCGAGATCGCGCGCCATCTCGATGGCCCGCTCGCTGTGCAGCGCGGCGCCGCGCCAGTCGCGGGCGAAGTAGTCGATGAGCGCGCGCAGCTTGTGTCGCTCGGCCGCGGCGGTGGGCTCGTCGGGGAGCAGCGTGTCGGCGCGCGCGACCCACTTGAGCGCGGCGGCGCGATCTCCCGCGGCCGCGCTCGTCTGCGCGAGCGCCACGACGAGCTTGTGCTCTTCGGTCCCGTCGCCGTCGTCCGTCACGACCGATTGCAGCCGCTCGAGGAGCTCGAGCGAGCGCTTGAAGTCGCCCTGGCGACCCGAGAACTCGGCCGCGGCGACGAGCGCCGTCTTGACGAGGTCGGGCTTTCCCTGAGCGATGAGCTTGGCCGCGGAGAACTGCGCGCGCGCCGCCTCGTACGAGTGCACCGCGCCGAGGATGCGCCCCGCGTCGATGCGGGCGCGCACGCGGAGCTCGAGATCGGGATCCTCGTCGACGCGGGCGATGACGCGCTCGCAGGTCTCGGGGGCCTCGGGGGCCGACCTCACGAGACGAACGGCGCGCGCGAGGCCGGCCAGCCAGTCGGCCAGCTCTCGCGGGCTCCGCGTGACGACATCGCACAGCTCGATCGCGCGGCCGTAGTCCTTGGCCGCGGCCTCGAGCTGCCCGACGGCGAGGCGGCGCTCGGCGCTCTTGGCGAACCAGCCCGCGGCGGCCTCACGCTCGCCGCCCTCGTAGAGGTGCGTGGCCAGATCGCCCGCCACGTCGGCGACCTTGTCGCGCAGCACCGTCTCGAGCGCGCGCGCCGCCGCCACGTGCATCTCGCGCGCGGCCTCGAGCGGCAGGGCGTCGAGCACGACCTCGCGCACGAGCGGCGACGCGAAGCGCAGCTCGACGGCGTTCGTGTGAACCAAGAACCCTTGGGCCTTGAGCTCGCCGAGCGATCGCTCGAGGGTGCCGAGATCCATCCCCGTCATCTCGGCGAGCACGGCGCTGTTCACGCCAGGCGCGAGGATCGACGCGGCCTGGAGCACGCCGCGATTGGCGGCCGAGAGGCGAGAGACGCGCGACGCCACGAGCCCGCGCAGGGTCTTGGGCAGGGACAGCTCCTGGCCGACGAGCTTCATCGAGACGACCGCGCCTTCGGCGACCGTGACCGCGCGCGCCTCGACCAACGCCTTGACGAGCTCTTCGATCATCTGCGGGTGGCCGCCCGCGCGGTCTCGCAAGAACCGCAGGAGCTCGGGCGGCGCACGCGTGACGCCGAGGCGCGCCGCGACCAAGGTCTCCACGTCCTCGGGCCGCAGGTCGGCGAGGTCGAGCGAGACGTGCGTGGCGTGCGCCTCGAGCGGGTGCGAGAAGCCCGCGCGGACCGCGAGCACGAAGACGGCGCGCGCCTGGGGCATGCGCGCCAGCGCGTACTGGATGACCCCGATGCTCTCGCGGTCGAGCGCGTGCGCGGCGTCCCACGCGAACGCGTGCGGGCGGTCGTCGCACAGTCGACGCGTCATGCGCGCGAAGCCCGAGCTCAGCGCGGCCTTGAGGTTGCCCCCGCCCGCGGCCGTGCCCGCGCCGAGCAGCGCGAGCATCGCCGCGACCTCGTCCTCTTGGAGACCGAGGGCGCGGAGCCGCGGCGCGACGAGCTGCACGCGCGCCTCGGGATCCCCCTCGGCCACGCCGCAGAGCTTGCGGAGCATCACCTCGATGCCGCTCAGCGGTAGCTCGGGGCCGCGCGGCGGACACGTGGCGGAGTACCAGCCGAGGTTGTACCCGCCCTTGCGCAGCCGGCGGTCGACCTCCACCAGCAGGCGCGTCTTGCCGATGCCGTGGTCGCCGCGCAGCGTGACGACGCACGCGACGCGCTTGGTGATCGTGGCGAGCGCCTCGCCGAAGAAGCGCAGCTCCTCTTTGCGCCCGACGAACTTGCCGTAGGCCTCTGCCGCGGGCCGGATGTCGCGCACGACGAACGCCGACGCCATGGGCGTGCGCCGGTTGGGCTCGCCCGTCGCATCGAACACGAAGAGATCTCGCACCTGACGCATCGCCGGCGCGCTGATGGCGCACATGCCCTCGCGGGTGCGGGCCAGCGTGCGCGCGTCGTTGACGAGCGAGGTGAGCCGGTCGTCCTCGGTGGGCGAGCCGTCGGCGCTCACGTGGATTCGCCCGGTGTGGAGCCCGGCGCTGCCCAGCTTGGGCCCCGCGAGAGAGCGGAGCACGACGAGGGCGCAGCGCGTGGCGACCTCGGTGTCGCGCCCGTCCGGGTCGTTGAGACCGAAGATCGCCGTGATCTGCTCCGGCGTCTGATCTTGGATGCGTCCGCCGTATCGCGTCACGACCTCGGCCGCGCGCGCAGACGTGGTGCCGTCGCGCTCGGGCAGCTCGATGACGAGGGCGCTCACCTCGCGCCGCTCTCCCATTCCGCCGGCGCGCTCTACGTCGACGACGGCTTCCATGGTCGAGATCGACGAGTAGCTCCGGCGCGACGTCGGCACCTCGACGGGCGTGCGCTCGAACGCGCTCGAGGTCGGCTCGCCGTCGAGCACCGGCGCCGCGTAGGGGCCGGTCTCGTCTGCGGTCTCACGGAAGCGCTGGAGGAAGTCGGCCAGGTCGTGCGCGCTGAACCGGCGGCCCTGCGCGTAGAGGAACGACAGGAGCGCCTCGTACATGCGCCCGGCGTCGTTGAAGCGCTCCGCCGGGTCCTTGGCCATCGCCTGGCGCACGATCGCGATGAGCTCTCGCGGTGCGTCGGGCCGGAGCAGCTCGACGGGCGGATACTCGCAGGCCTGCACCCGCCGCAGCGTCTCGAACGTGGTGGGCGCCGAGAACGGATTGACCCCGGTGAGCAGCTCGTAGAGCACTGTTCCGAGCGAGAAGAGATCGCTCCGCGCGTCGACGGCCTCGCCCTCGGCGTGCTCGGGGCTCATGTAGCCGAACTTGCCCTGCAGCTGACGTTGGCGCGTGTCCTCGAGGCCCGAGGGCTCGAGCGCGCCGCGCGCCTTGGCGATGCCGAAGTCGGTGACCTTGACCTCGCCCTCGAGAGACACGAGCACGTTCTGGGGAGAGACGTCGAGGTGGACGATGTTGAGCGGCTGTCCTTGCTCGTCCCGACGCCGGTGCGCGTGGTCGAGGCCCTTGGCGACCTCGGCGGCGACGTAGACGGCCATCTCGACGGGCACGGGCGCCTGCACGCGCCGGCAGCGCGTGAGCAGCGACGCCAGGTCGAGGCCGCTGACGTACTCCATCGCCATGTAGTACGCGTCGGGCTGAGCCGCGCCGGCGACGACGGCGCCGGGCGCGATGCCGAGGTCGAACACCTGGACGATGTTCGCGTGCGAGAGGCGGACCGCGAGCTTGGCCTCGTGGATGAACATCTCCACGAACTCCGGGATCTTCGCGAGCTCCGGGAGGATGCGCTTGATGACGACGACCTTCTCGAAGCCCTCGACGCCGTAGCTCTTTGCCTTGAACACTTCTGCCATCCCGCCCTGCCCGATGTGCTCGAGCAGCCGGTAGCGGCCGAAGGTCGACCCCGCACCCATGATTTGTCCAGGGAACGTACCATGCGCGCGGCGCCGACGCACCCGCGCTCCACGTGGGCGCGCTCCAGCTCGCGGTGGCTCTTGCGCAGGGCTCGCTTCGGACGGGGCCCCGGCTCAGCGCCCGATCCAGATGGGGTTCGTGAACGCCAGCGGCTGCATCGTCATGAACGCGAGCACGTCGGACATCGAGCGCGTGCCCCGCGCGATCGCGATGACCCAGCGCGCCTCGGGCGGGAGGTCGAGGGCCAGGTCGGCGTCGAAGCGCACGGTCTTTCCGCTCGCGGCTTCGAGAGGGCCGTCTACGCGGCCGAGCTGCGACGGGCGGGACGTGACGTCGGTGCGCCAGGCCACGCGCCCGCCGACCGTCACGATCTCGACGCTCGTGACGTCGATCCAAGGGGCCGCCATCACCCGCAGGTGCCCGCGCCGCCGGCCCGCGCTCGCGCCGATCTCGCCGCCGGGGTGGGCGCCCTCGACCTCGAAGTCGAGGATCGGCCCGTTGGTCACGAAGCTCCGCCCCGCCTTGATCGCGGCGACGAGCGCCTGGGTGTCGATCTCTTGCCCCGTGTCGCCCGCCTGCGAGGGCTCGAGCGCGGCGTACGTCCGGGGGTAGCCAGCCCAGTGGTACTGGATGCGGTGTGAGTCGCTGCTGCCGGTCGCGGCGACGCGCTTGCCGACGTCGAGGAGCGTGTACCAATCGCGCATCACGGCGTCGATGCGCGCGGGCGCCTCGATGTCGTACCCGTTGAAGACCTCGAGCGTGTCGAATCCCAGCCGCACCTTGGGCGGGATGCGCCCTGGCGTCTTGGCGTCCCAGCCCATGAGCGAGAAGTACCCGATGCCGTTCGGCAGGCGCGGGTGGTTGACCTGCACGACGCGCGAAGGGTCGCCGCGGTGCCCCTGCGCGAACAGCGAGCCGGGGGAGGTGCCCTTGAACGACGGCACGCCCTTGCGGAGCGGATAGGGGAAGACGCCGAAGTGCCCGAAGTTCGGCTTGAACGTCGTGACCTCGACGCCGGGCACCCAGCCGAGCGTGCCGGTGAGCCCCGTGACCTCGAGCGCAGGCCCGTAGTCGCCCACGATGTTGTGCTCCGTGGGCACCGCGAAGTCGACGCCGGCAGACACGAGGCTCAGCACGCGGTCTTCGGGGGTGACGGGGGTGTCGAAGCTCGGTCGCGCGTGCACGTGGAGGTCGCAGCCCACGAGCCCCGGCGTCGTCACGACGTGGCGTAGCTCGAGGTCGACGCTGCGCGACTTGCCGCCGACGATCTCGACGGTCTGCGCGTCGATCGACCACTCGAGGCCCTTCGTCGCCGACACGCGGTATCGACCCGCGGGCAAGGCGGTGGACACCTCTCCGCGCGCGAGGTCCATCAGCGGTCCGGCGCCCGACGCGCGGTAGTCGGGGCCGAACGTGGGCTCCGGCGTGCCGTCGATTCCGTGGATCCACAGGCGCGCCGTGAGCGGCGCGTGGGCGTCACCGTCGCGGACGCGCACCTGCAGCTCGCCTCCGGGAGAGACGTCGAGGCGCAGCTCCCAGCCCGCGCCCGGCGAGAAGCGGACGGGGGCGCTGGCGCTGGTGGCGTCGACCGACGCGTACCAGTGGGTGGCGCTGATGGGCGCGAGCAGAGAGAAGCGAGCGCCCGGGCCCACGATGGTGCGCACGAGAGGGTGCCCCTCGTCGTCGAGGCCGATCACGCGCGACCGCTCGCGCGTTCCGCTGACCGTGCCGACGACGCGCCCGACGGGGACGCGGAGCGCTCGGTAGACGCGCTCCCAGATGCGCTCGCTCGAGGGGCCGAGCAGGACGCCCAGCTCGATCGGCGCGCGCGGCGTCGTCGCCTCCGAGAGCGCCGGCACCGTCGTGATCGTGAGGCGCGTGGCCGACTCGGCCGCCGGGCCGCTCGGCGCGGGCTGATCGATCGCCACGGCGTCGCCCTCGCCCGACAAGATCGCCAGCGGGTGCACGCCGTCGTCGAACACGAGCGTGGGCGCCTTGACGCTCGCGCCGCCGGCCAGCTCTCCGTGCGAGGGCACGAAGATCGTCTCCGACGTCCGGGTGAGGGCGACGCGCAGTTGGAGCCGATCGGGCGCGAGCCGAGGCTCGGTGGTCAGCTTGGCGTGCAAGTGATCGGTCGCGGCGTCGACCGTGAGCTCGAGCGTCGCGCGCAGGGTCTCTTCGCCGACCTGCAACGGGAACGCCGCAACGAAGCCGCCGCTCCGCGAGCGCACGTCCTCGTTGCGCATCGCGACGGGGCGCTCGGCGCCATCGACCAGCACCGAGAGCTCGAGGTCGACGCGCGTGGTGCCGTCGGTGCTTCGCACGTGCAGCCGCCCCGCCGGCGGAAAGAACGTGAACCGCGACGCGTCGCCCGAGAGCGCCGCCGCCTCGCGTGCCCCCGCCACGGCGGGTACGCGTCTGCGCGCGGTGGTGGCGCCGACGCCGATCGCGAGCGCGATGAGGCCCGCGACGACGGTGGTGGCGATCGAGTCGCGGCGCTCGGGGCCCACGCTTCGAGGAGACCAGATGTGGGCGTCGGCGTCACGCGGTGGCGACGATGCGGTCGGCGAGCTCTCCCGAAATCTTCGCGGTGCGACCGGCGTCGCCTGCGACGAGGAGCACCCTCGCGTCGGGCCGCCCGCCCAAGAGCGGCGCCACGTCCGCGCCCCATTCGACGATGACGATCGCGCCCTCACGTCGGCGGTCGGCGAGCCCGAGACGGCGCACGTCGTCTTCGAGGCCCGCCGCGCCGCGCAATCGATAGAGGTCGGCGTGGAGCACGCACCCCAGCTCGACGTCGTACTCGTGCACGAGCGCGAACGTCGGGCTCTGCACCGGCTCGCGCTCGGAGACGCCGAGCGCGCGGAGGATCGCGCGCGTCAAGAACGTCTTTCCCGCGCCGAGGTGACCGTCGAGCATGACGAGCGCGCCGGGAGAGAGGAGCGACGCGATCCGCGCGCCGAGGCGCCGCGTGTCCCGACGCGTCGCGAGCGTGATCTCGAGGCGGTCGTCCGCGTCGCTCATGTCAGAAGCGATAGAGCGCGCGGAGCGTGCCGCCCCCGAGGATGAGCGCCCCGTCGCCGCCCAGTCCCGCCCGCAGATCCCCCGCGATCTCGAGCTGGATCTGCTCGGTGACGCCGTACGCCGCGAACGCGGAGCCGTGCAGCAGCAGGCGCGCCGTCGGATCGGCGCCGAGCGCGACGAACATGCCCGCGAGCGCCTCGGGACCGACGTACAGGCGCGTGCCGCGGATGGGCGCGAACGCGTACCTCGCGCCTGCGGCCACCTCGAGCGAACGAGGTCCCGCGACGGCCGTGCCCACGTTCGCGCGGAGCTCGAGGCCAGGCACGTTGTCGAGCGCGTACCCGCCCGTGAGCCCGAGCGGGGCTGCCCACGACGGGCCCCGCGCGTTCGAGGGCCGCGACAGCGCATTCGTGACGCCGCCGTAGAGGCCGAACGCGAACGGATATCCCTCGGCGTACGGCTTGGCCGGCGGAGGCGGCGCCGGTGGAGGAGGGGGCGCCGTGGGGGGCGGGGGCGGCGGAGGCGGCGCGGCCTTGGGCTTCGGGCGCGGGGGAGGCTCGTTGCCCCACGGCGGCGGCGCCGTGCCGATGCCCTCGGGGCGGAGCAGCAGCGCGAGCATCTCGCTCACCTGTGGTGTGGCCTGATCGGTGTCGATGTTGCGCGCGAGCGACTCGACGCGGCCGGACTCGACGTTGCACGCGACGAGCTCGAGGCGGAAGTAGTCGTACGGCTCGGCAGGTTGGTTGCCCGTGGGCGTGGCGTTGGCCATGAGCTTCATCAGCTTCCCGGTCACCGTCCACTGCGAGCTCGATGCGCGTCCGGCGGCGCGGTACTCCTCGCTGGTGTCCGCCGAGCCGTCGTGCACGGCCATCTCGGCGGTCAAGAGCTCGCTCTGCGATGGCTGGCCGAAGCCGCGCGCCGCCGTCCCTGCACGCACCCAGTCGCGGGCGGCGGTCGCTTCATCCGCCGTCACCCCTTGGCCCACCTCGATCGGCAGCACGAGCACGCGCTCGGGAGCCTGGGCCCGCGCGGCCGAAGGGAGGCAGAGCAAGAGCACAAACGCCGCCCAGAGGCAGATGTAGGAGAGGCTGCGTCGCACGCTGGGAGCTTAGCCCGAAACCCGCGCCTCATCGCAGATGGTGCGTGAATGTCAGCGGACGTGGCGACGGTCACCGTTCGAGGTTATGCTGAGGAAATCCGCGTATGAGCTCCTCCGCCTCAGAGCTCGAGCACGAGATGCTCGACATCCGCTCCCCTTCTGCGCTGCTCCGCCACGACGCGGACCTGGCGTCGCGTGGGGTGTCCGCGGGCGACGTCGCAGCGGCCCGCGGTGCGCTCGCGGCGGTGGGCGCGGCCCTCGAGCCCGAGGCGCCGGCGGCCGGCTTGCGCGGTCGCCTGCTCGCGTCGTTCGGGCGCGCGGGGCGCTTCGGCATCTTCGCCGATCGTTTGGCGCGCCTGTTCGATCTCACGCCCGAGGCCGCCGAGGCGCTCACGGCCAAGCTCGACGCAGACTCGGGATGGATGCCCTTCCTCGTGCCGGGCGTCGAGATGATCCCCGTCGAGGCCGGGCCTCGCTGCGAGGGCGCCGTCGCCACGCTCGTGCGCCTGCAACCCGGAGCTTCGTTTCCCGAGCACGTGCACCGCGGCGAAGAGACGATGGTCCTGCTCGACGGCGGCTTCCGCGAGCAAGGTGAAGGGGGCGAAGAGGCGTGGCGTGGTGACGAGGTGCTTCGCGAAGACGGCACCGAGCACACGTTCGTCGCGCTGCCGGGCCGGCCATGCATCGCCGCGGCCATCGTCTACGGCGTCGCCGACTTCAAATAGCGGCGGGTTCGTTCGCACGACGGTCCGTAGTAAGCTCTCGGAATGTCGTCGTGCTCCAAGTGCGGCACCGAGCTGATTGGTGCAAAGAAGTTCTGCGCCGCGTGCGGACAGCCCGTGGGAGATCCCCGCGCCGCCGACGTTCCGGCGGTGGATCCGCTGGGCGCGACGGCGCTGCCTGGCGTCAAGTCGCCGCTCGCAGCGCCGCCGTCGGTCGCCGGGGGCCCCGCCGCATCTGTGCAAGATGCATATGGGCCGCCACCCGCGTCGGCGGGTGCGGGCGCGCCGCGTCCGCCGATGCCGACGGGCCCGCAGCCTCCCACCGGGACCACGCCCGAAGGCTCCGGTCCTCCCACCGTGGGCTACGGCTCCACGCCGCCTTCGCACCGTCAGCCCACCTCTGCCGCGAGCCCCGTCGCGATCCACGCGACGTACACGTCGACGAACCAGGGGGGCCACGGGCTCCCCGTGCTCTCGCCCCCCGCCAGCGGCCACGGCGCGCCCAGCCTGCCCGACGCCGCGACCACCACGCCCGACGCGGCCCTCGCGCCGACGGATCCGGCGGCCGTCCCGTCGCGTGCACCCTCGACGCCTGGCGTCGGTGAGGCTGCCGCGTCGCGAGTCTCGCCGCTCGCGGTGAGCGGCTTGAACGCCGATCGCGCCGCTCTCGACGAGGCCGAGGCGTCGCTCGCCGGCGCCAAGAAGAAGATCCCCGGGACGCAGGTGATGAACGCGCCGCCTTCGTTCATGGCGTCGAGCGTGCCGCAACCGAGCGCGCCCGCGCCCGATGCGGCCCCGCCCGCAAAGCGCCAAGACAAGACGCAGGTCCTGGGCTTCCAGATCCCCGGTGTCGTCGGGGTCATGCCCGGCGCGTCGCCAGGCGCCGTAGCCGGCGTGGGCGCACCTCCCGCGACGCAAGGAGGGCCCGCTCCTTCGGCGCACGCTTCGGGCTTCGGCGTCGCGCCGTCGACGGCGCAGCCTCCGCCGGCGCAGATCCCGCCGCCCGCGCCCGCGTACGGCGCTCCCCCACCGCCCCACCACGCCGGGGCCGCGCCCGGTTACGGCGGCGCTCCCGTGTACCCGCAGACGCCCGCCGCGCCGATGGCCCCCGTCGCACCGATGGCCCCCGCCGCCCCCGTCGCGCCGATGGCTCCCGCCGCGCCGATGGCCCCCGTCGCGCCGATGGCCCCGGGTGGTACCGCGGGCGCGCAGCCGGCGTGGGGCTTCACCGGGTACGCTCCGGGCGCGCGGGTGAACGTCACGTGGTCCAACGGGATGCAGTACCCCGCGACCGTGCAGCAGGTGACCGGGGGCCGCTGCCTCGTCGCCTTCCCCGACGGTCAGCAGCACTGGGTCGACATGCAGTACGTCGCCCCCGCCTGACGCGCGCAGTCGATGGACGCCGACACACTTCGTCAGATCATGGAGGAGCTGATCCCGTTCAATCGGTTCCTCGGCGTGCGCGTCACCGAAGCGCGCGACGGCTTCGCGCGGCTCGAGATCCCGTTTCGTCCCGAGCTCGTGGGCGACCCGCTCCGGCCTGCGCTCCATGGCGGCGTGCTCAGCGCGCTCGCCGACACGGCGGGCGGCATGGCGGTCTGGATGGGCATCGCCGATCCGGCCGGGCGCGTGTCGACGATCGACCTGCGCGTCGACTACCTGCGCCCTGGCCGCCTCGAGGTGCTCGTCGCCGAAGCTACGGTGGTTCGCCTCGGCAACCGCGTAGGCGTGGCCGACGTTCGCCTCTTTCATCCCGACGCGCCCAACGACGCCGTGGCGACGGGCAAGGGTGTCTATAACATCATGATAAAAAAGGACAAATAGTCCCGCGCGCCCCATCCCCGTTGTGTCTTGCGCGTCGCCTGGGGATCGCCGACGCTCGTGCGCATGGAGGGGGCAGCGCCTTCGTCCGCGCGCAAGATCTCGGATGGGGCAGGCAGCGACGAGGGCTCGTCTGCGCCCCGCGCTCGCGTGCTCGTCGTCGACGACGAGGCAGCCGTCCTGCGCGCGCTGCGGCGCTCGCTCGAGGGCCAGGGCTTCGAGGTGCTCGCGGCGCAGTCCGCGGGCGAGGCGCTCGGCGTGCTCGCGTCGGCGGCCGTCGATGTCGTGCTGTCGGACGCGTGCATGCCCGCGATGACAGGCACCGAGCTGCTCGAACGCATTCGTCAGGCGGGGCTGTCGTGCGAGGTCGTGATCATGTCGGCGTACACCGACGCCGCGTCGACGCTCGAGGCGCTGCGCGGCGGCGCGGCGGGCTTCATCGGCAAGCCCTTCCCCTCGCTCGAGCATCTGGTCTTCGAGCTCGAGCGGGCCGCGGAGCTCAAGCGCCTGAGGCACGCGACGCGCGTGGCCGAGACGCGTGACGCGACCGACGAGCTCGTCGGCACCTCGTCGCGCGCGGCCGAGGTGTTCCGACGCATCGGAGACGTGGCGCTGCTGCCGAGCCCGCTCGTGGTGCAAGGCGAGCGCGGGACGGGCCGCCGCGTGATCGCGAGCTCGGTCCACCGGCGCTCCCGTCGCAAGGGCGAGCTGGTCGTCGCCGAGGCGCGCGGGGCGTCGACGTCCTTCGCGCGGCTCGCCGCGCAGGCCGCGGGCGGTACGCTGTGCGTCACGCGGTTCGACGAGGCCGACGAGGTGTCGCGTCGGCGCCTGATCGATCAGATCAAGGACGAGCTGCGCGCACGCGTCATCGTCCTCGTCGAGGACGCCAAGGTCGCGTCCGATGTCGCCGCGTCGTTCCCGCGCGCGTCGACGCTCAACGTCCCGCCGTTGCGCGAGCGAGAGCGTGACGCCGTTCTCCTCGCCGGCTACTTCGTCGGTCGCCACGCGCGGCGCGCCGGTAAGGCGACCGAGCTCACGCTCGAGCCGGCCGCGCTCGAGGCCATCGCTCGCTACGCGTGGCCAGGGAACGTCGCCGAGCTCGAGGCGGCCATCGAGGAGGCCATCGCGCTCTCACCCGGCGCACGCATCGACGTCGGCGCGCTGCCGCCGGCGGTCCGCGGAGAGGCCGCGGAGCCCGTGCACGACGCGCCGCTCCCCGGCGGTGAGCCCTTCACGGCGCTGCCCTACGCCGAGGCCAAGCAGCAAGCGGTCGCCGCGTTCACGCGCACGTACGTGCTCGGGCTCCTCGCCGCGTGTGACGGGGACGTGCCGCGCGCCGCGGCCGCAGCTCGCCTCGAGCCGTCGAGCCTGCGGCGGCTGCTCCGTCGCGCCCGTCTCGACGGCTGATCCGCGCGCCCTTCAGCGCCCCTTCTTGCGCGCCTTGGGCTTGCGCGCCTTGGGCTCGGGCGCGGGCGTCTTCTTCTTGGCCTTGGCGGGGCTCTTCGCGCGGGCAGCGCCGTGGGGCGCGTCCTTGGCCGTCGGCGCCTTCTTCTTGGCGACCTTGACCTTGGGGGGGCGCATCGCCGGCGGCGGGATCGACGCGGGCGCGTCGTCGCCCTTCTGCCGCGCGAGGAACTCGATGAGGTCGATCTTGGTGACGATGCCCACGACGGTGTCGCCGTCCATCACGATCGCGGCGCGCGCGTCGGCGAGCACGCCCTGCACCAGCTCGAGCTTGGTGTCGGGCGTGACGGTCGCGTAGTCCGACTCGACGATCTCGGCGATGGTCGAGTCGAGCTTCTTCTTGCCGGTCACGAGGTGGCGCAAGAGGTCGACCTCGCCCACCACGCCCGCGAGGCGGCCCTTCTCCACGACGGGCAGCTGGCTGATGCCGAGCTCCTTGAGCGTCGCGATCACGTCGCGCACGCGCGCCGACGGCGTCGTCGTGACGATGCGCTGCTTGCCGCGCATGCGGAGGATGTCGGCCACCACGCCGAGCCCGGGCTCCTCCTCGAGGAAGCCGTTCTCGCGCATCCAGTCGTCGTTGAAGATCTTGGAGACGTACTTCTGTCCCGCGTCGCACAAGAAGACGAGGATCTTGAGCGGCCCCTTGCGCGTGCGCGCCCACTTGATGGCGCCCGCGACGGCCGCGCCGCCCGAGCCGCCGACGAAGAGCCCCTCCTCGCGCGTCATGTCGCGCGTCATCGAGAAGCACTCCTTGTCGTCGACGCGCACGATGTCGTCGAGGATCTTGAGGTTCATCGTCGTGGGGAAGAAGTCCTCGCCGATGCCCTCGACCTTGTACGCGAACGGCTTGGTGACGCGGCCCGTCTTGACGAAGTCGTAGTAGAGCGAGCCCACGGGGTCGACGCCGACGATCTGGATCGCGGGCTTCTTCTCTTTGAGGTAGCGCCCCGTGCCGCTGACGGTGCCGCCCGTGCCCATGCCCGCGACGAACACGTCGAAGTCGCCGTCGGTCTGCTTCCAGATCTCGGGTCCCGTCCAGAGGTAGTGCGCCTCGGGGTTGGCCGGGTTGTGGTACTGGTTCGCGTAGAACGAGTTGGGGGTCTCGTCGGCGATGCGGCGCGACACCTTGTAGTAGCTACGAGGGTCGTCGGCGTCGACGGCCGTGGGGCACATCACCACGCGAGCGCCGAACGCGCGCAGCGTCGCGACCTTCTCCTGGCTCATCTTGTCGGGCATCACGAAGACGCACTTGTATCCGCGCACGGCGGCCAGGAGCGCGAGCGAGGCGCCGGTGTTGCCGCTCGTCGCTTCGACGATCGTGCCCCCGGGCTTGAGGCTCGCTTCTTCGGCGCGGCGCAGCAGGTTCCACGCGAGGCGGTCCTTGTGGCTGCCGCCCGGGTTCAAGAACTCGCACTTGACGTAGATCTCGACGCCCTTCGGGAGGCCCTTGGTGACGTTGTTCAGCCGTACGATGGGGGTGTCTCCGACGGCCTTGGTGATGTCCTCGAGCGCTCCGTGCATCATGAGGCCCCCGGAATACGATGCGAGCCCTCGAACACGCAAGCGCGATCCGCCGCGCCTCCGCACGTCCGCGCGACGCAAGGGTTGCGCGTCGCGTCACGTGGCTCGCCGCGCTCACGCTCGCGTCGGCGATCGGCTGCGGCGCACGTGCTCCCCGCGAGCCGCTGCCGCGTCACGCCCCCGCGCCCGGCGTGAGCGTCACGCTGGAACGCGTCACGCTCCGGACCAGCGTGTGGCTCGAGGCGCACGCTCACCTCGTCTCCGCGTCGGCCGGTCGCGAGGTCCCGCTCGAGGGGCTCGCGCGCGACGCCGCCGTCTACGGGCGCCACCCCGACGACGTGCGCAGGGCCCGGGCGCTCATGGCGCCTCTCGCGGCGTGCCCGACGCGCGCGTGCGCCGAGAGCCTGTTCGGCACCTCCCCCATCGGCGACGCGTTCTCGCGCGCCTGCCCCGTGATGGAGGCGCGCTGGCTCTCTCGCTACGAGGTCATCGACGTGGCCGCGCGGGCCGCTCGCGCCGCGTCCTCCGTCGCCCAGCTCGAGGGGCTCGTCTTCGCCCTGTCGCGATCGCTCGACATCGCGTGGCCCGATCACGCGTTCGTCGACCTCTCGGCGGCGCCCGTCGAGCCCGTCGAAGGTGAGGTGTTGCCGCCCGTGCTCTACGCGCGCGGCACGTGCTTCGTCGCGATGCGAAAGGAGAGCCTCGCGGCGCGCTCTGCCCGCACCGCCGAGTGCGTGCTCGCCTATGCGGCGCGCGGCCTCGCGACCGAGAGCGCCCTCTATCGCGCCATGGAGCGGCGCGCGGGAGAGGCGCGCGCGCGGCGGGCGTGGGAGCGCATCGCGCCGTTCGCCGCGGCGGCGCTCGTGCTCTCGCGTGGGCACGCGCACGTCTCGGTGCCGCTCCGCGCCGTCGAGTCGGCCGATCGCCCCGCGGCCGAGTGGCTGCGCAAGGCGTGGCCCGACCGACTGCGCGGAGAGGCCGTCGACGTCTTCGCCGAGCGCGCGGTGGAGGCGCTCGCTCCGCCCTGACGGCGCACGTGCTATCGCAGGCGGCATGGACCCCGTCGCCGCGCCGCGCACCGAGCACGAGCTGCTCGCCCGAGCCCGCGCGCTCGAGGGGCGCACGCTGGGCGACATCGCCGCCGATCTGTCGGCGTCGGTCCCCGACGATCCCGTCCACGCGAAGGGCAAGCTGGGCACGCTCGTCGAGCGCGCGCTCGGGGCCGACGGTCAGCCCGGCAAGGCGCACGACTTCACCGCGCTCCGCGTCGAGCTCAAGACGGTGCCCGTCTCGGCCGAGGGTCACCCGGTCGAGTCGACGTACGTGTGCACGCTCTCGCTCACCGACGCCGACGCCCAAGAGTGGGAGACGTCGTGGGCGCGCGCCAAGCTCTCGCGCGTCTTGTGGGTGCCGGTCGACGCCAAGCCCCGCGACTGGCGCGCACGCGTGGTGCGGGCGGCACGCCTGTGGTCGCCGAGCCCGGACGAGGAGGCCACGCTGCGCGGCGACTTCGACGAGATCGTCGGCATCATCGGCGTCGGCCGCATCGAGGAGCTGACCGCGCACGTCGGCGTCGCGCTCCAGGTGCGGCCCAAGGCGCGCGACGGCTCGGTGCGCACGCGGGCGTTCGGCGCCGAGGGCGAGGCCATCGAGACGATCCCCCGAGGGCTGTACTTGCGCACCTCCTTCACGGGTGCCATCTTGCGCGGCCTGGGGGACGACGCATGAGCTGCGAGCCGATGAATCGCGATTACATGAGTAAATTCAGCCACATGGCTATGTGGGGTGGTGTGGGCCTCGCGTTGTCGAGCCTCGTGGCGTGCGCGCCGACCCCGCGGCCCGGCGCGCGTTGCCCGGTCTCACGCACCGAGATCACGAGCGCCACCGTGGCGGCCCCTGCCCGCTCCGCGCCCGCCGCCTCGACGCGCGCGACCGCGCCGCAGACGCGCGCGGGCTTCGAGGTCCGCAGCGCCTGCCCCGAGCGCGTGCGCCTGTTCTACGGCGAGCAGCCCGGCGAGAGCTCGGGCACCTTGGTGCAGCTCGCGCCGGGCGACGAGTCCTTCGGGCCGCGCCGCGACGACGGCACGCAGCGCGTCTGGCTCGTCGACGACCGCGAGCGCGCCATCGGCGACGTGACGGTGTCCGCCTCCACGCGCAAGGTCGAGGTCGACGCCGCGTGCGCCGGCTTGCGCGCGCTCTGAGCGCGCGTCCGCCGCGTCAGTGGACGACGGAGAGGATCGCGTAGCCGTAGCGCGCGTACGTCTCGATGTAGTCGTACGACAGGCGGCCGTAGCCCGCGTGGCCCCAGCCGGTCCCCCAGCTGTTCTTGATCAAGAAGTAGTCGCCGGTGCGGCTGTAGCCCACCAGCAAGACTCCGTGGTTGCCGATCGCGCCGGCCGGGTTGCCGCTGCTGTCGGTCTGTACGTCGATCGTGCCCGTCTCCGCCTTCCCATTCGACCAGTCCGAGCCGGCGACCTGGATCGAGAGCTTGATGTCCGAGCCGCCCTGCAGCAGCGCTTCGAGCAGCGCCGTGTTCTTCACGTCGAGCAGCGGGGTCTTCGTGGAGTCCGGGAACGAGAGCGGATAGATCGAACCGATGCGGTATCGCTCGCTCGACCCGCTGCAGGCAGCGGGGACCGACGCGGGGCAGCTCGACGTGTAGGGGAAGAGCGACTCGGCGCACACGCCGTTGCTCATGAGCGTGAGCATCGAGACGAGGCCGACGCCCGCGTTCGGGTTGCACGTGCCGCTGCCCACCTGCAAGAAGAGGTCGTGCGCGTGGTTCTCGGAGAGGTCCTTGGTCACGTTCTCGTTTCGCTTGAGCCANGCCAGGTTCGCGAACGCGACGCACGTGGAGCGCGGGCCCTGATCGCGTACCGGCGTCTGCGTCGACGTGTGGTTCACGCCTACGAGCTTGCTCGGCACGCGCTGGCCCTGCCTCCACGTGCTGATCGTCGCGCGCTGTGCGTCGACCTGTGGGACGGCCGGCGTCGTGACGCGCCGCGAGCCGCCGTCCGGGGCGTCGACCGCAGACAGCTTGTAGCTCTGACCGTTCTTGATCTTGAGCACCGGCGTGCTCCCCACGTACGTCACCGAGAGCTTCGACGCGTCGAACTTGGTCTTCGAGGCCAGGCGCGCGCGGAGCGCGGGCGCGACGGTGACCGGCGCGAGGCGGAGCGTCGGGGCCTTTGCCGCGACACGCGGCTGGGCGTGCGCCGCGACGGAGGTGAGGAGGGCGGCGGTAGAGAGCAGGATCGCGGCGCGCATCTGGGGACCGTAGCCGAGGTCCCGTCGGGCGCAAAACCGGGCGGCGTCAGCGCGGGCAGATGACGGCGATGAGGCGGCCGCTGTCATCGCCGTCGCGGCGGTACGAGTAGAACGCCTCGGCGTTGCACCGCGAGCACGCCTCGGGGCCCGCGCCGCTCGGCACGTCGTCGATGCGCGCGTGCGCGACGCCCGCCGCGACGAGCTGCGATCGCACCGCGACGCGCAGGTCGACCCACGCCTTGTCGCCGCGTCGCTCGCGGATCACGCGGTCGCGCGCCGACGCGTCGGTCACGCGCTCGATCTGCTCGGCGACCTCGACACCTACCTCGAAGCAGCACGCCCCGATGCACGGCCCGATCGCGGCCACGAGCCCGTCTCGCTCGGGCCCGAGCGCGTCGAGCGCCGCGCCGACCACGCCCGCGACGACGCCCCTCCACCCCGCGTGCACGGCCGCGACGGAGCCGGTCGCGTCGCACGCGACGAGCACGGGCACGCAGTCGGCCACGCGCACGGCGACGGCGGCCCCCGACCCGGCGCGGGCCCAGAGCGCGTCGGCCTCCTCGGCCTCGATCTCGTCGCGCGGACGCAGGGGCTCGAGGACGCGCGCGCCGTGCACCTGCCGCGCCTGGAAGAGGCGCTCGGGGTCGAAGCCCACCGCCGCGCCGAGACGCGCTTGGTTCTCGCGGAGCGCCGCGGGATCGCGCAGGAGCGCGAAGTCACACGTGTCGAACGGAGGCGCGCTCACGCCGCCGGCGCGGGTCGAGAAGCCGTGTCGGAACCCCGCAGAATCGAGGGCGTTTCCGCGGAGGACGGGGAGGGGAGGGGGCGCGCCTCGCATCTGTTCGGTCTAACACGGCGCGCCGTGCCGGCTCTCATTCCACGCGTTCGCAGGCCGTGTTATCACGGTACCGGCATGGCGCGCCCCCAGGACCCGTTCATCGGTCGGGACATCCTGAACGGCCAGTTCCAGATCCTCCAGAAGATCGGATCTGGCGGCATGGGCGCCGTGTACAAGGCGCTCCAGCCGGCGATGAACCGGATGGTGGCCGTCAAGATCCTCCATCCCAAGCTCACCAACCGCAAAGACCTCGCGTCGCGCTTCCGGCGCGAGGCCCGGGCGATGAGCCACCTCACCCACCCCAACACGGTGAAGGTGTTCCTGTACGGCGAGCTCGAGGACGGCTCGCTCTACATCGTGATGGAGTTCCTCGAGGG
>JAGQJA010000260.1:17923-27446 GCA_020430845.1 Myxococcales bacterium
ATCCTCATCCAGGCGTGTCACGCGCTCGAAGAGGCCCACCGCGCCGGCATCGTCCACCGCGACCTCAAGCCCGAGAACATCTTCATCTGCCAGCAGGGCGGGATGAAGGACTACGCCAAGGTGCTCGACTTCGGCCTGGCCAAGGTCACCGAGCGCGAGATGCGGCCGGGCTCGCTCATCCTCACGCAAGAGGGCATGGTCTTCGGGACGCCCGAGTTCATGAGCCCCGAGCAGGCCCAGGGCAAGTCGCTCACCGCCGCGAGCGACATCTACTCGCTCGCGATCATCCTGTACGAGGTGCTCACGGGGAAGCTGCCCTTCGAGGCGAAGAACCCGATGGAGTACATCCAGCTCCACGTGCAGGCCAAGCCCAAGCCGCTCAACGAGCGCGTCCCGGGCAAGACGTTCCCGCCGCTGCTCGAGCAGATCCTCGACAAGGCGATGGCCAAGAAGCCCGAGGACCGGTTCGCTTCGGCGGCCGCGTTCGCCGACGCACTCCAGGCCGTGCTCAACGGCGCGACGTCGCTCCCCGCGCCGTCCGACGGGCAGATGCCCGCCGCGGCGGCAGGCGCCTCGAACCGTCCCCAGGCGATGCCGTCGGCGCAGCCCCCGGCCAACGCGCCGGCCGCAGCGCCCGCGATGCCACGGCCCGCCGCGTCGAGCCCGCTACCTCCGCAGGTGACCGCCAAGAGCTCCGTGCCCCTCCTCGTCGGCGTGGCGCTCGGGTGCCTCGTGCTCGGCGGGATCATCGCGGCCGTCATCATGAAGGTCGTCCTGCGCTGACGCTGCCGTGACGCGCTGCGCCGTGGGGGCGGCGCGCCGCGCAGGTGGGGTCTCCCGGTACCACCATGTGGGACAATTCCGTCCATGCGGGACACGCTAACGTCCCGGATTCTGGACGTCGGGGCCGCGCTGGCCCGTGGCCCACGTCGTGCTCTTGCTCCGGGTGCGGGCAACATCGCCCGCTCCTTGGAGGACCGAGTCGATGTCATCGAAGTTCACGTGGTGGGTGGGGCCAGTGATGGCTGTGACGGTCGCGGCGTGCGCGGGCCAGACGGACGACGGTCCGGGCGAGGCCACGAGCGAGGCCGCGCTCACGCAGGAGGACGAGGCCGCGCTCACCGCGATCCGCGAGGCCGTCAAGGACGTCGACCAAGAGAAGGTGACCTTCGCCGAGGGCGTGCGCGCCCCGTCGGCCAGCGCCGGCTCAGGCGCGCGCGGTGACGGTACGTCGCTCTACGGCGTCGACTGGTTCCAGAAGTGGGACGGCGGCGTCAACGCGAACCACGACTGGAGCAAGGGCACCGAGAACGGCAAGCGCTGCATGTGGGCGGCCGTCGCGCGGTTCGAAGCGATCATGAAGGAAGCCCCGCCCGAGCTGAAGGCATTCCTTGCAGAATACACCAAGTGGAGCGGGAGCTTCTACAACTGGGTCGACGACTACAACGACCCGGAGGCGTACGGCGACGCGCGCGGCGCCCGGCTGTGGGCGTGGCGCACGGGGCTCTCCAAGTGGATCAGCGCGGCGGCCAAGGACGGCAGCTGCTACTTGCCGACGCGCAAGATGGTCGTCGACTACGCCAAGGCCTGCAAAGACTACGCGGCGAGCCACGACGGCGAGATGCAGGGCTGCCAAGCGAGCCGCTGATCGCCCTCGGTCTGGCGCCCGCGTCGGAGCCCGAGCNNGCGCGCCTCTCGGGCGCGTCAGCCGGTGGCGGTCTTCTTGGGCTCGTCGCCGGTGAAGTCCTTGGTGTCGCGACCCGTCGCGATGCGCTCCTGACTCTGCACGGGCACGGGCACGCCCGCGCTCGGCGTGAGCGGAGGCAGATCGCTCATGCCCGGAGGCGGCGGCACGGCGCCGAGCGAGGGCGGCGCGAGCGTGTTGCTCTTGCTCTTGGGCGCAGTGTCGCTCTTGGGTGCGCCGGTGCTCGCGGTGACGAGCGTGTCGCGCGGGGCGTCGGGCTTTGCCGGTTTCTTCGCCGGGAAGTCGGCCGCGCGCACCGGGCTCGGCGCCGCGGGCAAGGCGCGCTCGACCTTCTTGGGCGGCAGCGCGTGCGCCGCGTCGTCGGCGTGCGCGTCGGGCATGTGGCTGGTGCCGCAGAACACACCGCCGGTGTGCATACGAAAGCTCGAGACCGAGATGTCGCCGTCGACTGTGCCCTTGGGCCCGATCTCGAGGTGACCCTTGGACTGCACGTCGCCGCGCACGGTGCCGAGCACGACGACCTCGCTGCCGCGCACCGTCCCGTAGACCGCGCCGCCCTCGCCCACGACCACGGGGCCCTCGGCGTCGAGCGCGCCGTCGATCGTGCCCTCGACGCGCACTCCGCCGGGGCTCTTGAGGTCACCGCGGATCGTGGTGCCCGCGCCGATGGTGTTGTCGACCGTGAAGGACGGAATGTCGTTGGAACCCTGCGCGCGACGAAACGGCCACATGTGCACGGACCTCCCTCGAGCAAGGCGCGGATCCCGCGAACAATTGCCCGAGCCTTCCAACATACCGAGCGCATCTCCCGTGGGGAGAGTGAAAGAGACGCGCTCGTGACGATCGGGAGGGATTGGTGCGCGGGTGTGTTCCACTCGACCGGTGGCCTTTTCGCGCAGAAGCCTCGCCGAGGGCGAGCCAGAGAGCGGGCGGACGCGGCGTCGCGGGCGTCTCGAGGCGCCCATGTTACGATCGACACATGAGCGGGGTCCTGAAGCGCCGCTTCCGCCGCTTGCCTCTTTGGGTGATGGCGGCGTCTCTCGCGGTCGGCGCCCTGGCGTCGACGGGCAGCGCGTGCTCCACGTTTCGTAGCGAGCCAGCGGGAGCAGGCGACGCCGAGGGCGAAGCCGCGATGCCCGACGGCGGGGGCGCGGGTGACGACGCGACGCCCGACGGCGCCGCGGATCCGGATCCGTGCAAGGCGTTCGTGGCCCCCGTCGAGCAGACCGGCCTCGTCGATTGTGGCGGTCCCGAGCCCGTGAACCTGAACGACACGAGGGCCCACTGCGGCGCGTGCGGCCACTCCTGTGGTGCCGGCGTCCCGTGCACGGGCGGCGTCTGCAATCCGGCGGCGTGGGAGGTTGGTTTCAACAATGATCTCGTCGTCCGGGTGGTCGGAGCGCGCGCGGGGTTCCCCGTCGCCCTCGCGAGCCACCGCACCGGAGCGGACGCCGGAGAGGTCTTTGCGCTCGCGGCAGACGGCGGGGGACGGAGCTCGTTGGCCCGCCTGGACGTCGCGGAGTTCCGAGGCGGGACGCTGCAAGAGGATGACCTCTTCGCCTTCTCCAGCAGCACGGGCGTCATCCAGGTCGACCTGGAGCCCGACGGTTCGGCGCCGAGCAAGCGGTCGCTCCTCAGCACCGATCGCGCGCGCGCCGCGATCACGACCACTGAGCTGATCTTCGCCACCGGGAAGGAGCTCCGGTCGCTCCCGCGTGTCGTGGGCAGCGACGCCGGGACTCGGACGCTGCTGACCAGCGCGTCAGGCGACATCGTGTCGCTGGCGACCGCGGGCGTCGAGGGTGCTCCCATCTTCTACGTGGCGAACGACGGGGCGGGTGCTCCGACCCAGACGCTCTATCGATTCACCGCAGCGACGGGCTCGAAGGCGGTGCTGACCGCTCCGGGCCTCGCGGACCTGGCGGTCGACGCGCAGTACCTCTACTTCTTCGACGCGGTCGAGCAAGCGATCCGTCGGATCGCCCTCTCGACGCTCACGTCGATCGGCGATGGATTCGTGGCAGACGTCGGCCTCGTGGTGAAGGCAAGGGACCCCGTCGCCGACGCGGGCTACGGCGTCGCCGAGAGGCGTCGGTTCGAAGTTCGCGGCGACCACGTCTACTTCTTCGGGATGCGACCGGACAACGCGGTCGAGCTCGAAAGGGTGCACCGGTGCGGTGGCCCTTCGTTCGCGCTCACCGGGCCGATCGATCCGGTGAGCCTGGCCGTGCCCGACGGGGACTACGCGTTCTACACACGCCGAGGTACGCGCAGCGAGTCGATCCTCCACCGGGTCCCGCGCTGAGCCTCGGCGCCTTTCGGCCGACGCCTCAGCGCTTGCCGCCGCGGCCGAACGTGCTGCTTTCCATGCACATCTCGTCGCTGTAGGCGAGGCGGTGGGCCTCCTCGGGGCCGAAGTTTCGCGCCAGGTCGGCCTCGAACGCCTTGTTGGAAGCGGTGAGGGCGAGAAAGAGCTTGAGCACCGGGCCGACCTTGTCGTCTGGACCGGGCGGCGGACGGATGCCCGCGCGGATCTCGCCGACCGCCGACATCTGCTCGCGCGTGCCCGCCTGATCGTTCTTGTGAGAGAGATCGAGGATGAGGTGCGTGCACGTGTTGAGCCCGAGCTTGTCGACGGCGTCGGCGCTGCCGAGGGCCGCGACGCAGAGCGGACGGACCTCGGCCCAGGTGCGCTTCTCGGAGCGCTCGTAGGCGTCGCGGATGGGCGCCGCGTCGGCCGGCGCGAGCCCGAGCTTGTCGAGCTTGTCTTGCGAGAGCGTCCAGTTCTTCTGGTCGGTGCACGGGACGCGGTACTTGACGGTGCGGTTCTTCGCGAGCTCGGCCCAGTCCTCGGGCGAGAGGTCGAAGTCATGCTTTGCCGGACCGCCGTCGCCGCCCTGCGACGACGCGAGTCTCGCCTCGGTCTGCTGGAGCTTCTGCTCGAGCTCGGTCTTCTGCGTCTGGATCTTCGACAGCTCGTCTTTGTACGCGCGTACCTGGGTGACGAGGTTCTGGTTGGCCGCGGCCGTCGGATCGGTGGGGCCGTCGGGGGCGCCCGTGAGCGCGCTCGCCGCCGCCGCGGCTTCTTCTTCGGACGCGCGTCGCACGCCGCCCGGACCCGACGTCGCGCTCTCGCCCGCCCGGAGCTCGGCGCGCTGGCCCGCGTGCGACACGGCGACCTTGCCTTCGTACACGGCGACGAACGCCAGCGCCGACATCGCGGCGCCCATCGCGCCCGCCTTCACGTCTCTCTTCTGCATCCACTTCATGTCGCGATCCTCGTTCGATGCGCCGCGTACCTTCACGGCGAAGCACGTTCCCAACACCTCGGCGTCGCCCGCGGGCGTGTGCACGCGAAAGCGCGCGCCCGGCTCGACCCGATAGAAGACGTCGCCCGTCGTCTGCACGACGTCGTCGCCGCTCCACGTCACTCGCGCGCCCGGCTCGAGCACGGCGATGGCGCGCGTGCCGATGCGCACCTCGGTGCGGCCCTGCGCGACGGCCTCGCCGCTCGACGGCGGTCGCGTCACGACCAGCGTCACCGCGGCGGCCGCGGCGATCGCGGTCATGCCGCCGGCGAACCACTTGCGCCGCGCCGTCACGCGCGCCGGCGTCCGGGGCTCTTCGGCCCGCGCCTCGGCGCTCTCCGCGTCGGCCGCGCCGTCGGCGCGCTCGGCCATCACCGCGCGCATCACGCTCTCGGTGAAATCACGTGGCGGCGCCTCGGCCTCCCACGCGTCCACGTCGAGCCCGCGGTCCTTCAGGCGCGCGTCGTCGTCTGCGTTGTCGCTCACGAGCTCCACTCCTCTCCCAACGCGGCGCGCATCTTCTCGCGCGCCCTGAACACACGGGTCTTGACCGTCGCGGCGGGCACCTCGAGCGCCTCGGCGATCTCGGCGAGCGACAGCCCGTGGTACTCCGAGAGCACCAGCGCCGCGCGTTGGTCGTCGGGCAACGTCGCCGCGGCGGCCTCGAGGGCGCGCCCGAGCTCTCGTCGTCGGTGCTCGATCTCGGGATCCCCCGGCGCGGCGGCTCGGGGCGCAGCGCGTTCGTCGTCGAGCGACGTCGCGGGCACCTCGCGGCGCTTGCGGGCGTCGAGCGAGAGGCGCGTCGCGATCGTGAGCAGCCAGGTCGAGACCTTGGCCGGGCCGTCCACGTCGAAGCGCGGGAACGCCCGGTAGGCTCGCACGAACGTCTCTTGCGCAAGGTCCTCCACCGAGGGGCCGCGGCCGAGCATGCGCGAGAGCAGCGCGAACACGGCGCGCTCGTGGCGAGCCACAAATACGCGAAATGCCATGGGATCCTGCGCTGTGCACCGGACGAGGAGCGCCCGGTCGAGCGGGGCGTTCCGGTCGTCGGCGGGGAGCGGGAAGCTCACGGCGAGGCCCATCATCGCCCCATTCCACGACGGCGGGCGCAGATGGTTCCCGGGTCGCGAGAAAAAAAACGACGCGCCGCGAGGCAGCCCGTGTCCGAAGGTGGTCGCGCCCTTGCTCGCCCGGCCGGCGCCCTACAAGAACGACCGCGCCGGGCCCACGTCCGGCAGGGCCCGGGTGCGCAGGTAGAGCGCGGCCCGGCCCTTGACCGTCGACTTCTGCGCGTCGTCGAGGAACACCTCGCCGTCGGCGCGCGAGTAGCTCATCAAGTTGTCGACGACCTTGCTGTGATGTAGCCCGAAGTAGTGCCCGAGCTCGTGCGCGAGCACCGTGGGCCGCGCCGACGCCGCGACGATGAGGTAGCGGGTGCCGTCCTTGCCGTGGTGCCAGCACACGCCCATCCGAAAGCGCCCCGCCTCGTCGACGTCGGCGAGCTCGTTCACGACGAAGACGCTGATCGCGTGCTTCTGCACGTGCGGCCGGAGCGCGTCTCGATCGGCGCGGGTCGCGAGGCTCGCAAAGCGCGCGGGGAGCGGGTGCGTGCGCCTCCAACGGAAGTGAACGCCGAGCGGGACGAACAGGCGCTCCGCCGCCTCGATCTGGGCGTCGATCCAAGCCGCGTCGCGGACGGGCTTGCCGTCGGTGTCTGGCGCGACGTCGACCGAGAGCGCGAACGTCGCGTCATCTGCGCGCGCGTCGCGGGCGAACGAGAGACCGAGGGCCGAGGCGGCGACGATGACGACGCGGGCGACGCGCATCACTCTCCTGGGGTCCGGGGGGCCGTGAAGGTGATGCGGATCTGCGCGCCGCTCGGGGTCGCGGGGAGCTTCATCGCGCCGAGCGCGCCGCGCATGCAGGCGTCGAGCTTGGGGCATCGCGGCGAGTCGCCCCGCGGGCCGACGCCCGAGACGGCGCCGGCCGCCGTCACCGTCACGGTGTAGCTCGTGAACACGTGCTCGGCCGGCTCGTAGACGGTCTGCGCATAACAGCGCGTCACGGCGGGCATCACGCGCTGCAACGCCGCGCGCGTGTCGGTGCCGGTGTACGGCGCGTAGTCCCCGCCGGAGTAGTACGGCGCCGCGCCGCCCATCATCGCGCGACCCGCGGGCGCCGCGGGTGGGGTCGTGGGCGACGGCGCGGGGTTGTCGGGCGTGTTGGGCTTCGGTGGCGCGCCGGGGCGCGGCGCGGGGCCCGGGCCGGGCTCGGGGGGAGCATCGTCGGGTGACGCAGCGCCCGCGGCGGCGCTCGCGACGACCGGCGTGGCTCGGCCGCCCGACGGGATCGCCGGGGCCGCGGACGCGACGGCGACGGGGGTCGCGTCGTCGGGGCGCGAAACGTAGAGCAGGGCGACCGCGCCGCCGACGACGATGAGCGCGAGCAGCGCGGCGCCACCCACGAGCAGCGCGATGAGCGTCGTGTGACCGCCGCCCGCGGGCCTTGGCTCGGGCGTGGGCGCGACGTGCACCATCGGCGCGGGCGCCGTGGCCGCGAGCGGGGACGCTCCCAGCGGCAGCGCGGGGCCGCCCGGGCTCGGCGGGCCCGTCGTCAGACCATACGGAGGAGGTGCGCCGGGAGGCGTCTGCGGCGTCGGTGGTGGCTGCACGGACATGGCGACCGTCCCGCGCGGTCTCGCTGCGCCGCTGGCACGTGCGTAGGGCTCGAGCGCGCGGGCCATCTCGCGTGCGGACGAGAACCGCCCACTCGGGTCCTTCTGCATGCCGCGCTCGACGACCGCCACGAGCCCCGGCGGCACGTCGGGGCGCAGGGCCGCGAGGGGCGTGGGCGCGGACTCGGTGATCTTCATCATGAGCGCGTGCAGTGAGTCGGCCTCGAAGGGCATGAGGCCGGTGAGCGCGCGATAGATGCATACTGCAACGGACCACAGGTCGGCGCGCAGGTCGATCGCCGCGCCGCGGATCTGCTCGGGCGCCATGTACGCCGGCGAGCCCACGAGCGCGCCTCCTCCCGTGAGCTGCGCGCCCTCGCCGTGGAGCTTGGCCACGCCGAAGTCGAGCAGCTTGACGATGTCGTGCACGCCGCTCACCTCGAGCAAGAAGACGTTGTCGGGCTTGATGTCGCGATGGACGATGCCCGCGGCGTGCGCCACCTCGAGCGCGGCGAGCACCTGCGACGCGACGAAGGCCGCGCGCTCGGGGGCGAGCCGTCCCTCCCGGGCGAGCAACGCACCGAGCGTCTCGCCGTCGAGGTAGTCCATGACGATGAACGGCGGCTCACCCGGGTTGGCCTGGAAGTCCGTGACCTGGACGATGTTCGCGTGCCCCAGCGCGCCCGCGGCCTTGGCCTCGCGCTCGAACCTGGCGATGCCCTCGCTCGAGAGCGCGAGGTCGGTGTGCAACACCTTGATCGCGACGCGCCGCCCCAGGTCCTCTTGCACGGCCTCGTACACGGCGCCCCAGCCGCCTTCGCCGAGCACGCGCCTCAGGCGGTACTTGCCGCCGAGCACGCGCCCGCTCTGATCCACACCGCGCACGGCACCAGCGTAGACGGTCCGCGCGCGATGTTCACGCTCGGGTCGCGCGTCGCGCGCGCCTGCGTCGTCACGGGTTGTCGCGTGTGCGCGCCGTGAGGCTGATCTTGATGCGCCCGCCGGTGTCGGTGGCGGGCCATCGCGCCGCGCGGAATGCGCCGCCGACGCACACGTCGAGCTTGGCGTTCCTGGGCGCCGTTCCGACGGGGCCGACGGCGGTGGCGGCGCCGGCAGGGTTGATGTCCACAGTCCAATAGACGAACTGGTGATCGGGGGGCTCGAACTCGGTCGCCGCGTAGCAGCGGTTGATGAGCGGGAGCACCGAGTTGATCGCGTCGCGGCACCCGGGAATGGTGAAGGGCTTGGGGTACTCGCCGCCGCTGTAACGCGCTGTGGCTCCCGCGTACTGCTTGCGCGGCACGACGGTCGCGGCGGGCTTGGTCGGCGCCGGTGGTGCCGTGGGTGCGGCGTTCGGGCCCGCCGGCGTGGAGCGCCCCGGGGCGCCGGGCGTCGCGGCAGGGCTCGACGGATCGGGTGGGTCGTCGTCGGCGCCTTGGGTGGCGACCGCGCCGCTCGCGGTCGGAGCTCCGCTGGGGCCGGTCACCTGCGCGGGCGGCGTCGGCACCGGCGGTGCCGCGGCGACGGGCTTGCTCGTCGACTCGGCGCCATCGGAGCGGGTGATGTAGAACGCGGTCGCCGCGCCTCCCAGGCCCAGCGCGAGCAGGAGGATCACACCGACGAGCGCGGCCACGAGCGCGCCCGAGGCGCCCGAGCGCGACGGCGCCGTCGGAGACGGCGTGTATGACGCGGGCGACGGCGTGGGCGCGCCGGGGCCGTGCGAGGCGTGAGGGCCCGCGAGGGGGGGCGCTGTGTAGGCGACCGGCGGCGCGTGCGACACATACGCGGGGGGAGGACCCGACACGGCGAGAGGCGGACCGGACGCGGCGAGCGGCG
>JAGQJA010000261.1:0-5218 GCA_020430845.1 Myxococcales bacterium
AGGCGCAACCGCAGGCGCAGGCGCAACCGCAGGCGCATCCGCACCCGCAGGCGCAGGCGCAACCGCAGGCGCAACCGCATCCGCATCCGCAGGCGCAACCGCATCCGCACCCGCCCCCGCATCAGGCTCCGGCTGCTGCGCCCCCACGGCGCGCGCGAGCACGAGACCCGCAACGATCCACGCAGCCGCACACGTCCACTTCATGGCGCCACCGGCGGGAGCGCGGGGAGCGACGCGGGAGCCGGCGGCAGGGCCGGGGCCGGCGGCGGCGCGCCGATGAGGAGCGCGAGATCGGGCCGCGGTGCGTCCTCGGGCTCGGAGGGCACGCCGAGCAGCGGGCCGAGCCCGTAGAGGGCGCGCACGAAGCGCGCGTGGTCGGCGACGACGCCCTCGGCGTAGGCCACACCGGCGCGCGCCTGCTCCTCGACGAACCCGGCAGGGTCGGCCGCGAGTCGCGCGAAGACGGCCCGCGCGAGCGTCACGCCGTCGGGCCCGGCGGTGTGCGCGCGCGCCAGCGTCTCGCCGAGCACGCGCCCGAGCGCAGAGAGGGCCTCGGGCGTCCCCCGCTCCTCGACCATTCTCTGTATACGCACGCTTTTGTGCGCGGCGGTCTCGTGGCGGACCTGACACGGCAGCCCCAAGAGGGTGGTCACCCCCCAGAGCGGCTCGGCGTCGGAGCGCGCCCACGCCGCGCGCGACGACTCGAGGACGCGCCGCCCCACGTCGTCGTGGTGGACCCCCGGCGGATAGAGGCCCGCGATGGGTGAGTCGGCGAGCTCCTTGAGCTCGAGCAGCACGTCGTCGTCGGGCGCGTCGGACGGACCGCGCACGAGGACGATCACGCGCACGCGGGGCCAGCTCGCGACGCCGCTGCCCAGCTCGCGGACGGCGTCGAGCACCTGGAAGAAGGGCGCGTCGGGCGCGCGCTCGAGCGTGCGCCGGTAGCTCTCGAGCGCCGCGGGCAGCGCCTCGCGCGCGATCGCCGGCAGCTCTGCGTACACGCTCTGTGGGTCGTCCGGGTCGACGCCTCCGCGCTTGAGGCGCCGCGCGCCCCCTTCGAGCTCGGTCAGCTCCGCGAGCTCCGCGCGCGACGCGGCGTCTCGCGCCCCGCGGCGAAAGAGGTCGGCGAGGATGGTGCTCTCGCCAGGGCTCGTCACGCGCGGGACGGCCTCACCCCGCGCGCGCCGTTCGATGCCCGCCCGGTAGCCCTCGGCCGCCGCCCGCGCGATGACGAGCCGCGACGCCGCTGTGATCGCGCGCGCCGCGTCGTCGCCGTCGTTCGCGCGGATCGCCGCGAGGGCCATGCCCGCCGTGAGGCGCCGCACGTCCCAGAGGTACGGGGCGCGGTCGGCGGCGTCGAAGTCGTTGGGCTCGAGCGCGAGCGAGCCGTCGGACGCGAGCAGCAAGCCGAAGTTCTCGGCGTGGGGATCGCCCACGCTCGGGACGAGCGGCACGTCGAGGCCGAAACGCGAGCTCGCGGCGAGCGACGTACCGCTGCGCAGGTCGTGGACGTAGAGCGGCAGGCTGCCGCGAAAGAAGTCGGACGGCGATCCGGCCATCCGCGCATACTTTCCGGCGACGAGCCGCGGACGGCTCCGCGTTGTCGCCTCGTCGGCGCGCGTGAGGACGCCCACGATCTGCGCCTGCCGCGCGTCGTCGGCCGCGTCGTCGCACCCGCCCAGGGTGACGGCGGCGAACGCGGTGAGCAGGGCGGCGACGCGCATGGCTCGGCTCTACGACACACGACGCGCGCGGGCAACGATCGGTCGGACGCGTGCTCATGATTCACGACCTTGGCCCCGCGTCGACACACGTCCGACATCGTCGTGCGGGTGGGCGTCGTCGACGCGTCGGGGGTGCGCCCGTATCATCCGCGGGATGCGCGGGCCCGCACTGCGACCGATCGCGTGCGGCGCGCTGGCGGCCGCCTCGCTCCAGATCGCGCCCGCTCGGGCGCAGCCGGCCCCCGGCAACGGAAGCGCCCGTCCGCCGCCGCCCGTCGTCGAGGACATCGAGGTGCGCGGCACCAAGCCCGAGCCCGCGCCCAAGACCTCCGTCGACGGCAGAGAGGTCCGCCAGATCCCCGGCGCGTTCGGCGACGCATTCCGCGCCCTCGAGACGTTGCCCGGGGTCACGCCGATCGCGAGCGGCGTGCCGTACTTCTACGTGCGCGGCGCGCCGCCGGGCAACACCGGGTACTTCATCGACGGCGTGCGCGTGCCGGGCCTCTTTCACCTGGGCGTCGGCCCGGCCGTGCTCTACCCAGCGCTCGTCGACAAGGTCGAGCTGCACCGCGGCGGCTACCCCGCGCGCTTCGGGCGCTTCTCGGGCGGGATCGTCAGCGCGGACATCGTTCCCCCCGCCACACGACCGCGCGCCGACTGGACGCTACGACTCTTCGACGCCGGCGCGCTCGTGGAGGCCCCGTTCGCGCCCTTTCCTTCGAAGAACGCGGACCCCGGTGTCGAGCCCAAGGGATCGGCCCTCGTGTCCGGCCGCTACGGCTACCCGGGGCTGCTGCTCTCGCTCTTCGCCCCCGACGCGTCGCTCGCGTACTGGGACTACCAGACGCGCGTGACCTACAAGGTCAGTCCTCGAGACACGCTGAGCGTGTTGTCGTTCGGCAGCTTCGACTCGATCAGCGAGCGCAAGAAGTCCACCGGCGAGCTCGAGCAGATCCTGGGCATCCAGTTTCATCGCGTCGACCTTCGCTGGGACAGGCAGACGAGCCGGACCGGCAGCCTGCGCACGGCGATCACCGTGGGCTACGACCGCACCGCCGGGGGGCCGTTCGCGATCACCGCCGACGTGCTCGGTGCGCGCTCGGAATGGCGCGAGAAGCTCTCCGACGACGCGCGAATCCATGTCGGCGCCGACGTGTGGCTGCGCCACTACGGCCTCACGACGGAGCAAGACGACGTGGTCGAGCCCATCGGCTCGGAGCCGGACGCCGCGCCCCGAGGTCCGCAAGGCGGCGGCGCCGTACGCACCGGCTCGCGCACGCAGTCGGCGCTCCAGGACGACGTGAACATGGGCATGTACGTCGACGTGCCGCTGCGCCTCGCGCCCCACGTGCAGGCGATGCCGGGCCTGCGCCTCGACGCGTTCACGTCGCGCACCGCCGGCAGCGGCGCCGACACCTACGACGACTTCGCCACGAGCAGCGCGCCGAGCATCGCGGCGCAGAACGCGCGCGCCATCGTCACCGCCGACCCGCGGCTCTCGACACGCATCGGCCTCGGCCCCGTGACGCACATCGCGGCGATCGGCATCGCCCACCAACCGAGCGCGCTCCCCTTCCCTCTCCCCGCCCTCACGCTCTCGCAGCTGTGGCGCGGCGTCCAACGCGGCCACCAGCTGAGCCAAGGGTTCGAGATCCCCCTCCCGTGGGACCTGACCGCGAACGTCACGGGCTTCCTCCACGCGTACACGGGGCTCGTCGACCTCGGTCTGCCTTGCGACTTCGAGGAGGACAACGCGCGCTGCGGCGACGGCACGACGCGCGGCCGCGCGTACGGCCTCGAGATGATGCTCGGTCGCAAGCTCACCAAGCGCGTCGGCGGATGGATCTCGTACACGCTCTCTCGCTCGACGCGCGACACCTACGACCCCTTCGGCCGCCGCTACGTGACGGTGCTCAGCCAGTTCGACCGCACACACGTGCTCAACGTCGTCGGCTCGGTCGACCTGGGCCGGGGCTGGCGCTTCGGCGCGCGCTACGTCGGCTACTCGGGCATCCCGTACTCGACGCTCTACGAGAACGGCGTCCCCAACGCGCGGGGCCCGGCGTTTCATCGCATCGACGCGCGCCTCGAGAAGCGCTGGATCCAACGTGACGGTCGCTACGTCGCGGTCACGGCCGAGATGTTCAACGTGCTCGTGCAGAAGGAGGCGATCGGGACCACCTGCCCTTCGGGCGGGTTCAACTGCGAGCCGCAGCTCATCGGGCCGATCGCGATCCCGAGCCTGGGCGTCGAGGGGACGTTGTGAGGACCACGCCTTGCGCGCGGGAGCCGCAGGCGCGTTGCGCGCGCGGCAACGTGCAGCCGATGTTGCCGCCGAGGACACGTCGCGCGTCCACAGCCCCCTGATCGCGTTGCCCTGCCGGAGTCACGGCTCGTGCGGTCTCGCCGGCGTGCTCGATCCCTGACACACGGCGGATCGCCCGCAAATCGCGCACATCTGCGCCCGTGGGCGACACCTGGCCGCGCAATTGCAATCTCTGCCGGACGCACGAGCCGGCAGCCCGGTCCCCCCGACCGATGAAGCGCCGGCCCCCATTGGAGTCGATCCGCACCATGCGCCCCCGCCACACGTCCATCCTCGCCTCGACCGTCCTCGCCTCGGCCCTCGTCCTCGTCGCGTCGTCGGCGTCCGCACAGGACACGGCCGCGCCCGCCGCGATCGCCGCGCAACCAGCGCCGACGACCGCGCCCCAGGCGCCGACGGTCGCGGCCGCGTCCGCGCCGGCGCCCAACGCGCAGCCGATCACGGCGACGTGCACGCTCGGTGATCACGCGGGCATCGACGACGCCGAGGCCCACACCGCGGCCGACGTCGTCTGCCACGAGCTTGCGCGCCAGGGCGCGACGAGCGCGCAGCACGAGGTGCGCATGGGCAAGCTCGGCGGCAAGACGCTGGTCACGCTCGCCGCGCGGAGCGGCAACACGTACGACGAGCGGCGCGCGTTCGTGGCGGGGCTCGACGAGCTCAACGTCGCGGCGCCCAGGCTCGTCAGCTCGCTCGTCGACGGCAAGTCCGTCAACGAGACGCGCGACGTCGACAACGTGCTGTCGAGCGAGACGCGCCAGGTCAAGGTGCAGCGCGGCCAGATGGGCTTCGACGGCGGCATCTTCGGCACGACGGGCATCGGGTCTCCGTCGGGGAGCTCGGCGGGCGTCGACCTCGGGCTCCTCTATCGCGCGGGGAACCTTGGGCTCGGCGGTCACGGCCGCGCGGGCGGCATCGGCAGCAACGAGCGCAAGATGGGCTCGGCGAGCATCGACATCGGGGCGCGCTACTACCTCACCAACGGCGACTTCTCTCCGTTCGTCGCGGGCGGTCTCGGCCTCAGCTACTTCCGACTCAACCGCGAGAAGGAGGGAGACCTCTCGGGCTCGGGCTTCGGCGCGTTCGCGCAGGTCGGGGCCGAGATGCTCCGCACGCACCACACCGCGCTCAGCGTCTCGCTCCGCCTCGACACGCCGTTCTACGAGCT
>JAGQJA010000261.1:5391-29873 GCA_020430845.1 Myxococcales bacterium
GCGCGCACGCGCAGCCGGCGCACCCCGAGCGCCGCGGGGATCGGCTCGAACGGGCCCGCGCGGCGGATCGCCTCCGCGCAGTTCTTGTCGAACTCGTCGATCCCGCTCGGACGCGCGGGCGGCCACACGACGCGCGCGGCCCCGTTCGCCTCGATCACGAACTCGAGGATCACGGTGCCCTGCTTGAGCTCGAGCATGGCCGACTTGGGGAACGCGTCGCGCCAGAGCGGGTCGATCTTCGCGTGGAGCTTGCGAAAGTACGGCAGCAGCGACGGGTCGCGCGTGTTGAAGTCGAACACGTCACCGTCGCCCCGCCCGAGCGGCGACGCGACCGAGCCGCGGCCCGCGCCGCCGCCCGCGCCGGGATCTCCCGCTCCCCCCGCACCTCCCCTTCCGGCGCCGGCGCGCAGGGCGCCCGCCACGCTCGCGTGCACGAGCGATCGGACCGTGCTCGCGACCTCTTGATCGCTGTCGACGGTGTCGTGCGGACGGCCGCGCGTCGTGGCAGGAATGCTCACGGCGGCCTCTGTGACCGAGGGTCTCCCGAAGGCGATGTTCGCGCTCGCGCGGTGGTCGGTCCCCTCGGCCGCCGCGCGCAGGCCCACGCCAGGGCTCGAGACGCTGCCACCGGGCTGGGCCGCGCCCCCACGCGGCGCCACGTCGTCGCCCTCGCTGCGATCACGAGCGCCCGCCGGTCCGCCCAACACCGCCGCGGTCCGCGCGCGCAGCGATCCGCGCGACGGATCCGTGTCGGCGCGAGGCCGGCGCTCCTCGTGCGTCCCCTTGCCCGTCGCGAGGAACGTGAGCTCCATCGGCTGCGTCGTCGACCGCCGATCTTCTCGCGTCTGACGCGCGCGCGCCGTCTGCAGGCGCTGCACCTGATCCCGGTCGAGGTGGCTGCGCGTGTCGGGCGAGAGACGGAGCGTGTCGGCCTCGTCGGCCAGGTTCGTCGCCTTCGCGCCCGTCGCGTCACCGCCGCCGCCGCGACGTCCGTCGTCGACGCGCGCCACCGCCGAGCCCCCGAACGCCACCGGCACCGCCCCCGTGGGCACGTCGGCGTGGTCGTCGATCAGCGAGCCCTCGTCGAAACCAGGGAGCTCGATCGCGATGAGCTTCTCGGGCGGCCGCGGCGCTTCGGCCTGCTCGGCCGGCCGCGACGAGAACGATCCGTACGCGACGATCGCGACGCCCGCGAGGCCGAGCGCGTGCGCCCCCACCGACGCGAGGAGCGACCAACCCGGGCCGTTCTTCGTCCGCCGCCTCGGCGCGTCTCTCCGCTCGTTCCTTCTCGCCAAGTGCCAGGCCCTTCGGGCTGCCGCCGCGCGACCGCGTCGTCGCGACGCGCGCTCCACCACAAACGTACGGGACGTTGGACGGCGCGCACGCCGCGTCGCTTCAGCCCGGGGGGATCGCTCTCACTCTGTAGGCGGAGGTGCGAAGGATCTGCGGAAGAGCTTCTGCGCGTTCTCGGTCGTCTGCGTGGCCAGCAGATCGCGGTCGACCCCGCGCAGCTCGGCGACGCGCGACGCCGTGAACGACACGAACGCCGGCTCGCACGGCTTGCCCCGGTGCGGTACGGGCGAGAGGTACGGGCTGTCGGTCTCGACGAGCACCCGATCGGCGGGCGCCCACGCCGCGACCTCGTGCACACCGCGCGCGTTCTTGAACGTCACGATGCCGCTGAACGACACGTAGAGCCCCATCGCGAGCGCGCGCTCCGCGAACGGGCGGTCTTCGCTGAAGCAGTGGATCACGCCGCCGACGTCGCGCGCGCCCTCACTCTCGAGCACCGAGAGCGTGTCCTCGGCGGCCGACCGCGTGTGCACCACGATGGGCTTGTCCACCTCGCGGGCGAGCCCGATGAGGCGCGCGAACACCGCGCGCTGCACGTCTCGCGGCGAGTGGTCGTAGTGGTAGTCGAGGCCCATCTCGCCGACCGCGACGACCTCGGGCGCCCGCGCGAGCTCGGCCAGCTCGGCGTACCGGGCGTCGTCGAGCGTCGAGGCGTCGTGCGGGTGCACGCCCACGACGGCCGCGACGTCCGACGGCCGGCGACGCGCGAGCGCGATGGCCGCGCGCGCTGGCTCGAGGTCGGATCCGACCCCGATGACGACGAACCCGCCGACACCCGACGCGCGCGCGCGGGTGAGGACGTCGTCGGGCCCCTCGGGGAAGTACTGCGCGTCGAGGTGACAGTGCGTGTCGACCAGCGTGGCGGCCATGCCCTACGGTACCAGCATGTCCGACGACGAAGATCGCGTGATCGCCTCACTGTTCGACGAACGCGGGGCGCTCTGCGATCCGATGCTTGCGTCGACGCACCCGGCCGAAGGCGCGTTCGTCGTGTTCGGGCAGCGCGCCGACAGCGCGATCGACGAGGCCGCGGCGCGCTCCAACGCGCGGCGCTTCTTCGGCGCGGACCTCACCCTGGGGCCCGACCGCGAGCCCGCGACGTCCCACCCCGAGGTCGACGCCCGCTGGCTCCGGCTGACGAGCGACGATCCCACGGCGTCGGGCCGCCGCGTCGTGTACGTGCGCCCCGCGGCGCCCGCAGATCACGCGCGCGCAGAGGACGCCGAGGCGACCGCGGCGCGGGAGGGGCAGCGCGCAGGAGGCCTGTCCGACCTCGCCCGCCGGTGCCCGTACGCGTGGCTCGTGCTCGCCCCCTCCGACGACGATCGCGTCGCCCTCACCCTCGCGGCCGTCCTCGCCACGGTGCTGCTCGGCCCCATCGTCACGCCGAGCGGCCGACGCATCTTCGGCGTGCGCGGCGCGCGTATGGCGCTCGAGGCCGCGCCGCCCGGCTATCGTTGAAGCCGAGGCAGCGCCGCGCCGTCACGACAAGAGCTCGTGGTAACGGCGGCGCATGAGCGTGCTCACCATGTCGGCAGCGCACGCGTCGCAGTAGCCGAACTTGCCGCGCAGGGCAGTGAGCACGCGGCCGAGCTGCTCTTTGCGGTGCGCGTCGAGGCCGAAGCCCTCTTCGCGCTCGAGGATCGCGATGTCACGCGCGATGCGCGCGACCTCCGTGCGCTTGTCGGCGAAGACGGCCTCGCGCAGGCGCTTGAGCAAGTGCGGAAAGACGATCTGCGCTTGCACCTTGGAGCCGGGCCGGTCGATGGCCCAGGCCGCGATGTTGCTGATGAGCTGCTTGCGCCACTCGTCGGCCTCACCCTGCACCTCGAGCAGGCGCTCGACCTCGCTCATCATCGACGGGTCGGGCTCTTCGTACTCGCCCGTGACCTTGTTGCGGATGCGCTCCTTCTTGACCCACACGCTGACGTGCTGCACGTACCGCTCGAAGAGGTCGTCGTACTGCTGCTCGTCGACCAGCCCGCTCGACGCGTAGAGCTCTTCTTCCCACGTGGCGAGCAGGTGGGCGAAGAGCGCCTCGCCGAACGCCTTCACGTCGTGATAGCCGCCGGCCTGGCTGTCGATCTGCAGCCACTCGAACTCGCTCTTGCGCTCGCAGAGGTCCTCGATCTCTTCGAGCACCGCGAGCGGCGAGAGGCACGCGTAGCGGGTGGACTGCGCTGCGTCGAAGAGCACGACGCGCATCTCGCGCGGGCTCGCGCCGATGCGCCCCTCGTACACGGGGTGCGCGTTGCTCTCTTCGTAGATCTCCCGCACGCTCGCGCGCAGCACCTTCTGCGCGTCGGCGTCGAGCCGCTCGGGCGCCTGGCCCTTGGCGTAGAGCGCCATCTTCTCGACGGCGGTGAGGCCGCTCAGCGCGTTGGAGACGGCGCGGCCGAGGTTGTCTGTGTTGGGCTTGCGCATGCGCGTGAGCACGGCGAACTGCGCGGCGACGGTCGTGGCGTGCGGCGCGACGTGACGGCGGATCTGCGGCACGACGTGCGTGTCGTAGATGGCCTGCTCTTGCACGTAGCTCCGCAGGTAGGGCGTGCGCAGGAGCTCGAGGCGCCCGCGGAAGCTGGCGAACTCGGGGTGCTCGCGGAAGGCGTCGAGGTGCAGCTCGTTGGCGCTGCCCATCATGACGCAGTTGAGCTGCACGTTCTGGGCGGTGAGCTGCACCTCGCCCGTCTCGATCGAGAGCTGCAGGTACTTGAACGCGTCGAGCGGCCGCTTGAGCAGATCGCTGAACTCGAGGATGCCGCCCGCCGCGTCGATGAGCTCGCCCTTGGCCTCGTAGAGCGTCACCGCCTGCAGCGACGCGGGCAGCGACGCGAGCGAGCGGTCCATCGTCACCTGCCGCTCGGCCGCGTCGACCGAGAGCTGCGGCCCGATCGTCACCGCGCCGACGCGGTAGCGCTGCGAGATGAAGAAGCGCTCGACCTGCACGTGCTTGAGCACCTCGGCGTAGTCGCCCTGGTAGCTCGCGAGGAGCGCCTCGAACACCTGCTGGCTCTTGTGCGAGAGCTGCCCGCGCAGGATCCACTCGCTCGGGCCGTCCTTCGCCCCGCTCGCGGCGAACGTCTTCTCGAGGACCTTGCGCCGCTCGTCGACGGGGATGAGGAAGAGCGGGTGGTCGCGGACCTCGACGAGGAGCTTGGCGTCGATCTCGTCGTCTGCGAGGTGCGCGTACGAGGCGGCGGCCGCGCCGGCGCTGGTCTGCCCGAACCCTAGGCTGCCGCGCAGCGTCTTGGTCGACGGGAACACCCAGTTGAAGCGATAGAGCGCGCCCTCGTCGAGGTGCGAGTAGTGCTCGGCGCCGCGCATGATGCAGCCCACGATGGTGCTCTTGGCCGACCCGTTCGGCCCGTGCAGGAGCACGAGCCGATTGGCGCGACCCTCGCGCGCAAAGTTGGAGATCGCGCGGTAGATCTCCTCTTGCACGTGCTCTTGCCCGATGAGCGCGCCGCGGCGCATCGCGTCCTCTTGTCCCTCCCAGGGCAGGTCGAAGAGGTTCCACCGCGTGAACGTGCCCCACGGCTGCTCGACCTCGGTCGTGCCGTAGTGGTCGAAGCAGTCGCGGATGTACCGGCTCGCGTCGCGCGAGTGCCTCACGGGATCGCTCTCGAAGAGGTCGAGGTACTCGCTGAACGACAGGACCCGGCGGCCCTTCTTGAAGCGCTCGCCCAGGCTCTCGGCGATGCTCCGGATCGTGGCGGCCGTCTCACTCATGATGGCGAGCGTACATCATCGTCCGGGCGCCAAGGCGCAACTCGGTCGCGCGGAGCGCAAGTTTGCCCGCGACCACAAAAGCGACGAGGCCCGCGTGCGTGCACGCGAGCCTCGCAAAGGGCCGTGCGGCGGCGCGCCCAGAGGCGCCCGCGTCACGACGCGCTGGCCGTCACTTGACCGCGACGGTCTTCGTCATGTTCTTGCACTTGTCGCCGGAGCAAACATAGATCTTCACGGTCGCGTTGCCCGCGGGCACGCCCGAGATCTTGGCGTTCGTCTCGCCGAGGGTCCACTTGTCCTTGGCGAACGTCTTGTCGCCCGCCGTGACCTTCCACGGGGCGTTCTTGTTGACGTGCCAGCCGCCCTTGGTCTTGACCTCGATCGAACCGGCGCCGCCCGACACGTCGAACTCGTCGTCGGCACGGGCATCGCTCGCGGCGGTCAACGCAAACATCGCCGCGCCCACTGCAACCATCGACCCCAGTACCTTCGCCATTCGCATCTCTCACTCTCCTTCCCGGTCGCGCCGGGTCGATTTTCCTAAAGGGTCACCCTCGGTGGTGTGAGGGTCAAGGGCGTTTGATGTCCGCCGCGGGAAGAAAGCGTACCGCGCGTAGCTCGGTGGGAAGCGTCCAGGACAGACGGGGCTGCCCCACCGGTCATTCACACGGTCGCGCTCTTTTTTTCATCGAACATACAGCTCGAGATACGGCCCAGGTACGGACGCGCGCAGAGGTGTGCGCTGAGGGCCAGGTGCGACATCGACACTGCTCGGATGTAACGCAAAGGTCATTCCCGTCTCGGTCTCGCCTTCGGCGACGATGGCGAGGCCCTGGTCGTCGGCGCTGCGTTTGCGCCAGCGCTCCACGAGCCCGCGAACATCCACGCGAACCAGCGCAGGGCCGGCCGGGTCGACCCGGGTGGTCGAGGCGCGCACCTCTTCTGTACGGGGCGCGCGGGCGGCCGAGGTGGATCGTCCGTTCCACACATCGATGATCCGGGTCGCATGTAGGGAGATGGGCGATGGATCGTCGTCGACGACCTCGACGCGGTGCAAGACCACATAGGCCTCGACGAGCTTCGCGTCGGGGGCGAGCGGCACCGAGAAGCGCATCAACAGCGACGTCCCCGGCCGGCCCAGGGGACCGTGGGGCGGCAACGTGCCCGGCGTCGTGTCGGGGCCGAGCCACGCCATGTCGACCGGCTCGGCGACGATGCGGCGCGCGGTGTGGATCGCGGGCACGCCCTTGTCGGGCTGACAGCGGCCCGACACGCACGAGGCGGCGCCGGCGCAGTCGGCCGTCGAGGCGCACATGCGGGGGCGCGGCGCGCACGAGAGGGCCGCGAGCGAGACGAAGGCGAAGGCAGTCGCGCGCCAGCTCACGGGCCGAAACGGTATCCGCTTTGTCCTTGGCGGCGGCGGAAAATGCGCGCATCTTCGGCGCGATATGACCGAGGCCGAGAGCGGCGCGCGGGCGAGCGCGGCTTCAGCGCAAGTGCTGCTCTCCGTGCAGGGGCTCGTCACGAGCTTCTCCACGGATCGTGGAGACGTGCGCGCCGTCGACGGCGTGTCGTTCGACATCCCCATGGGCTCGACGGTGGGCCTCGTCGGCGAGAGCGGCTGCGGGAAGAGCGTCACCGCGCTGAGCGTCATGCGCCTCGTGCCGTCGCCGCCCGGACGCATCGAGCGCGGCAAGGTGCTGCTGCGCGACCGCGATCTGCTCGCGCTCTCGGAGCGCGAGATGCGCGACGTGCGCGGCAACGAGATCTCGATGATCTTCCAGGAGCCCATGACGAGCCTCAACCCCGTGTACACGGTGGGCTCGCAGATCGTCGAGGCGGTGCGGCTGCACCAAGACAAGAGCCGCCGCGAGGCGCGGCACGTCGCCGTCGACATGCTCCGGCGCGTGGGCCTGGCCTCGCCCGAGACCAACGTCGACGCCTACCCTCACCAGCTCTCGGGCGGCATGCGCCAACGCGTGATGATCGCGATGGCGCTCGCGTGCCAGCCGGCGCTCCTCATCGCCGACGAGCCGACGACCGCGCTCGANNATCCAGGCGCAGATCCTCGAGCTCCTCGGGCGCCTCAAGGAGTCGCTCGAGATGAGCGTGCTGCTCATCACGCACGATCTCGGCGTCGTGGCCGAGACCGCGCGGCACGTGCTCGTCATGTACGCCGGTCAGGTCGTCGAGAGCGCGCCCGTGAAGAGCCTCTTCGCGCGGCCCGCTCACCCTTACACGCGCGGCCTGCTGCGCAGCCTCCCGTCGTTCGCGACCGACCGCGCGCCGGGCGAGTCGCCCACGCCGGGCACCAAACGCCCGCGCCTGCCCGTCATCGAGGGCCTCGTGCCCGACCTCGCCCACCTCCCCAAGGGCTGCCGCTTCCAGGAGCGCTGCTCGCTCGTCGAGCCGGAGTGCCGCGCCGCCGAGCCCGCCCTCGAGGCCGTGGGGGACGACGCCGCCCACCTGGCGCGCTGCATCCGCCGCGGAGAGCTCTCGTGACCGACGAGGCCAAGGCACCCGAGGGCGCGACCGACAAGGACGCGAAGGGCGACGACGCCAAGGCCGACAAGGGCGGCGGCGAGAAGGGCGCCAAGCCCAAGGGCCGCACGCTCGTCGCGACCGAGCGCCTCGCCAAGTACTTTCCCGTCGGCGGCTCGGGTGGGCTGTCGCGCCAACAGAAGCTCGTGCGCGCGGTCGACGGGGTCTCCATCCGCGTCCGGCGCGCCGAGACGGTGGGCCTCGTGGGCGAGAGCGGCTGCGGCAAGAGCACGCTCGGGCGGCTCATCCTGCGCCTGCTCGAGCCCACCTACGGGCGCGTCGTGTTCGACGGGCGAGACATCGTGCCCCTCTCGCAGGCCGAGATGCGCCCGCTGCGTCGCAAGATGCAGATCATCTTCCAAGACCCGTACTCGAGCCTCAACCCGCGCATGACCGTGCGCGACATCGTCGGAGAGGCGATCCAGATCCACAAGCTCGCCCCCAACAAGAACGCCGAAGGTGAGCAGGTCGCGGCGCTCCTCGAGAAGGTCGGGCTGCGCCCCGAGGCCATGTCGCGCTACCCGCACGAGTTCAGCGGCGGTCAGCGGCAGCGCATCGGCATCGCCCGCGCGCTCGCGGTGCAGCCGCAGTTCATCGTGTGCGACGAGCCGATCAGCGCGCTCGACGTCTCGATCCAAGCGCAAATCGTCAATCTACTCATGGACTTGCAAGACGACCTGGGCGTCGCCTTCTTGTTCATCTCGCACGATCTGCGCGTCGTACGCCACATGAGCCACCGCGTCGCGGTCATGTACCTCGGCCGCATCGTCGAGCAGGGGCCCGTCGAGATGGTCTACGCCCAGCCCCTGCACCCGTACACGCGCGCCCTGCTCGCCGCCGTGCCCACGCCCGACCCGGACAAGAAGCGCCTCAAGCTGGTGCTCGAGGGCGACGCGCCCAACGCGATCGACCCGCCCGACGGCTGCGCGTTCCACCCGCGCTGCCCGCGCGCGGTGCCGGGCACGTGCGACAAGGAGCTGCCGATGCTCGCCGAGCCGAACCTCGGGTCGGGCCACCGCACGGCGTGCTGGAACCCGCACACGGAGGGCCCTTGAGCGAGCCGACCACGCTGGGCCGCTACGCGATCGAGCGCACGCTCGGCGAGGGCGGGATGGGCCGCGTGTATCTTGCACGCGACTCCGTGCTGGGCCGCCTCGTGGCCGTCAAGATCGTGCGCCCCGGGCTGGACCTCGAGCCCGACATCCTCGCCTCACTGGCGGACCGCATGCGCAACGAGGCGCGCGCCGCCGCGACGGTGAGCCACCCCGCCATCGTCACGCTGCACGACATGGGCGTCGACGACGCGCTCGGCGTGTACCTCGTGTTCGAGTACGTCGACGCCGAGAGCCTGCGGGCGCGCATCACGCGGACGGGCGCGCTGTCGCTCCACGAGATCCCAGCCCTCGCGCGAGAGCTCGGCGCGGCGCTCACGCTCGCGCACGAGGCCGGCGTCATCCACCGCGACGTCAAGCCCGAGAACGTGCTGCTCTCGCGACACGGGCCCAAGCTCGCCGACTTCGGCGTCGCCCGCATCCCCGAGTCCAAGCTCACGCAGCGCGGCACCGTGCTGGGCACGCCCGCCTACAGCGCGCCCGAGGCGTTGGTGCACGGCGCGTTCAGCCCCGCGAGCGACCAGTTCTCCCTCGCCGCCACGCTCTACGAGGCCATCTCGGGGCGTCGCGCGTTCGAGGGAGAGGACGCGGTCGCGATCGCCGAGGCGGTGGATCGCGCGTCGCCTGCGCCCCTCGACCCGGCGACGGCGACGCCGCGGATCGTCGAGGCGCTCGATCGCGCGCTCGCGCGCGGCATGCACAAGCAGCCCCAAGACCGCTTTCGATCGTGCGCGGAGCTCGCCGAGGCCGTCGCAAAGGCGATCGAGGCGCCCACGAGCGTGGACACGCCCGCGCCGGCCTCCACGCGCGCACCCGTCGCGCCGAGCGCCGACGCAGCGCCCACGGCCGCCCCCCGCCCGCGCACGCTCACCGCGCCGGAGCTCCCCACCACGCCGCCCGCGCCGCCGCCGCCGCCGCCGAGCGCGCGCTCGCCGATGAGCCGCGACCTGTCGCAGCGCATCACGCTCACGCCGCAAGAGGACGATCGTCCGAGCGTCATCATCCGCGCGCGCACCAAGCGATGGCAGAACATCGTCGCCGGCGCGGCCGTGATCGTCATCATCGCGCTCACGATCTTCGGCCGCGATCGCCACCACGACACGCTCGCGGACCCGACCCTCGACGCCGGCGCCCCCGCGGCGCGCGCCACCGCCCGCGGCAACGGCAAGCGACCGCTCGAGCGCACCACGGTCGACGCGCGTGCGCCGTCGGATCCGGTCGACGCGGCGGCGGGCCCGACCGACGCGCGGTGAGCGTCAGCGCGCGCGATCCCAGTCGACGAGCTTGGCGACCACCTCTTGGTAGGCGCCCGCGCCCTTGCCGGTGGCGCGCACCGCCGCGGTGGGTCGGCCGTCCGCGCCCGGCAGCGCCGCGTACGGGATGAAGTCGATCTTGTAGCCGAGGACCGCGAGGCGATCCGTGTCGCGGTCCGCGTCGAACTTGAGGAGCGTGACGTGGGAGAGGCTCTCGTCGTAGGCGCCGCGCGCCAGCTCGGCCTCGAGCTTCTTGCACGGCGGGCACCACTTTGCGCCGGCGTACACCACGAGCACTCGGCCCTCGCTCTTGGCCTTGAGCCGTTGGGCGCGGATGAACGACGGCGCGTCGGCGTCCTCGGGCGCGACGACGACGCGAGGGCCCCGCGCCTCGGCCGGCGCGGTCGAGGCGCTCGTGACCGGTGACGGCGCGGGGGCCGCGCTCGGTGCGCCCGAGGCCGGAGCGCTCGCCGCGACGGGATCGCGCGCGATCGTGGACGAGGCGCCGTCGGCCGCGTCCTTTCGAGGCTCGCGCGTGCACGCCGCGAGCGCCGCGACGACGATCGCGACGCCGAGCGCCCTCACCGCGGGCGCCCCTGCGAGATCCACGTGTCGACGAGCTGGATGTCCTCGAGGCTGATGGGCGCATAGCCGAGCGGCATCCCGCGCACGGGCCCCGTGGGCGCGCCGGCCTCTTCTTCGTGGCGCGCGAGCATCGCGCGCACGAGGCGCGGCGTGCCGTCGGCCTCTTTGGCGAAGACGCTCGAGCGCTCGCCCTTGTCGTCGAGGAACCCCGCGGCGATGCCGGCGTAGTCGCTCAGGTTCAGGCCGCGAGGCTTGAACCCGAGCCCGCCCGAGTTGCCGGGGCCGCCGTCTCCGATGGCGTAGTCGGGCTCGGAGTGGCAGTGCCAGCACGTGCGGTGGAAGACCTTCTCGTCGACCTCCTTGAACGAGACCTTGCGCGTCAGGAGCGGTAGCCGCTCGGGCTTGGGCTTGGCCTCGGGGGACGCGAGCGGCACCGTGAGCACGTACGCGGCGAGATCGCGGATCTCGGCGTCGGTCAGCGGGATGGTCGGCATCTCGGTGTCGGCCTTGACGGCCTTGGGGTCCTTGAGCCAGCGCACCACCCGCGCCGCGCTCATACGGTCTCGCGTCGCCCGCAGGTCGGGCGCGATGCGGTGTCCGCGCTCGAACGCGCGAGGGTCTTGGGGCACGGGCACCGGCGACGCCGTGAGCGGCGCGATGCCCGAGAACGTGTGGCACGTGCCGCAGCCCTTCGAGTCGAGCAGCGCGCGCCCCTTGCCCAGATCCGCGCCCGCGATCGCGGCGGGCGCCTTCTCGCGCGAGGCGGGCGGCGCGTCCTCGGGCGCGAGGTACGCCGCGATGTCCTTCGCCTGCGCGCTCGTGATGGCCAGCCGCGGCATCGACGCCACGAGGTGCGGGCGCAGGTCGGTGGGCGTGAGCAGGTACGACTCGATGAACGCGCGAGACACGCGCGCGCCGATGGCCTCGAGCGACGGCGCGTCGGCGAGGTCCTTCACGCGGGGCTTCCACCGCGCGATGGAAGCCTCGGAGGCCTTGAAGCGGCCCTCCATGATGTCTTTGTGGCAGTGGACGCAGTGCTTGTTCTGCGCTGCCGCGGCGTGCCCCGTGCCGTCGTGACAGCGGTTGCACTGCATCTCGAGCACGAGCGCCTTGCCGCGCGCCGGATCGGGCGCGGCCTCCGCCGGCGTCACCGCCACCGGACCGCTCGCGCTGGGCGTGGGGTCCGGCGTGGGCGGCGGCGGAGGGGTCTTCTTGCACGCGGCGACGAGCGCGGCGCCGACGAGCGCGACGGAGAGTGCACGCGCGCCCCACCCCTTGCGAGGCGAGGCCGCGTGACGCGACGGAGCGATCACGAGATCTGTCGTACCTGGTTCGAGCCGAACGCGGGAGGGGTTCGCTTCAGAACGCGGTCTTGAGGTCCGCCGCCTTGGAGGGCGCCTTCATCGCGAGCTTGGCGGGGGCCATGGCCACCGTCGTCGCGGGCTCTGCGCTCGGCAGCTTGCAGACCGACTTGGCCTTCGACATCTCGGAGCAGCGCTTGAGCGCCGCCTGCGCGCCCGTGGCGTCGCCTTTGGCCGAGCGGAGCGTCGCGAGGGCCACGTACGCGTGGGGGCTGCCCATGAGGTCCTTGTCGGCCAGCTTCGCGAGCACCGTCATCGCCTCGCCCTGCGTGTGCGGGAGCTTGGAGAGGGCCTCGCCCAGGTCGGCCTGCACCGCGGGATCGTTCGGGCGCGTCGCGTCGATCTCGCGCAGCGACTGCACGGCCCACTCGAGGTTGGCGGCCTTGGTCCAGGTGGCCTTGGCGCCGCGCGCCTTGGACTCGTCGATCTCGCCGTCGCTGCGGACCACGGCGAGCGCGAAGACGCGCAGGGCGCGGGTCGCGAGCGGGTTCTTGCCGGGCGTGACGGCGCGGACGCCGGGGAAGCTCCCCAGCACGGCGCGCGTGGCGGCGGCGTTCTGACCGGCCTCGAGGGCCTTCTCGGCGCGCGCGATCTCCTGCACGGGAGACGGCTTCTGCGGCGTGGGGTCGAAGCGGACCGACATCCCACACGCGCTTGCATCAGACGACATACCGAGGATGAAGGCGGCGGGGGCGAGGGCGAGGGCGAGGGCGGCGGACTTCTTCATGGTTGGCTCCGTAGGACGTCTCAGGGCTCGAAAAGTTCCTCTCCGTATCGGCCGACCCGAACGGAGTGTGACGACTTCTCGCGCGCCACGAGAAATGAAACGCCGAACGCACGCCTGACCTTGCCCCGTGCACCACAAATAGGTGCGACAATGTGCGACGCCTTCTCATCTAGACGCGCCTGCACTACGGTGTGCGCCGATGAGCCAACAGCGTCAGAGAGACGTAGCGCCCGACACCGGGCCGGGCCCCCTCACGCGGCCGAGCGGGCAGCTCGACCACCTCGCCGACCTCTACCGCCAGATGCTCCTCATCCGGCGGGTCGAGGAGGAGTCGGCGCGGGCGTACGCCATGGGCAAGATCGGCGGCTTCCTCCACCTCTACATCGGGCAGGAGTCGGTCGCGGTGGGCGCCGTCGCGGCGCTCAAGAAGGACGACTACTGCATCACGACCTACCGTGATCACGGCCTCGCCATCGCCAAGGGCATGAGCGCCAAGACGTTGATGGCCGAGCTGTTCGGCAAGGCGACCGGTTGCTCCAAGGGCCTCGGCGGCTCGATGCACCTGTTCGACGTGCCCAACGGCATGCTCGGCGGCTACGGGATCGTCGGCGGGCACATCCCGCTCGCGGCGGGCTGCGCGTTCGCGTCCAAGTACCGCTCGGACGGCCGGGTCACGCTGTGCTTCTTCGGCGAGGGCGCGGTCAGCATCGGTGGCTTCCACGAGGGCGTGTCGCTCGCCGCGCTGTGGAAGCTCCCCATCGTCTTCATCTGCGAGAACAACGAGTACTCGATGGGCACGCCGCTCTATCGCTCGATGAGCGTCGAGGACGTCTCGATGAAGGCCCTCGGCTACGGCATCGACCGCGACCGGTTCTTCGCCGCCGACGTGCAGACCGTCGAGCAGCGCATCGGCGAGGCCGTGCAGCGGGCGCGCGAGCACTCGCTCCCCACCCTGGTCGAGGTGCGCACCTACCGTTTCCGTGGTCACTCGATGAGCGATCCGGCCAAGTACCGCACGCAGGCCGAGCTCGAGGAGCACAAGCGCCGCGACCCGCTCGCCAACGCGCGGGCCAAGCTCATCGACGACGGCTACGGCGAGCCGCGCATCCACGCGCTCGAAGAGGGCGTCGAGGTCGAGGTGGCCGAGGCGGTCAAGTTCGCCGAAGAGAGCCCCGAGCCCGACATGAGCATTCTCGAGCCGACGACCTACAGCGGCGCGTTCTCTGCGTGAGGTGAGTGAAATGGCGAGGACCGTCAGGTATCGAGAGGCCCTTCGTGAGGCCATGGTCGAAGAGATGGAGCGCGACGAGCGCGTCTTCCTCATGGGCGAAGAGGTCGGGCACTATCAGGGCGCCTACAAGGTGAGCGAGGGCATGCTCGAGAAGTTCGGCGAGCGGCGCGTCGTCGACACGCCCATCGCCGAGAGCGGCTTCGCGGGCATCGGCGTGGGCGCGGCGATGGTGGGGCTCCGTCCCATCATCGAGTTCATGACGTGGAACTTCTCGGCCGTCGCGTTCGACCAGATCCTCAACAACGCCGCGAAGGTGCGGCAGATGTCGGGCGGGCAGCTCACCTGCCCCATCGTGTTCCGCGGGCCCAACGCGAGCGCGCGCCAGGTCGGCAGCCAGCACTCGCACGCCATGGAGCACTTCTACGCGAGCGTGCCCGGGGTCAAGGTCGTGGCCCCCGCGTTCCCCGCAGACGCCAAGGGCCTGCTCAAGGCGGCCATCCGAGACGACAACCCCGTGCTCGTCATGGAGTCCGAGACGCTCTACTCGGTCAAGGGAGAGATCCCCGACGACCTCGACGTCGTGCCGATCGGCAAGGCTCAGATCGTCCGAGAGGGCACCGACTGCTCGGTGGTCGCCTACTCGCGCATGACGCACGTCGCGCTCGAGGCCGCCGAGGCGCTCGCCAAGGAGGGCATCTCGTGCGAGGTGGTCGACCTGCGCTCGCTCCGGCCGCTCGACGAGGACACGATCGTCCGGTCGGTGCGGCGCACCAAGCGCTGCGTCGTCGTCCACGAGGGCTGGCCGTACGGCGGCGTCGGCGCAGAGGTCGCCGACCGTGTGCAACGCCTCGCGTTCGACTGGCTCGACGCGCCCATCCTGCGCGTGACGACGCTCGACGTCCCCATGCCCTACAACGCCGCGCTCGAGCAGCAGTGCATGCCCCAGCCCGAGCGCGTCATCGACACCGTCCGCCGCGCCGTCTCGCGCGGTCGCGCCGCGTCCTGAAGGAGATCACGTGGCAAAGATCCTCGACATGCCCAAGCTCTCTCCCACGATGGAAGAGGGCGTGCTCGCGACCTGGCACAAGAAGGAGGGCGACGCTGTCGACGTCGACGATCTGCTCGCCGAGGTCGAGACCGACAAGGCGACGATGGAGTTCCGCGCGTTCGACAAGGGCACGCTGCTCAAGATCCTCGTCGAGCCCGGCACCGAGGTGAAGCTCGGCCAAGCCGTCGCCATCCTGGGCGCCGCCGGAGAGGACGTCTCGGACCTCGTCGCGAAGGCGGGCGCGCCGGCCGCTCGCCCCGTGGCGGCCACCGTGCCCGCGCCGGGCGGTCCCACGCTCGACGCCGCCGTGCTCACGCCGCCCTCACCGACGCAGGCGCGCGCCGCGGCGCCCCCCACGCCGCCCCGCGCCACGGGCGGCCCGATCACGACGGGGAGCCTGCTGTCGCGCACCGAGCGCGAGGCCGCCGACCTCGACGCGCTCGAGGCCGAGCCCGCCGCGGGAGCAGGGCGCGTCCTCGCTTCGCCTTTCGTGCGCAAGACGGCGCGTGAGCGGGGCATCGACCTCGCCGGCGCGCGCGGAACGGGCGATCACGGTCGCGTGCTGCCCGGCGACCTCGACGCGCTCGCGGCTCGCTCGAACGGCGCGGCGCTCGTGCGCGCCCCGGGCGCCGCCGTCACCGCCGAGCCCCGCCTCTCGCCCCCCGAGGTGCGACCGCTCTCACCCATGCGCAAGACGATCGCGCGGCGGCTCACGCAGTCGAAGACCACGGTCCCGCACTTCTACCTGACGATCGACGTCGACGTGGCCGAGCTCGTGAGGTTTCGCGAGAGCGTCAACGCCGAGCTCGCGGGCGCCGCCCCCAAGGCCGCCGAGGGCGACAAGCCCACCAAGGTGAGCATCAACGATCTGCTCATCAAGGCGTGCGCCACCGCGCTCAGCCGCGTGCCCGAGTGCAACGCGCAGTTCTCCGACGAGGCGATCCTCGTGCACTCGCGCGTCGACATCTCGGTCGCGGTCGCCGTGCCCGAGGGGCTCGTCACGCCCGTCGTGCGCGACGCCGACAAGAAGGGCGTGTCCGCGATCGCCCGCGAGGTGCGAGACCTGGCGAGCCGCGCCCGCGCCAAGAAGCTCAAGCCCGAGGAGATGACCGACGGGACCTTCTCGATCTCGAACCTCGGCATGTTCGGGATCGACGAGTTCAGCGCCGTCATCAACCCGCCCGAGGGCGCCATCCTCGCCGTGGGGCAGGTCCGCGACGTGCCCGTCGTCGAAGCGGGGCGGATCGTCGCGGGCAAGCGCCTCTCCATGACGCTCTCGTGCGACCACAGGGTGATCGACGGCGCCGTCGGCGCGGCGTTCCTCGCCGAGCTACGCGCGCTCCTCGAGCGCCCGATGCGCATCCTCACGGGCTGATGATGGTCCGCGCCGGGGCCCTCGCGCTGCTCGTCGCCGGCCTCCTCGCCGAGGTCACGTACGGGCCCACCACGCGCCGCCCCGCGAGCGTCGAGCGCTTCGCCTCGGGGCTCGCCCGCCCCACCGGCTCGGCCCCCGCGCGGGGCGTGGTCGCCCTGCGGCCGCCGCTCGAGGGCCGCGTGCGCATCGCGGGCGCGCGCTTCTTCATGGGCTCGTCGGCGGCGCAGATGCAGCGCGCCGTCGAGCTCTGCGAGAAGGAGGTGTTCGCCGTGCGCTGCCGCGACCGCGCCGAGGACATCGGCGCGCGCTTCCGCTCCGAGGGCCTGCTTCACCAGGTGACGCTGCCCGCGTTCGAGATCGATCGCACCGAGGTGACGGTCGCGCGATACGCGCGCTGCGTGAGCGCCGGCGCCTGCGCCCCCGCCGGATACCCCGTCGGCGATCCGCGCTTCGATCGCCCGCGCCTCCCCGTCTCGCACGTCAGCTGGGAGGACGCCGACGCGTTCTGCCGCTGGGACGGCGGGAGGCTCCCCACAGAGGCCGAGTGGGAGCTCGCCGCGCGCGGCAGCGCCGGCCGCGACTTCCCCTGGGGCAACGTCTACAACGGCCACCTCTGCAACCACGGCGCGTTCGCCGACGACAGCACCGACGCCCGCGACGGCTTCGCGTACCTCGCGCCCGTCGGCTCGTTCCCCGACGGCGCGACGCCCGAGGGCGTGCTCGACATGGCCGGCAACGTCTCCGAGTGGGTCGCCGACTGGTTCGACCTCAACGATCTCGGCTTCGGCTACGGCGGCACGCCCGTCACCTCGCCCAAGGGCCCCCCGGGAGGCATGACCCACGTCGTCCGCGGCGGCTCGTTCCGCGACGGCGCGGCGTGGCAGCGCGCGGCGGCGCGAGGGCCGGCCCGGGTGCCCCGCGCGGCCGACGTGGGCTTTCGCTGCGCGTACGACCCGTGACGCGAGACGCGCGAGGCTTTCTTCGCGCGCGCGGGGTGACTACAGTGTGGGCATGAGGATCGCCCACCTGTCCGATCTGCACGTCCTCGATCTCGACGGCGTCGGCGCGCGCCGCTTCCTCAACAAGCGCTTCACGGGTTGGGTCAACCTGCGCGTCAAGCGCGAGCACAAGCACCGCCCGGGGCACGTGCGGGCCGTCGCCCAAGAGGTCTCGGCGAGCAAGCCCGATCACGTCGTCATCACGGGCGACCTCACGAACCTCGCGCTCCAGACGGAGTTCGCGGCGGTGAGCCGCTTGCTCGAAGAGACGCTCGAGCTCGACCCGCACCAGATCTCCGTCGTGCCCGGCAACCACGACCTCTACACGCGCGGCGCGATGCGCAGCCGGCGCTTCTCGACCTACCTCGCGCCGTACGTGCAGAGCGATCTGCCGCACCTCGCCGCCAACCTCCCGCTCGGGCGCTTCCCCTTCGTGAAGCTCCAGGACCACGTCGCGATCATCGGGCTCACGAGCGCCGTGCCGCGGCCGCCGCTCATGGCGTCGGGCGTCCTGGGACGCGCGCAGCTCGCGGCGCTGATCGAGATCCTCGCCCACGACGACGTGAAGAGCCGCGTGCCCGTCGTCCTCTTGCACCACCCGCCGCACAACCCGCCCTCCAAGGTGAAGACGGTCGTGGAGGGCCTCTGGGACGCCGAGGGCCTGCGCGACGCGCTGCGCGGTGTGCCGTCGGGCCTCGTGTTGCACGGTCACCTGCACCGGCGCCTGCAGACGGACCTCACGTCGTCGGTCGGGCGGATGCTCAGCGTGGGCGCCACGAGCGCCTCACTTCACCACGAGGACGAGCACCGGATGGCCGGCTTCAACGTGTACGACGTGGGCGAGGACGGCGAGCTGTCGGCCGAAGCGCACGTCTACGACCCCGACGACGGCTCCTTCTCGGTGCGCGCGATCCCTACGCGCGGCTGGTGACGCACAAAAGCCGACCGCCCGCGGCGCACTCGGCGCAGCGGGCGGTGGCGAACGCACCGGAGTGCGCAGACGTCACATCGCAGCGGCGTGCCGCACGACGTTGACCGCCTGGAGCCCCTTGGGGCCCTCCTTGATTTCGAACTCGACGAGCTCGTCCTCGAAGAGGCGACGACGACCGTCGCCCGAGATCTGAGAGTAGTGGACGAACACGTCCGGCCCCTCATCTTGCTTGATGAAGCCCCAGCCCTTTTCGTCGTTGAACCACTTCACCTTGCCTACTGCCATCGGGATGCCTCCACTTCCACTGAAACAACTACCTTGACGATCCCGCCTTGAGGCCGTGTGGCTCCAAGGTCTACATCAAGCGAGGTGGTAAACTACGCAACAACACTCTCGCAGGTCAAGGACGGTCGGCTGAGCTGCGCGAGGTCTCGCAATCCACTGATTCACTTGACTTTTTCGCCGCGCTCGAGGGCGTCGAGCTCCTCGAGGTTGGCCTTCACGCGGGGGTCGGTGGGGTCGAGCTTCTCGGCCGTCTTCAGGGCCTTGCGCGCCTCGGCGCGGGTCTTGGGATCGCGCGAGAGCGCCGTCGCGAGGTTGATCCACGCGCTCGCGAGCTTGGGGTCGAGGCGCGTGGCCTCGCGGTACTCGGTGATCGCCTCGGTGACCTTGCCCTGGAGCTGGAGCGCGTAGCCCAGGTTCGATCGGAACGTGGCCCGCTTGGGGTCGAGCGTGATGGCGCGCCGCAGCTCGGTGATGGCGCGCGAGAAGTCGTTGCTCGCGAGCAGGGCTGTGCCCAGGTCGGAGTGCGCGCGCGCGTCGTCGGGCGACAGGCGCGCCTGCACCTCGTACTCGGCGATCGCCTCGCGGACCTTGCCGCGCATGAAGAGCACCGTGCCGAGGTTGCCCCGCCGCGGCGCGCTGCCCGGGTCGAGCCTCCGCGCCTCGGTGAGCTCGACGAGCGCCTCTTCGCTCTTGCCGGTGGCGAGCAGCGCCACGCCGAGCGCCGAGTGGGCCTCCGCGTCCTGCGGCAACAACGTCACGCCCTTGCGCAGCGACGCGACCGCGCCCGGCGCGTCGCCCAGCAGCAGCAGCGCGCGCCCGTGCTCCACGTGCGCTGCGCCGAGCCCGGGCTCCGCGTCCGCGCACTTCTTGAGCTCCTTGCTCGCGGCCAGCACGTCGCCGTTGCCCTCGGCCGACGCGTACCCGAGCGAGGGCGCGACCGACGCGATGCGCACGCGCGCGAGCCCCACACGCGCGGCGACGCGCTTGCCCGCGAGCTTCTGCGCGGCCTCGTAGGCGCGCTTGGCGGCCGCGAGGTCGCCGTTCTCGAACGCGGTGTCCCCCGTGCGGAGGGCCGCGTCGAGCGCCGCGTCGCCCGTCGTCGAGAGCGCGATGGTCGTCGGCTTGGGCGGAGGGAGCGAAGGTCCAGGCGCCGGGGGCGGGTCTGCGGCGGCGACGCCGGCGTCCGCGGGAGAGACTGTGAGCGTCGTGGGCGGGGCCGCAGGCGGCGCGGGCGGCGGCCCGGGCGAGACGGGCTTGGGCGCGTCGGCCGCGCAGCCGATGACGAGCGCAACCGGCGCGAGCGCGGCCGAGAGAGAGACGGCCAGGCGCCGCGTCACGAAGCGTCCTCACCGGCGTCGTCACGCTCGGCGTCGGGGTAGCGCGCGACGACCGCGTAGGCGTGCGCGATGAGGTCGCGCGTGGCCTCGAGCGCGCGCGCGTCGGTCTTGGCCGACCGGAGCATCGCGAGCTTGGCGGGCGACGGCGGCGCCGACTCGCTGAGCTCTCGGCCCGCTTCGCGGACGCGCTCGGGGACGCGCGGGTCGCGCGCGATCGCGGCGATGTGATCCACGTACGTGCGCCCCCACGACTCGTCCGGCTCGACGATGAGCGCGCCGTTGAGCGCCATGCCGGCCGCGCGCTTGGCCCCGGCGAGGCCGCCTCGAGGATCGCGGCGCTCGTACGCGGCCTCGGCGCGGCGCAGCTCGGCGGTCGCCGCGCGGATCCACTCCGACGGAGAGAGCTTGAGGAGCCAGTGATCCGTGTCGCGGACGAAGCTCACGGCGGCGCTCATGGGCGGTTCTGGCGCGTGGAGTGCTCGCGCCCGTCGTAGCGCAGCGTCACCTGCTTGCCCTCGGCGTAGGTGAGCACGTTGACGGGTCGCTTCCACACGCGCACCAGGCTCTTGAGCACCTCCTTCGCGTAGTCGGCGCGCAGGTCGAGCCCTTGGTGATCGTGGCGGAGGAGCAGCTCGGAGCGGTTGTCGAAGTTGGCGTCCTCGACGTAGATGAACGGGTTGCCCGCGTTGGTCAGCTGGAAGAGGAGCTTCTCTTTGACCTGCTTGAACTCACGCGACTCGATCTCGAACCGCTCGTTGCGGTTGGACCACGAGAAGCTGAAGAGCTTGTGGTCGCGGCAGAAGTCGGCCGTCAGGAACTCGTCGATGAAGGTGACGTCGTTGTAGAGCGCGCGCACCTCGTAGATCTTCTGCTTGCCGAGGCCCAGGCGGAGGTTCCAGTTCTTCTTGGCCTCGAGGTCGTCGCACTCCTCCCACTCCTTGCCGAACTGACCGCGGTTCCAGCGCTCCTCGATGTTGCGATAGAGCTCGACGCCGAGCTTGTACGGGTTGAGGCGCCCGCCGCTCGTCGCCAAGACGCCCGCGGCGTTGTCGGCGTAGTCGATGATCTCCGACGCATCGAGGACCTTCTCGGTCATGAGCCGCGAGTGCCAGTAGGTGGCCCACCCCTCGTTCATGATCTTCGTCTGCATCTGAGGCACGAAGTACACGGCCTCCTCGCGGATGATCTCGAGCAGCTCGCGCTCCCACCGCTCGAGCGGGGCGTTGTCCATCAAGAACTGCAGCACGTCGCGCTCGGGCCGCGCGGGGAACTTCTTCTCGCGTTCCTTCTCGGCCTCGATCTTCTGTCGCTGCTCCTCGAGGTACTCCTCGGGGTTGATGAAGGACTCCATGTAGTCCTTGGACTTGAGCCGCGGGACCTCTGTGGCCTTCTCCTCGGCGTCGGGATCGGGCAGCGCGCGTCGCCCCGAGAAGGCGGCGTGCGGGTCGATGAGGTTCTCGAGGCTCAGGCACTGGTCCATGAACTCCTCGACCTTGTTGATGCCGAGGCGCGACACGATGCGCCGGACGCGCGAGCCGTGGTTGGCCATCTTGTCGATCCAGCGGCGGTTCGGATCGTAGTTCTTGGGCTTGGCGGCCGGGTCCATCGTGCGCCCGCCGGTGTCGAGGTCGGTGGAGCGGAAGCAGTAGTTGTTCTTGAAGAAGTCGACGTGCCCGTACACGTGGCACATCACGAGCTTCTGATCGGTGAGCGAGTTGCCCTCGAGCAGGTAGGCGTACGAGGGGTTGTTGTTGATGACCATCTCGTAGATTTTCGAGAGGCCGTACTCGTAGCTCTTGGCCAGGCGCTCGTACTCCATGCCGAAGCGCCAGTGCGGGTAGCGGTTCGGGAAGCCGCCGTAGGCCGCGATCTCGTTCATCTGGTCGTACGAGAGGATCTCGAAGACCGTCGGAAAGAAGTCGAGCCCCTCGGCGGCCGCGAGCTTCTCGATGCGCTCCTGCTCGCGGGACAGGTACTGCGGAAGCGCCGTCTTGAGGGCGAACTCGCTCATGGCCCCAGCCTATCCGAGCAGACCGGCCGGTTGAAGGGGTGGGAGGACGATACGCGTCGGAGTGAGGAGCGGTGCGAGCGGAGCGCCTCTGTAGGACGCGGACGCTCAGGGTGCGCGCGATCTTCACGGAGGGTGAATATTTCGCGGGCGGTTGGAGCCGCCGCCTGAGACACTTTGTTTGTCGGAGGTGTCTTCTATGCGCGCTGTTCGTGTCCTCTCTCTGCTCTGCGTCAACGTCGCGATGGTCATGGCGTGCGGGTCTGGAGGAGACGAATCCGGCTTCCAAGAAAACGGGGTCGGCGCCTCGTCGTCGAGCGGTGCGTCGGGAGGCGAAGGCTCGAGCAGCGGCTTCGGCTCGAGCGGCTCGAGCGGCTCGAGCGGTTCCAGCGGATCGAGCGGCGCGACGTGCGCCGCCACCGAAGCGCAGACGAGCAAAGGCAAGGTCGACATCATCTTCGTCATCGACAACTCGGGGTCGATGACCGACGAGATGGTGCAGGTGAAGCAGAACGTGAACACGTTCGCCAACACCATCGGCCAGAGCGGGCTCGACTTCCGCGTCATCTTCATCGTGCGAAAGGGCACGAGCGGCAACACCATCTGCGTGCCGCCTCCGCTCGGCGGCGCCAACTGCGCCGACAACCTCCCGACGTTCCGGCACGTCGACCAGAGCGTCGGCAGCAACAACTCGCTCTCGCTCGTGCTCAGCACCTACGAGAACGCCAACGCGAACCTGGCGTGGAAGGGCAACCTGCGCCCCGACGCGTTCAAGGCCTTCGTCGAGGTGACCGACGACGAAGCGACGGGGACGCAAGCCAACGCGTTCGACGCCGCCTTGCTCGACCCGGCCAAGGGCGGGATGTTCGGCACGGGCAGCGGCCAGACCGCCAAGCGAAACTATATCTTCCACAGCATCGTCAACTGGAAGACGGGCAACGCGCCGCCGTCGTCGGTGCGCTGCTCGACGCGCGACGGCGGCACGGGCGTCGAGTACCAGAAGCTCTCGCTCCTCACGGGCGGGCTCATCGACGAGGTCTGCAAGACCGACTACTCGGGCGTGCTCAACAACATCGCCAAGGGCATCGTCGACCGCCTCGCGTGCTCGCTCACCTACCCCAAGAACGAAGCGGCAGACCCGACGAAGCTCGTGGTGCAGTACACGCCCACGAACAAGCCTCCGGCAAACCTGACGCAGGTGACCGACGCGACCAAGTGCGCCGGCACGCCTGACGGCTGGCACTACGACGACAACGCGAACCCGTCGCAGATCATCCTCTGCAAGACCACGTGCGACACGATCAACAACGAGGGCGGGAAGATCTCCGCGCTCGTGGGCTGCAAGGCGCCCGCGCCCAAATGACGTGAGGCGCGCGCGCACGATCCCGCGAGGGGCCGGGTGCGCAGACGATGGCCAGAGCTCTAGAGGCGCGGCGTCGCGTTCAGTCGACTCCCGACGCCCTCGCTCAGCGTGAAGACCGTCTTGGCATCGGCCGAAGCGGCGATGCTCTCCCCCTGCCCCTCGCTGGCGACGTCGATCGGACACGACGTGCCCACGAGCGCCCGCCACATCTCGCTGCCCTCGGCCCGGGGGTACCACAACGCTCCGCCGTAGGTCCGCACGATCACCGCGTCGCCCGCGCCCGTCACATCAGCCGCCGTCACGAGGGTGCCCACGCCCGACCGAGAGAGATCGATGGTGGCCACGCGCCGAAGCACGCCGGTCGCGGCGAAGGGTGGCGTGAGCACGTACACGCCCGCGGGTCCGAGCGACTTCTCGATCACGACGAGCTCCCCCGAGCGCGGATCGACGACGAGCGCCTCCGCGTCGCGCGGGCCGTCCTCGTAGGTGAGCGTCATCGCGAGCGTGACCGCGACGCTCGCGGGGAGCGGCGCGACGTCGGGCTCCGGCGCGATGTACACGGTGACGTTGGGTCGGCGCGCCGCGTTGTCGCCGATGTCGCCGATGAACAGCGACGGGACGCCGGCGTGCGTGCCGAGGGCGATGTCCTCCCAGTCGGTCGCGTTCGCGCCGGTCACGCTCACCGCGCCGAGCACCGACGCGTCCGTCGTCCGCAGCGCGAAGACCCGCGCCACGTCCCCCGAGTCGTTGTGCGTCCACACCACGTCGGCGTGACGGCGGCTCGCGACGAGGCCCGACGCCTCGGTGATCTCGGGGGCGCCGACCACGCCGCGGGCGGCTGGCGCGCCGAACGTCGGGCACGCCGGGACCGCGCCGCCTTCACCCGGCGCGGCCGCGTCCGCCGACGCGTCGACCTCCGCGGGGACGCCGCCGTCGGACGGGCCCGCGGGGCTCGTGGCGCTGCCGCCGCACGCGACGAGGGCGCCGAGCCAAAGGGCGCGCGCGAGCCTCACTTCCCCTTGCCGAGGAACTCCTTGATGCTCCCCACGATGGCCTCTTTGTCGCGGATCTCGCTCGTGATGACGCGCTCGTCCTTGCCGAAGTGCTCACGCAAGTCCTTGATGAACTGGCCCGAGCCGTAGGGGCTCTCGACCTGGCCGTACGCGAACATGTTCGCGCGCGGCAGGATCTTCTGCTTGAGGATGTCGACGCACGCGAGCGTGTCGTCCATCGACCAGTTGTCGC
>JAGQJA010000262.1 GCA_020430845.1 Myxococcales bacterium
CCAGATGGCCGTCCACGTGCCGCTCTCGGTCGAGGCTCAGATGGAAGCGCGCGTGCTCATGATGAGCACGAACAACATCCTCTCGCCCGCCAACGGCAAGCCGATCATCAACCCGACGCAGGACATCGTCCTCGGCCTCTACTACGTGACGCGCGAGCGTCGCTTCGCCAAGGGCTACTACCGCGAGGGAACGCTCCAGGTCTCGAAGAACGGCAAGGTCGAGGGCGGCTACCTCAAGGGTGTCTACTGCTCGCCCGAAGAAGTGCGCATGGCGTACGACAACGGCGAGGTCACGCTGCACTCGGGCATCCGCGTGCGCGTGCGCGACCCGGAGTCGGGCATCCGCAGCGTGGTGAGCACCACGGTCGGCCGCTGCCTCATCAGCGAGATCCTGCCGCGCGGCCTGCCCTTCGAGCTCATCAACAAGACGCTCGACAAGAAGGCCCTCAGCGCCCTCATCGACGCCTGCTACCGCAAGCACAAGAACAAGGCGACGGTGCTCCTGGCCGACCGCCTCCGTTCGCTCGGCTACGAGTACGCCACCAAGAGCGGCGCTTCGATCTGCATGGATCACATGGTGATCCCGGACGCGAAGATCGTCCTCCTCAAGGAGGCGCACGACGAGGTGCAGCGCGTCACCGACCAGTACCAAGAGGGTCTGATCACCGACGGCGAGCGCTACAACAAGATCGTCGACATCTGGGCGGGCGTCGCCGACAAGGTGACCCGCGAGATGATGGAGGTCATCGGCAAGGAGAAGGTCGTCGATCCGGAGACCGGCAAAGAGCACATCGAGCCGAGCTTCAACCCGATCTACATCATGGCCGACTCCGGAGCCCGTGGCTCGACCCAGCAGATTCGTCAGCTCGCCGCCATGCGCGGCCTGATGGCGAAGCCGTCGGGCGAGATCATCGAGACGCCGATCACCGCGAACTTCCGCGAGGGTCTGTCCGTCCTCGAGTACTTCACGTCGACCCACGGCGCCCGTAAGGGCCTCGCGGANNGCGCTCAAGACGGCGAACTCCGGGTACCTCACCCGTCGTCTCGTCGACGTCGCGCAGGACGCCGTCATCACCGACTTCGACTGCGGCACGCTCGACGGCATCCGCGTCACGAAGCTCGAGGACGCCGGCGAGGTCATCCAGCCCCTGGGCGACCGCATCCTCGGTCGCGTCACGCTCGAGGACGTCGTCGACCCGCTCACGGGCGAGGTGCTCGTGCCCCACAACTCCGACCTCGACGAGGCGCTCGTCCGCACCATCGAGGACGCGGGCATCGAGGAGGTCGTCATCCGCTCCGTGCTCACGTGCCAGAGCCGCCGCGGCGTGTGCGCGCGCTGCTACGGCCGCGACCTCGCGCGCGGGTACAAGGTCAACATCGGCGAGGCGATCGGCATCATCGCCAGCCAGTCGATCGGCGAGCCCGGCACGCAGCTCACGATGCGTACGTTCCACATCGGTGGTGCGGCCGCGCGTGGCAAGATCGAGCAGAGCAACATCGAGGCCCGCACCGAGGGTTACGCGCGCATCCGTGGCGCGAACCTGGCGCGTCGCCGCGACGGCACCGTGACGGTCATGAACCGCCACGGCGAGCTCGTCGTCGTCGACGACACGGGCCGCGAGCGTGAGCACCACCGCCTCGTGTACGGCGCGGTGCTCAAGTGCGCCGAGGGCGACAAGGTGAAGGCGGGCCAGCTCCTCGCGGAGTGGGACGCGTTCGCGAACGTCATCCTCACGGAGATCGGCGGCATCGCCCGCTTCGGCGACATCGTCGAGGGCGTGTCGATGGTCGAGCGTCTCGACGAGCAGACGGGTCTGTCCCGCAAGGTCATCATCGAGTCGCGCGCCGCAGACCTGCGCCCGCGCATCACGCTCAAGCACCCCGACACCGGCGAGACGCTCAAGCTCCCGGGCTCGACGCTCGACGCGCGTTACCTCCTCCCGGTCGGCGCGAACATCGTCGTCCAGGACGGCGACATGCTCGAGCCGGGCGACATCCTCGCCAAGATCCCGCGCGAGACCACGAAGACCCAGGACATCACGGGCGGTCTGCCCCGCGTGGCCGAGCTCTTCGAGGCCCGCAAGCCCAAGGATCACGCGATCATCGCGGAGATCGACGGTGAGGTCAGCTTCGGCAAGGACACCAAGGGCAAGCGCAAGGTCGTCATCACGCCCTTCAGCCACGACGGACAGACCCTCCCCGACCAGGCGCGCGAGTACCTGATCCCGAAGGGCCGACACGTCCACGTCCAGCCGGGCGACAAGGTCCGCGCGGGCGAGGCGCTGCAGGACGGTCCGGCGAACCCGCACGACATCCTTCGCGTCAAGGGCGAGAAGGAGCTCGCGGCGTATCTCGTCAACGAGATCCAGCAGGTCTACCGCCTGCAGGGCGTCGCGATCAACGACAAGCACATCGAGGTCATCGTTCGGCAGATGCTCCGCCGCGTCCGCATCAAGGACGTGGGAGACACGAACTTTTTGCTCGACGAGCAGGTCGAGAAGCACATCTTCGAGCGGGAGAACCGTCGCGTCATCGAGCGCGGTGGCAAGCCCGGCATCGCAGAGCCGCTGCTCCTCGGCATCACCAAGGCGTCGCTCTCGACCGAGTCCTTCATCAGCGCGTCCTCCTTCCAGGAGACGACGAAGGTGCTCACCGAGGCGGCGATCAACGGCAAGACCGACACGCTCCGCGGCCTCAAGGAGAACGTCATCATGGGACGTCTCATCCCGGCCGGCACCGGCATCACCGCCTACAAGGCCCTGAACCTCGTCGTCGAAGACGAGGGCATGGACGACATGGCGGTCCCTCCGAGCATGCAGGCGCTGCCGCGCGTGCCGGAGTCGATGCCCGCGGTCAACGAGGAGTAAGACTCTTCGACGGGTGAGCGCGTGTATATGCACGCGTTTGCCGGGTGAGAGGGCTGGGAGGCGAGACGCCTTCCGGCCCTTTCGCTTTT
>JAGQJA010000263.1 GCA_020430845.1 Myxococcales bacterium
CGCGATCGCACGAGTGGTACGCGCGACACGAGAGCGGTCGCGCCTCGTATGCCGAGCACGCGCCGTCTGCGAGCACGGGGCACGGCACGCGCGCGCCGGCGCGCTCATCGATGGAGAGCCCCGCCACCTTGTGCGCCGCGGCGGCCGCGCGCTCACCGACGGCGCGCGCGAGCTCGGGATCCCTGGCGATGAACGCGGCCAGGTGGAGGATCTCCGCGCTCGACGCGAAGACCGTGCCGTAGCAGCAGTAGTCGCAGCCCGGCTCGCACGCGATGGGCAGGCGGCGCCCGGGCTCGACGCGCGCCGTCACCTCGCGCGCGCCCTCCTCGGAGAAGCCGTGGCACGTCTCACACAGCTCGGCGACCGTCTGCTCGGCGCCGCGCCCGTCGTCCTTGGCCTCGTCGAGGATCGACATCGAGACCTTGGCCTGGACCTCGATGAACGGGCGGAGCCCCGGATCGGTGTGGTCGAACGCGACGCGCCGCTCGCTCACTTGGCCCTCTTGGTGGAGAGCCCGGCGCGGATGAACGACGCGACGGCCGCGACCACGCGCTGCGTCGCCTCTTCTTGCGTCAGGCCGCCGCTGCGCTTGAGCACCGCGAACGAGTGATCGGCCCCCTCGATCGGCACCACCGCGGCGCGCGGGAGCTTGCTCGCCACCTTGGACAGCTCTTCGGCCGTGCCGAGCGAATCGCGTGTACCTTGCACAAAGAGCATCGGCACGTCGATCGCGGGCAGGTGCTCGTCGCGACGCACCTTGGGCTTGCCGGCCGGGTGCAGCGGGTAGCCCAAGAAGACGAGCCCCGCGCCCGGGAACGCGTTGGACGCGGCCACCTGCGAGACGATGCGTCCGCCCATCGACTTGCCGCCGCAGAAGAGCCGGGCAGGCGTGGGCCCTCCCCTTGCGCGCACGCTGGCGATCGCGGCGCGCCAGCACGCCTCGAGATCGTCGACGCGGTCGGGCATCTTCTTGCCGCGCTCGGTGTAGAGAAAGTTGAACGTGATGACGTCGACGCCGGCGGCGGCGAGGCGACGGCTGATGTCGGCCATGAACGGGTGCGTCTGGCCGGCGCCGGCGCCGTGCGCGAGCAAGAAGGTCGCGCCCATCGGGTCCTTCGCGCGGTAGACGAGCGCCGTCGTCTGGCCGCGGCCCGCCACGTCGATCGAGAACGAATCGGGGTCCACTCCCCTCCTCTCTACCAGCACCGTCGCCGGGATCGCTACGGCGACGTCAGAGGCGCACGACCCACTTGGCGAAGAGGGCGTGGGCGGCGGTGGGCGTCATCTCGGCCACCTCGGCAAATGCGCGCTCGCCCGTCGGGTCGTCGCGCACGGTGTCGCGCCACTTGCGGTAGAACGGCCAGAGCTTGCCGCGCTCGTCGAGCCACTGGCACACATAGCGGGCCAGCGCGTAGTGCAGGTCCTCGTCGTCGCCCCGAAAGGTGGTGTCGCTCATGCCGAAGAGGCGGTCGAGGCGCGCCTTGGGCTTCTCGGCGCTGCGCATCGCCTGGAGCAGCCGCGGGAGGCGCCAGTTCTTCGCGCCGTGGATCTCTCCCTTGCGGGGCAGCACGGGCGCCTCGAACACCGACGCGATGCCCTCGTTGATCCACGTGGGCGCATCGGGGAAGTCGGTCTCGACGAACGGGTGCACCAGCTCGTGCGTGAGCGTGCCCAGGCCGAGCCCGGCGTTCATGACCATGTCGCGCGTGCTCGGTTGGTAGAAGCCGTACTTGGAGATGCAGGGCCCCGAGTACTTCTTCTTGCAGAACGCCTGGTAGCGCGCGTCGTCGCCGAACAGGTAGACCGTGATCGCCTGCGCGGGGCGCGCGTCGAAGCGCCCGTTGAGGTAGGCCTCGGTCGAGCTGCGCACGAGCGAAGCGCTCCGCGCGAACGACGCGCCTTGGAAGCCCGGCGGCCCCACGAGGACGAACACGTCTCCGACGATCGCGGTGGAGATGTGCGCGCCGAGCTCGGCCTTGGCCGTCGTGATGCGCGCAGCGCGATCGGCCTCGAGATCGTACGGCGGTGCTTCGGGCGCGGGGGCCGCTGCAGAGGGCGTGGGGGTGGCGTCGGGCGCGGCGGGTGGCGCCTCCGACGACGACGGCGACGCCATGGCGACCGCGGTGGCCGACGGCTTGGGCGCCTCGGTGGCCCGCGAGGGGGCGCGCGACGGCGACGTACACGCGGGGGCAAGCGCCAGCCCGCAGATCAGCACGAAAGAGTGAGCACGCTTCATGTCTTGCCTCGTCCGACCCACTCGTCGCGCGGGCCTTGGAGATCGTGACGCGCGGCGTGCACTTCAGGCGGCGGCGAGGCCGGTCGGGAGGGGAAAGTCGTAGCTCGCGTTCTGCAAGCCGAGGGCGACGACGCGATCCCAGTAGCGGTTGCCCGCCGCGAGCGCGCGTTTGCGGGCGCCGGGGATGTTGCGCGCGGCCACTTCCATTCCCGAGACGACGCGCCGCAGGATGGGCAGCTCGTACCGAAAGCGCCCGCGCGCCACGCCGAGCCCGTCGGCCAGCTCGTCACCGAGCAGCTCGCGGCACATCGCCGTACCGAAGCGCACCCTCCGCTCCGCAGCGCGACGCTCGGCGGGCGTGCGCGCGACCTCGAGCGGCGACGTGAGCAGCACGCGCGTGAGCTCGCGCGCGTCGGCGTCGGGCGGACCTTGGGTCGCGGCGATGAGCTCGGCGAGGCGCGCGGCGTCGAGCTCGGAGGTGGGGAGCAGCTCGGGGTCCACGCCGATGAGCCAGCCCGCCCAGCGCCACAGGTGCATGTACGCCTCGGCCTCCTCGGGTGGGATCGTCATGCCCAGCGTGCGCAGCCCGTCGACGAGCACGAGCGAGAAGAGCAGCGTCGTGCCGGCCATGTCGTGCTGGTTGATGGGCGCGCCCCACGCGTCCTCGTCCCACTTGCCCGACGCGAGGATCATGCGGCGCACCTGCGCGTGGATGAGCCGTACCTTGAGCGTGATCTGCCAGCCCTCGGCGTGAGGTCGCATGCCGCCGCGACGGCTCACCGCCTGCACGAAGCGCGCGGTCTCGTTGAGGCGTCGCGCGGCCATGTCGCGCAAGCGCCCGGACATGACGAGCGGCTTGTTCCCGCCGGGCGACGCGTACCCGAGCACGAGCGAGCGCGCGCCGAGCACGAGACCTCCGAGCAGGCCCGCGCGCATGAGCATGTCGCCGCCGCGATCGCACGTGGGCCACTCGACCCACGCGGGCACGCGCTCTCCGAAGGCGACCAGCTCGCGCACGGCCTCGGGCGCGTCTTTGGCGTGCGCGGCGCCCTCTCGCAGCGCGCGCTCGAAGGCCGCCCAGCCGCTCGGGCCCGGGCGCGACGCGATCGCCTCGACCGCGCGGTCGGCGAGCTCGTCGACGCGGAACAAGAACGGCGCGAGGCGGTCGACACGATCGCCGTGCACCTCGCGGGCGAGCTCGACGTTCACGAAGCGGCGCGGCGTCTTCACCCCGCCATGATGCCGCGGCGGGGCGGAGGCTGCACTCCGAGCGCAGATGTGATCCATCGGGGTGCAATACCTACATTGTCTCCACTTGCGTCGTAGCGCGCGAAATCCCGCGGACGCGGCGCCGCGCGCGATTCCGCTGCCAGCCGAATCGCGGAACGTGCCTTGCACCTCTAGAGGTATGCCGCGCGCGCTCGCATACGCCCTCGTGGTGACCGCGGTCACCCTCGGCGCCACGAGCGAAGCCCGCGCCGCGTTGCCGTGCAGCCGGGGCGCCCTCGCGCGCGGTCCCGTCGCCGCGCCGACGCTCCCCGCCGACGAGCCGACGCTGCGCGTCTTGCGTGCGTCGGAGCGGGCCGCCGAGCTGGTCGTCGAGACCTCGATCGCCGAGCGCGCGCGCGCCTACGAGCGGGCGTTCCACGCGGCGCTGCCCGCGTGGCGGAGACTCACCGGGGTCATCGACACCGCGTCCGAGCGGCGCGCACACGAGGCGGCGGCGCACACGATCAACGTGCAGTACGGGGCCCGCATCGGGGCCGCCCAGCGCGCGCTCACCGAGCGTCGCAAGGCCCTCGCCGACGCCGAGCACGCGAGCGCGGCGCGCCTGGCCGAGGCCGCGCTCGCCAAGGGTGCCGAGACCGAGTGGCTCGCCCTCCCCGACGCCGAGCGCGAGCGCAGGCTCGGTCGCTTCTCGCACGCGGAGCTCGCGGCGCTGTCGGCGCGGCTCGCCGCCATGCCCGCCACCGACAAGGACCGCGCGCGCGTCGCAGAGGCGCGTGAGCGGCTCGAGAACGCCTGCATCCCGCCGCAGCTCTGGGCCCTGCGCAAAGACGCGTTCGCGCGCGAGATGATGCCGGCGCTCGCCGCGTCCGATCTCGCGATGGTGTGGGAGGAGTTCGAGCGCGCCGACCGCGAGCGCGTCGACCAGGAGCTCTTGGGCAAAGACTGGGCGGCGCTGCGCGCGTCGAACGCCGCGCTCGCCAAGACGATCGACGCGGAGCTCGCGGCCCAGCGAGAGCGCACCCTCGCGGCGCTCGGCCCCGAGTCGCGAAAGCAGTTCGAAGAAGACTTCGAGCTCGTGGTGTGGCTCGAGCGGCGCGCGGGCGGGCTCGCGTGGTCGGCGCGCTTCAGCCCCAAGCCGTCGCTACGCCAGCTGCAGCTCGCGCAGGCGCTCGCCGAGAGCGTCGAGTGGATCACCCGGTCGCTCGAGGTGGGGCACTACGAGCGCGTGGGCGCGCCCGTCCTCGCGCGCACCGCCGACGAAGCGCTGCACCGGTACGCGACGCTCGGCAGGCGCCCCCCGCCCGAGCTCGTCAAGCGGCGGGCCGTCGGGGGCAGGCTGCTGACCACGGGCGACGAGGCGCTGCTCATCCCCTGGGGCTGGCTGCGTCACGGGATGACCCAGGTAGCGGAGCCGCGCTCTTGAGCCTGCGCGCGATGCGCGTGGCCGCCATCGTGTTGGCCATCGTGCCCGGCCTCGGGACGGGGCACCTGGTGCTCGGGCGCACGCGGCGCGCGCTCGTGTGGTTCGCGGCGCCGGCGGCGCTCATGACGCTCATCTGGGCGTTCTTTCCTCTGCTCGCGCGCACGATCGGGCTCCGCTCGGCGGTCGCGTTGGCCATCGCGCTCGGCGGCGTGCTCCTCGTCGCCGGCCCGCTCGACGCCGCGCGCGTGCGGCCCGGGTCGACGCGCGCCCCCAAGACGGTGGTGCTCGCGATCTACGCGGCGCTCGCGCTCGCCTCCACGTTCGCGCTCCGCGCGATGGCCGCGTCGGCGTTCGAGGTGCGCATGGTGCCGAGCATGGCCATGGCCCCCACGCTCGCGCCGGGCGATCGCGTGGCCGTCGACCGACGAAAGCGCAGCGCCCCCGCGCGCGGCGACGTGCTCCTCTTCGCCCATCCCAAGACCGAGGCCCCCTTCCTCGGCCGCGTCGTGGGTCTGCCCGGCGAGCGCGTCGAGGTCGCGCGTGGCCGCGTGCGCGTCGACGGCAAGCCGCTGCGCGTGTGCCCCGTCGCCAAAGACGTCGCGCTCGTCGACCCGCCCACGCCGCTCGATCGTGGCGAGCTCTTCGTCGAGGGCGACGGCAACGCGAGCTACCTCGCCTTCGTCTCCGAGGCAGACAGCGACGCGCCGGCGCGTTCGTTCGAGGTCCCCGCGGGCTCGGTCTTCGTGCTCGGCGATCATCGCTCGCGGAGCGAAGACTCGCGCGAGTTCGGGCCGATCGCCATCGAGCGCGCGCTCGGCACGGCCGCCTACTACGCCGGCAGGACGAGTGCGTCCGACGCAGCCGGCCTCACCTTCGGCGCCAAGCTCGATCACGCGCAGCCCACCCAGATGACCGCGCTCCACGCGCCCGCGATCCGTGGGTGTGCGGTCGGCGCGCCGATTCCGCCCGCGCTCGCCGCAGACGTGCGCGCGCCCCGCTAGAGCGAAGCCGCGAATCAAGCCCGCGAATCGACGCCGGCGACGCACGAAGCCGCGACAAGACGACTGCGTGCGCGCGTTCACCACGTCGGCGCACACGCGCGCTCAATGCCCGCACGACGTGCGCTCGGGCCCGCGGAGTATCTTGACCGAGCAGGTGCGGGGCGTAGCATTCAAGCTAGCGTGCTCATTGATCACGTCCTCGGGGGCAAGTACCGCATCACGGAGCTCATCGGCCAAGGTGGCATGGGCACGGTGTTCGAGGCCGTCCATACAGGGACGGGCGCCCGAGTTGCGATCAAGCTGATCGTCTCGTCGGACATCAAAGAAGAAGTGTTCGTGCGCTTCCAGCGCGAGGCGCGCGCCGCCGGCTCGATCGACTCGCAGCACATCGTGCGCGTGTTCGACATGGGCGTCGACGATCGCAGCGGCAGCCCGTTCATGGTCATGGAGCGGCTCGTCGGCGAGGATCTCTCGCAGATGATGCGGCGCATCGGGCCCATGCCGCCCGACGTCTGCGCGCGCATCGCCGCGCAGGCCGCGGTCGGTCTCGGCAAGGCGCACGAGGTCGGCGTCGTGCACCGCGACATCAAGCCCGCCAACCTCTTCTTGCACGACTCGGACAACGGCGACGTCGTGGTCAAGATCCTCGACTTCGGCATCGCCAAGGTGCGCATCGACATGATGCAGCGCGCCGAGGAGGGCGGCCTCACGCGCACGGGCAGCATGCTCGGCTCGCCGCACTACATGTCGCCCGAGCAAGCGCAGGGCCTCAAGACGATCGACCACCGCACCGACATCTGGTCGCTCGGCGTCGTGCTCTACAAGATGCTCACCGGGCACACGCCGTACGCGCACGTACAGACGCTGGGTCAGGTGATCCTCGCCATCTGCTCGCAGCCCGTGCGCCCGGTGCAAGAGCTCGCCCCGTGGGTCCCGCCCGAGCTCGCGATGGTCGTGCAGCGCGCCCTGCAACAAGACCCGCGCAACCGCTTCCAGTCCGTGTACGAGATGTACTCGGCGCTCCAGCCGCTCACGGGCGGCACGCTCGGCTTCCGGCGCGCGTTCGTCGGTCAGCTCACGCCCGAGCAGCGCGCACGCGTCGCCCAGCCGCTCGCTCCGCTGGTCGAGCCCAGCACGCACAGCAGCCTCACGGGCGGCGCGCTCGTGCACACGCAGGGCGCGCCCAGGCGGGGGCGCGGCGGCGTGGTGATCGCCATCGCCACGGGAGCCGCCGTGGCGCTCGCGGCGGTGGGCGGCACCGCGGTGTGGCTCCAGCGCTCGAAGATGCGGGCGAGCACGGTCGCCGCAGCCCAGCCCGCCGCGACGGCCTCGCCCCCGACCGCGGCCGCGCAGCCCGCTGACGCGCCGCCGACTGGCGCCACGCTGGCGCGCACCGTGACCGTGCACGTGCCCGAGGGCGCGACCGCGATCGTCGACGGCTCGCCGTCCGACGTCGCGTCGGGCGCGATCCTGCTCACCGGCCCGCTCGGATCCGTCCACACCGTGGAGGTGAAGACAGAGTCGGGCGCGAGCCAGACCGTGGCCGTCGCGATCACCGAGAAGGGCGCGGTGCCCGACGCCGTGGTGCCCGCCGCCACGCCGTCCGCGCCCGCCGCCGTGGCCGCCGCGGCCCCCGCCCCCAAGACCGGCCCGGCAACACGCGCGCCCGTCAAGCCCGCCGCGCCCCGTCCCACCACCACGTCTCCCCCGAGCTCCGGCGGGCTGAATGCGACGACGAGCTTCGAGTAGCCGCCGATTCATCAGCTTCATCGTCCTCTGGGCAGTCGTCCTGTCGCTCGTCGCATCTGCGAGCGCCAAGCCCAAGCCCAAGCCTGCGCCCGCGCCCAAGCCGGCGACCACAGCCCCCGAGCCCGACGACGCCAGCGCCAAGAAGGCGGAGGCCAAGGAGCGCTTCGAGAAGGCCATGGGGCTCTTCGAGAAGAAGATCTGGGACGCGGCGCTCGCCGAGTTCCTCGCGTCGCGCGCCGCCTACGCCACGCGCGGCAACACGCAGAACGCGGCGATCTGCCTCCGGAACCTGAACCGCTTCGACGAGGCGCTCGACATGTTCGAGGCGCTGCTGCAGCAGTTCGGCAGCGGCCTCTCGCAGCCCGACCGCGAGCTCGTCGACAAGGAGATCCGGTCGCTGCGCGAGCTCGTGGGCACGATCGAGATCCGCTCCAAGGTCGACGGCGCGCAGGTGGCCATCGACGGGCGCGAGCGCGGCACCACTCCGGTCGTCCCGCTGCGCATCGCGGCGGGCACGCACAGCGTCCGCGTGTTCAAGCAGGGCTTCTCGCAGTTCGAAGAGCGCGTCGACGTGGCCGGCGGGCAGACGCGCGTCGTCGAGCCCACGCTCGAGCCCCTCTCCCAGTCGGGCAGGCTGTCGATCACCGAGGACGGCGGAAAAGAGGCCGACGTCGTGGTCGACAACGTCGTCGTCGGCAAGACCCCGTGGCAGGGGCTCGTGTCGGTGGGCGAGCACGTGGTGCTCCTGCGCGGGGAGGGCAACCTGGGCACGCAGCCCGCGCTCGCGACCGTGAACATCAACCAGGTCACGCCCATGGTGCTCGCGCTCGAGCCGCTCGAGGCGTCGCTCCGCGTCGAGGCCGCGCCCACGGGCGCCACGATCGTCGTCGACGGCGTGAGCGTAGGGAGTGGCGTCTGGGACGGGCGCCTGCGCAAGGGCCCACACAAGATCGAGGTCGCGCAGCGCGGCTTCCTCCCGCAAGAGCGCAAGGTCGAGCTCGCCGCCGGCGCCGCGCAGAAGGTCGCGATCCAGCTCGAGCGCGACCCCAACTCCCCGCTGTGGAAGACCGAGAAGCCGGCGCGCATCTTCGTCGAGGTGGCGCCGTCGTTCCCCATCGCGCTCGCGCTCGGCGGCGAGCTGCAAGACAGCTGCACGGGCCGCTGCTCGCCGAGCTTTCCGTTGGGCGTGGGCGGGCGCGTGCACGGCGGCTACGAGACGCCGTCTGGCCTCGGCATCGGCCTCGACGTCGGCTACCTGCTGCTCCAGCAAGACCTCTCCGGCCGAGACGCGACGCTGCGGCCCGTGGGCAAGCCCGCCGTCGTCGCCAACGCGAACGACGCGCTCACGTTCCGCGGGCTCCTCGTCGGCGGCGCGGCGCACCTGCACCGCGGCGAGAAGCTCACGTACCTCTTCCGACTCGGGCTCGGCGCGTTCGTGGCGTCGGCGTCCGACACACGCTCGGGAGACCTCGCCGGCGCACCGCTCGAGCAGCGGCGCACTCAGGCCGACCTCGTCTACCTGTACGCAGCCCCCGAGGCGCGCATCGGCTACCGGCTCGGCGCACGCTTCGAGATCTCGGCCGGCGTCGAGGCCATGTTCATGGTCGGTACGTCGCAGCCGCGGTGGGACGCGAACAAGTCGGTCGTGGCCGGCGCCCAGGGCCTCGCCCTCTACGATCCGCTCACGCTCTTCGGCGGCACGGTGTTCTTGCTCAACCCCGGCCTCGCCGCGCGCTTCGACTTCTGAGAGGAGCGCCGCGTATGCGGCACGCCGCCGCCGCGCGCCGCGCGCAATGGATACCGCGAGACCGCGCGCTGTAGACCGAGCGCGCTGTAGGTCGCGCGCGCACGTTGTGGTCCAGAGCCCGAAAAAACAGGGAGAAACGGGCACCTGGCGGGCCTCGGGTGGTACGCTCTTTGGTTGGCGCAGACCGTCCTCGCGCCCCATCCGGAAGGGTAGTTGCCATGTCGTCCCTCTGGCCGAAGCAGCGCCGGCTGCTCCCGTGGATGAGCCTCGGCGTCAGCGTCGTCGCCGCGTGCTCGAGCGATCGCGGCGCCCCCGCTCCGCGCGACACGACGTCGACAGAGACGGCGTCGGCGTCCCGCCGCGTATCGTCGGGCCTCGACGTGGGCAGCCCGCCGCTCCCCGTCGCCTTTCGCCGCGAGGGGGGCGCGCTCACGGCCGAGACCGCGACGTTCTTGGCCTCGGTGCGTGGCGCCGACATCCACGTCACCCCGCGGCGCCCCGCACGCGAGACCACGCGCGCGCCCCTCGCTTCGAGCGTCGGAGACGAGCTCGTGCTGCGCACCGTCGAGGTGCGGCGCGGCGCGACGGCGATCTCCACCGACGCGAGCCCTCACGCGGCGCTCGCCGGCGCTTCGGTCGACATCCATCGCGGCGCGGTCGTCGAGCACGTGTCGTCGAGCTCCGACGGCGTCGAGCAGAGCTGGGCCTTCGCCGAAGAGCCCAAAGGAGACGGCGATCTCGTCGTGCGCGTGCGCGCGAGCGGCGAGGCCTTCGCCGGCGAGACCACCCACGGCGTCCACTTCTCGGGCACGAGCCTCGGCCTGCGCTACGGCGTGGCCACGTGGGTCGACGCGCGCGGAGAGCGCACGACGCTCCTGCCGAGCTTCTCGAACGGCGACATCACGATCACGGTCCCCTCGCGCCTGCTGCGCGCGTCACGCTACCCGGCCGTCCTCGATCCGACGATCACCCCCGAGGCCGAGGTCGATCAGCCCATCGCAGACGCGCCCGCGACCGGCGATCAGTACGGGCCGGCCGTCGCGGCGCGCCCCGGCGGCAACTTCCTCACGCTCTGGTACGACCGACGCGGATCGCGGCCCTCGTACTACGTGGCGCGCGTCGACAACAACGGCGGCGTCATCGACCCGACGGGCATCTCGGTCGCGACGGGCGTGGGCCAGAGCCGCCCCGAGATCGTCGCAGGGGCCGAGGGCTTTCTCGTGTACTGGGCGGTGTCGTACGTCGACGGCTTCCAGACGCCCGGCGTCTACGGCGTGCGCCTCGACGCGATGGGGACGCCCATCGACAAGGCGCCGATCACGATCGCCGCGACGAGCAACTCGCAGTCCCCGTCGGCCGCGTACGATCCCGCGGCCAAGCGCTGGCTCGTCGCGTGGCAACGTTACGGCGGCACGACGAGCTACGACATCGCCGCGGCCTTCGTGCCCGCGGTCGGCGCGCCGCAGCCGCTCTTCGACGTCACCAAAGAGGTCGGCACCGACTACCAGCCGTCCGTCGTCTTCACAGGCACCGATTTCTGGATCGCGTGGCGCAACGCCGCGCAGCTCCGCGGGCAGAGGGTCGGCCTCGACGGCAAGCTGAGCGGGAACATGGTGACGCTCGCGACGGGCTCGACGAGCTCGCTCTACGATCCGATCCTGGCCACGGACGGCGCACGCCTCCTGCTGACGTGGCGCGAGTACATCTCGGGCGCTGGCTACGACGTCAAAGGTCGGCGGCTCACGCTGGCCGGCGCGGCGCAGGACGCGGCCAACATCGCGATCTCGACCGGGCCCGACTACGACGACCGTCCGCGCGTGTCGTGGAACGGCACACACTTCGTCGTGACCTGGTACGCCAACTCCAACCTGCGCGCGGCCGCCGTACCGCCCACGGGCAACCCCTCGGCCGCGGTGACGCTGCTCTCGAGCCCGTACCTCTACGAGTACGCCATCGCGAGCGACGCCAACGGCTCGCTCGTCGTGCACCGTGACTACACGCCCGGTACGCGCTCCGACATCAAGGCGCTGCGCCTCAACAAGTCGAGCCCGCCCGGGGCGAACGGCGCGGCGTTCGTCGTGTCCAAGTCGGCCAACGCCGAGACCGAGCCCGCGGTCGCGTTCAACGGCACCGAGCACTTCGCCGCGTGGCTCGACACGCGCGAGTCACCGTTCGCGATCTGGGGTGCGAAGCTCGCGGCCAACGGCGCCGTCGTGAGCACCACCAAGCTCATCGCGGGTGCCGCCGATCTCTCCACGCTCGGTCGGCCCCGCGTCGCGAGCGACGGCGCGGGCTGGCTGGTCACGTACTACTTCTACAAGAACGACGGCACGCGCGGCGTCCGCGCCATCCGCGTCGACGCGGCCGGCCAGCCGAACGGGAACGCGTTCGACGTCGCCGTGGGGGCCAACGGCTCTCCCGAGACGAACCTCGACCCCGACGTGGCGTGGGACGGCACGAACTTCCTCGTCGTCTTCCAGCAGAACGCGCCCGACGGCAGCGGCATCCTGGGCGTTCGCGTGCCCCCCACCGGCAACGCGCCGCTCGACCCCGAGCCGGCCCGGCTCTCGCCCGTCAGCCCGGGCGAACAACGCTCGCAGCCCTCTGTGGCGTGGGACGGCACCAACTACTTGGTCGCGTGGACGCAGGTGCGCCCTACGCAAGGCGGCATCGACGAGAGCCACATCTACGGCTCGCGCGTCACCAAGGAGCGCAGCCCGCTCGACGGCGAGCTGGCCATCTGCACCGCCTTCTTGCTCCAGCAGGCGCCGCGCGTGGCGGCCGACCGCAAGACGGGCGGCTTCTTCGTGGTGTGGGACGACTATCGCACCGCCATCGCGGCCGCCGACATCTACGGCGGGCGCCTCAGCAGCCAGGGCGAGCTGCTCGACGGCCCCAACGGCCTCAAGATCGCCGCGGGGGCACACGACGAGTCGCGTCCGTTCGCGGCGCCGGGAGACGGCACCAACTGGATCGTGGCGTGGCGAGATCTGCGCAGCAAGGAGAGCTACGACATCTACGGCGCGTGGGTATCGAAGGCCGGCAAGGTGTTCGACACCGACGGCATGTTGCTCTCGGGCGAGAGCGGCGACGAGGACGCGCCCGTGCTCAGCGCCCACGGCGACGGCAAGGTGGTGCTCGCCTACCAGCGGCTCGACCCGCGCGTGACGTACGGCAGCTACCGCGTGCGCACGCGCAGCATCGAGAGCGGCGCGCCCGCGGGGACGGCGTGCCAGAAGGGCGACGAGTGCTCGTCTCGCGTGTGCGCCGACGGCGTGTGCTGCACGACGGAGTGCGGTCAGTGCGGCCAGTGCAACGCGCAGCCGGGGACGTGCCTGCCGCGGCCCAAGGGCGACGAGTCGCCGGCGTGCAACGGCTTTCGCTGCAAGGGCGAGCTCACGTGCCCGGTCAAGTGCGTCACGAGCGAGGACTGCGCGGCGAACGCGACGTGCGACACGGCGACGGGCAACTGCATCTCGCGCGTCGAGTGCTCCGACGAGAAGACGCTCAGAGATCTCACGGGCAAGACGACGGACTGCGCGCCGTACAAGTGCGAGGCCAACGCGTGCCGCACGCAGTGCACGTCGGTCGACGACTGCGCGCCGGGCTTCGTGTGCGATCCCGCGGGCCGCTGCGCCTTCCCGCCCGCGGGCGGCGATGGCGGTGGATGTACGACGACGCCCACGAGCGGGCCGACGACGTCGACCTGGCTGCTCGCGCTCGGCGTCGCAGCGATCGCGCGCGCGTGCCGAAAGCGACGCCGTGCGATCGACAATGCGTGAACGGCACGCTACGGCACACACGCGCCGCTAGCGTGATCCGAGCAATCTCAAGTGCTTGGCGCGTGGCGAGCGAGGGCCCCTGTCTTGCTTTGTGGAGAGAGCGATGCAGCACCTCCTCCTCGAGCTCGGCTTCCCCTGCGACGACGCTCCGCCGACCGTGCGCCCGCAGGCGACGTTCCGCGTCGAGCTGCTGTCCAAGCCCTTCTACGGGGCCCGGCACGAGGTGGTCTGCATCGACGCGCGCGATCACCGCGCCGAGCCCGACGACGTGCCGACCCTGCGCTCGCCCCGAGCTCCTGACTCGGGCTGGCGCCTGACCGCGGCAGCCGAGGACGCGCCCCCTCGGCCCAAGCCTGCGCGGTCGTCGATGGTCGTGCCGAGCCACGCCAAGCCCGCCAAGAAGCGCAGGGCGCGCCGGCGAACTGCCGCCTGACTGGAAGGCCCGCGCGCGGTCCCCGGACCTGCGGGCGCGTCGAGCCCTGAGCTAGTACCGCCCGGCAGAAGTTCGGCCACATTCCGAGCATGACTTGGGGCCGATAGGACCAGTGGAATCGTTGACGTGGTCGTGGACGTGGTCGTGGACCTTGGCGTGAACGTGAACGTGGACCTGGACTTCTCCACTTTGACGATCCCCGCGATGACGAAGCAAGCGGGGGCCGAAGGCGCCGAACGGGGAGGCATGCTGAGCTTCCAACGTCTCGACGTCTATCAGCGGGCCATCGAGTTCCTCGCGCTCGTTGGCGACGTTGTCGCCGAGCTACCGAAAGGCCATGCCGAACGCAGCGATCAGCTCGTCCGAGCCGCAGAATCCGTCGTCCGCAACATCGCCGAAGGGGCGGGTCGCTGGTCGGATGCCGACAGCGCCAAGAGCATCCGCCTTCTCGAAGCCGTCGTCGCCATGTTGACCAAGATGTTCTGACCGTCAACGTCTGGCCGTTCACCTCCACGTTCACGTTCACGTCAAGGTCCACGACCACGACCACGACCACGTCAAGGTCCACGTGCTCTTCAGACCTCCGGCACGCGTCATGAGTACCGGTCGGCAGAAAGTTGGCGAGATGACGACCATGACTTGGGGCGATAGGACCAGTGGAAGGGCCGATCGGTCTGCAGGTACAGATCGCCGCTACGCTCTCGTACGTGCCCGTGCCCGTGCCCGTGCCCGATCTCGTCTCGCAGGTCCCATATAGGGACAGACGCTCGCCGCGGACGTGGGAAGGGCCCCCCGCGGGTTGGGGGCGTGGATCCCCATGGGTCCATCATGGAGCCTTCGAGATCCACCAATCGGCTTCGTGTAGTGAAAGAGCCTACCGAGCTAACGCTCGGGAAATGTTGCTTGCCAAGCAACCCCTGTTGGTAGGCTTTTCAGTGACACTCGACGCGGGCGCATGGCACGGCTCGTGAAGAGAGGAATGTCGACTCGCGGTCGCGACCCCAAAGGTCGGGTGGCGACGAAAACGCGTGTGATTCCGGCGAATCAGCGCGAACCTCAGAAACGGACCAAGGAGAGACACATCATGAACAAGAGCATCCAACTTCTGAAGTCGCGCGGCGCCAGCATGGTCGAGTACGCGCTCCTTCTGGTTGCGGTCCTCCTGCTCGCCGCGGCGGCCTTCAAGGCGCTCGGCCCCAAGGTGGGTACGTCGGCGACGAACGCGGGCGCCCAGCTCTGATACGGTGTCGTGAAGGTGGGGGCGCTCGGGCTCCCACCTTCACCATGAGACCCGTATGAGCATCCACCCGTTCTTCATCGGAGCGGGCATCGTCGCAGCGCTCGCTGCGGTGTTCGACTGGAAGACGGGAGAGATCCCGAACTGGGTGACCCTTCCAGCTCTGCTCATCGCGCCGTTCGCGCACGCAGCACGTCAAGCGGCGGCCCACCAGACCGGAGAAGAAGCGCTCTGGGAGGCGGGCTATTCGTTGGGCGGCGCCCTCGTCTGCGCGATCGTGCCGATGATCCTCTATCGCCAGTCGGCGATCGGCGGGGGCGACTTGAAGCTCCTCGCCGCGCTCGGCGCGATCCTTCAGCCGTCGCTCGGCGTCGAAGCTCAGATGTATGGCTTCTTTGCGGCCACCATCCTCGCTCCGGCGCGGCTCGCCTACGAGGGCAAGCTCCTCTCGACGCTGAAGAACTCGTTCGCGCTCGGCATGAACTGGTTCGTGCCGAAGTCGCGTCAGGCCTCCGTCGACGCCACGACCATGTCGTGGTTCCGCCTCGGCCCGGCGATCTTCTTCGGTGTGGTGTTCACGGCGTACCTCCACTGGACGTGATGGATCGCCGAGAAGGGACGTGATCGAGGGCGCGCTTGTTGCAATCCCTCTCGCGACGCAGCGGCGTCGCGTGTCCGTCGATGTATGGCGCTCAGCTCGGGAGTGTGACCGTTGGGAGGCAGCATGAAACAAGTGAGGCTCGCGCGAGCACGTGCCCGAGGGGCCGTCGTCGTGGAGTACGCCTTCCTCCTCGTGGCGATCGCTGTGCCCGCGATGGCCGGCATCGGTGCCGGCGGCGTCGCGATGGTGCGCGAGTACAACGCCGCGCGCTCCGCCATCCTGAGGCCGATGCCGTGAGCGACGCCCCCGACAACGCCGTCAAGCGCTTGAAGCGCGACACGCGAGGCGCCGTCCTCGCGGAGTTCGTCATCGCGCTCACGCCGCTGCTCATCACGTTCTTCTCGTTCGTGCAGATGGCCCGCATCGCCACCACGCGCCTGATGGTCAAGCACAGCGCCATCGTCGCGGCGCGCGCGGCCTCGGTCATCACGAACGGCAAGGACAACACGCCGGATCAGAACGGCGGCGCCAACCAGGGCATGGTCACCGACGCGGCGAAGCTCGCGCTCGGCCCCTGGAACAAGCAGATGGTCACCGTCACGACGGAGATCAACGACCAGTCGAGCAAGGCCGATCCCTACGGCGCCGTCACCGTCACGGTGCGCGCCACCTACCGCTGCTCGGTCCCGATGGGCAGCCTCTTCACGTGCCCCGGCGGCGTGAAGGTCTTCACCGAGCGCGCCATGATGCCCCACCAGGGCGCCCGCTACATCAAGGATTGACCGGATGGCCACAGCAGCGCTCCAGAAGAAGCCCAACTTGATCGAGGACCAGCGTGGCGCGGTCATGCTCACGGGCCTCTTCATGTCGTGCTTCCTCATCGGGAGCCTGTGGTTCGCGATCGGCATCGGCGACACGGTCGTCTTCCGCGATCGTATGCAGGAGGCCGCCGACCACGGCGCCTTCACCTCGGCCGCGCTGCACGCCAAGGGGATGAACTTCATCTCGGCGTGCAACCTCGTGCTGCTCGCGCTCGTCGCCGTTCACATCATCCTCGGCATCATCCACGACATCTTGCTGGCGGTGTGCATCGTGTCGCTCGGCTTCGGCTGCGGCGCGTGGCTCACAGCGAGACGCATCTGGACGGGCTACTTCAAGGTGCTCAAGCCGGCCGCCAAGGCCATCCACGTGGCGGAGGTGCTCGCCGCGTACGGCTACCCGTACATCGGCGCGTACAAGGGCTACTCCACAGGCTCCACATACGGCGGCAGAAAGCACGGTAGAGACGCCGGCGAGGTCACCGTCATCCCGATGGGCTCGTCGATGATCCCCGGCGTGGCCATGCGGTCCAAGAAGAAGGGCCTGCCCGTCGAGGGCAAGCCGATGAAGCAGCTCTGCAAGAAGCTGTCGAACATGATCCTCGACCTCGGCATCCAGGCCTCGGGCCGGAGCCCGCGCGGCAAGGTCATGCGCATCTTCCGCAGCATCGTCGGAGGCGTCGTCGAGTTCCGGTACTGCAACGACCTCGGCACGGCCACGGGGCGGCTCGGCCAGATGGACTACGACAAGATGTTGCAGGAGGGCAACAAGGCCATCGACGAGGTCAACAAGGACATCCAGGCGCAGAACCAACAGCAGCAGCAGCAACAGCAGAACGGCGGCGGCGGCGGTGGCGGCTCGCTCCAGCAAGAGCTCCAGAAGGTGCAGACCGGCACCGGCAGCTCCAAGGGCGGCCTCGACCCGGGCTTCGACGGCTTCTGGGGCGAAGAGGGTCCGCTGCTCCCGTGGGGTCCGGCCCGCAACGGCTCGCCGTGGATGCAGGTCTGGGCGCTCAACATGATGCCCGAGATCTCCGACACCGAAGGGCCCAAGGTCGCCGTCGGCGCGGGCACCAAGCGCATGGGCGCCGTACGCGCCACGATCACGCCGCGTCCGACCACGACGGTCTACCCCGCGCAGAGCGAGTTCTACTTCGACTGCACCAAGGGCTGGGCCGACGAGGAGTGCAACTTCGACGACAACGCCGGCTACCAGGTCAAGTGGCGCGCTCGCCTGCGCCGCGTCGACCTCCCAGGCATCGGCACCATGCTCGGCGGCTGGCTGGGCGAGATGCTCGGCAACCTCAAGAGCTACAAGGACTTCAAGGACAACGCCGTGGGCAACGCGCTCAAGCGTGTGCTCGGCAGCGGCGGCGGCGCCAACGGCGCGACCAAGGGCGTGGGCGAAGCGCTCAACGTCTTCCTCGAGACGCCCGCCAAGAAGTTCTTGCGCGACATGGGCGCCAACTTCGACCCAACCCTCCCTGACATCTACCACTGAGGACGACGTACATGCTTCGGAGACGAGTCAGACATCGAGCAGGAGAGCGCGGCGCCGCCATGGTGGAGGGCGTGGTCGTCATCTCGACGATGCTCGTGTTCTTCGGGCTCATCGTCTTCACGCGTAACTCGTACGCCGAGAAGCTCGACATCCAGCAGGGCACGCGCAGCGACGTCCTCTACTACGCGTCGCACGCGTGCGAGGGCGGACGCCCCAACGTCACCACGGGCACGCAGTCCGAGGACGTGACGGGCGAAGGCGGCGCGCGGGCCGAGGGGGTGGGCAGCCGCACGACCGAGCCGGGCGCCGCGGCGCTGGGCCGGAGCTGGAACACCGCATCGTCGAGCCGCGACAGCCGCGTCAACGGCGTCATGACCGTCGATCGCAACGCGACGGGCGGAGGCGGGGCCATCCAGCTCCAGCGCGCGCCCATCTCGCGCAGCGTGCACGCCGAGTCCACGGTCGCGTGCAACGAGAAGCGCTACGACAACCCCTGGACCGCGTGGGTCAAGTACGGCGTCGACTGGGCCAAGTCCGGCGGCGGAATCTTGTAAGGAGCGTTCGATGTCGCTTTTGGGTCGTTCTCGCGAAAAGCTGAAGCACGTGAAGGGGCTCGTCCGGGTCTTCGCCTACTTCAGCGTCATCGGGATCGGCGCCAGCTTCTGCTCGCTCCGCTCCGCCCACGCCGAGGTCCGGAACAACACCATCACCGTCGGCCGGCAGATGGCCGAGCTGGCGCGCGGCCCCCAGTCCGAGGTCAACCGCCTCTCGATCAACGGCCAGTCGATGTACGTCGGCAGCGCGCTCGCCGAAGGGTCGGTCAAGGACGTGCTCGACCGCTACGAGGCCCACTGCCGCGCCAACCCCGGCGAGCCGGCGTCGAGCTGGAAGGAGCTCGCCAACAAGCCCGGCGGCGAGAAGCTCAAAGACACGGCGTTCGGCTCCGACGGCGTGATGCGCACCGAGCAGGGCGACGAGGGCACAGTCGTGTGCTTCACGCGCGGCGAGGACACCAAGCCCACCGCCCTCGAGGCGATGAAGGCCTTTGCCGCGACGGGCGAGCTCGGCGCGCTCGGCAAGCTGCGCTACGTTTACACGAAGAAGACCGACAAGGGGAACACGCTGGTCCTCACCGCGTGGACCGAGTCCAAGTTCAACCTCGCCGAGCTCACGCCCGAGGAGGGCAAGGACGTCGCGGGTCGTGACTTCGACCACGCGCCGCGCTTTCCCGGCTCGACGCGCGTGCTCGCGACGCAGCTCGAGGGCACGCCCTACGGCATCAACGTCTACAAGACGGGCGCCAAGGTGGGCGAGGTCTTGGGCTGGTACGACGGCGAGATGAAGAAGCGCGGCTGGTTCGGGTTCGACCCGACCGACCTGCTCGCAGAGAGCGACGACGACAAGAAGGGCCTCGGCCGCCTGTACGAGAAGGACGGCGTCGTCCTGACCGTGGGCGCGCACGTCGAGCCCGACAACGGCACGTTCGTCTCGATCGGCCTCGCCGGCACGACCGCGGGCAAGGGCTCCGACATCAAGTCGAGCCTCTGAGCGACGCCGCGTACCTGCGCACAAAGCCACGTGTTTCCGCGCGAGAACGGGGCGACGCGTCGCCCGATGACGCGGCCGGGCTCACGCCCGTGTGATGCGAGCCTTCACGGACCGATTGTTGCTGTGTAGCATCGTACCTGGATGAATCGTCGCGCCGTCTTCATCGCGCTCGTGGTCGGCATCCTCGGCTTGTTCCTCTTGTTGCTCTATCAAAGGCGCTTCGAGACGGAGGCGTCGGGTGGTGACAAGGTCAAGCTCGTCATCGTCGTCAAGCAGATCGACCGCGGCAAGGTCATCGTCGAGGACATGATCGCCACGCGCGAGGTCCCCTTGGCCTACGTCGAGGAGCGCGCGATCAAGGACAACGAGAAGAACAAGATCCTCGGCCTCCGCGTGGGCACGACCGTCAAGGCCCAGCAGACGCTGATGTGGACCGACATCGTCACCGCGAGCGAGGAGCGGCGCGAGCTCTCGTCGCTCGTCCTGCCCGGCATGCGCGCCGTGTCGATCCGCACCGCGCGCGAGGACTCGAGCATCGCCCTCATCCGCCCGGGCGACTACGTCGACGTCATCGGCGTGCTCGGCGCGGGCCCCGCGAGCGAGGCCAAGAGCGCCGTGCTCCTGCTCCAGCGCGTGCTCGTGCTCGCGACGGGCGCCGACACGTCGCCCGACCAGGACGACTCGAAGAACAAGAGCGCCGACAAGGAGAACATCATCACCTTGAGCCTCACGGTCACCGAGGCGCAGATCCTCGCGCTCGCTTCCGAGCGCGGTCGCATCGCGGTCGCCGTGCGCCACCCCGACGATCAGCAGCGCACGCCCGGCATCGTCGACATCAACTTCGACTCGATCCTCGACCCGAACAAGCGCAGCGCCCTCACCGGCGTGCGCCGCACGGGCCCGGTCAACCTGACGGCGCCCGCGCCCGGAGGTCAGTGATGCGCTTGCTCCACCGCGTCTTCCTGGTCACGTCGCTCGCGGCGTGCGCCGGGGGCGCGTTCGTCGCGCGGGAGCGCTCCGCGCTCGCCCAGAAGAAGGAGACCCACGACGAGATCGGCCTCGCCGTCGGCGAGACCAAGACGCTCTCGGCCGCAGGCGTCAAGGAGTACTCCGAGGGCGTCAAGGGCGTCGTCGACGTGGTCACCACGCCCGACGGCACGCGCTTCATCCTCACGGGCCGCAAGCCCGGCACCACCACCCTGCTCCTCATCAAGAACGACGGCTCGCAGGCGGTGTACGACATCACCGTCGCGACGCGCAGCCCGCAGGTCGTCGAGCGCGAGGTGCAGCAGCTGCTCGAGGGCGTGGTCGGCGTGCGCGTGCGGCGCATCGGCGGGCGCATCTTCATCGAGGGCGGCGTCAGCACCGAGAACGACCAGAAACGCGTGCAGCAGATCGCCAGCCTCTACCCGGGGCAGGTCGAGTCGCTCGTCATCATCGGCAGCGCGGCCGAGCGCAAGCTCCTCGTGCGCCTCGACTTCTTCTTCGTCCAGTACGAGAAGACGTCGTCGTACGCCGTGGGCCTCGGCTGGCCCGACGCCATCGGCGGCACCGCCAACCAAGCGCAGGTCTTCCAGAACGCCTACACGTACGACTTCGTCGCGCGCACCACCACCTCGGCGCAAGCGTCGATCGTCAACCAGCCCCTGCCGCGCCTCGACATCGCCTCGCGCCACGGCTGGGCAAAGATCGCCAAGCAGTCCAGCGTGATCACGGCCAACGGCAACGAGGCCACGTTCCAGAGCGGCGGCGAGCAGAACTTCCTGCAGGCCGTCAACCTGACGACGACGCTCGTGAGCGTGAAGTTCGGCACCAACGTCACGGTGCTGCCGCGCTACGACTCCAACTCGAAGGACCTCGAGATCAAGGTCGTGGCCGACGTGGCCGACCTCACCCCGCCCGCGTCGGGCACCGTGCCCGGCCGCACCACGACGAAGCTCGAGACGCAGGTCACGCTGCGCCTCGGCCAGGCGCTCGTGCTCTCGGGCATCAAGACGGCGACGCAGCGTCGCGACGTGCAAGGCCTCCCGGGGCTCAGCGAGATCCCCGTGCTCGGCCTGTTGTTCGGCAGCCACCGCCAAGAGAAGGCCGAGGTCGAAGGCGCGGTCTTCATCGTGCCGAGCGTGGTCGACACCGTGCCCAAGAGCGCGCTCGAGCTGATCAACAACGCGATGTCCACCTACAAGGAGTACAGTGGAGAGATCGAGTACGTAGACGCGTACCCGAAAGCTCCGCCGTCCGCGAAGTAGCGGGTGGCGCTCGGAGTCCCATGCACTTGCAGGTCGTCGTGCAGTCAGACGATGGAATGCAGCGGACGGAGCTCTACCCCGCGAACGGCCCGCTGACGATCGGGCGCCACCCGCAGTGCTCGCTGCGGCTCGACAGCGACATGGTCTCGCGTCAGCACGCGGTCGTCGAGCCAGGCCCCGGATCGCTCCGCGTCGAGGACGTGTCGACCAACGGCACCATCGCCGGCGATCTGCTCTTGCGCCGCGAGGCCGTCGAGGTCCCGTACGGCACGCCCATCGTCGTCGGCGACTTCACGCTCTACGTCTTCCCCGCCGACGCCAACGGCGTCGCGCACCACACCGGCCACGCCAACGGCGGCCCACCCCCGCACGGCCCGCCGCACCACGGTCCGCCGCAGCACCCGCCGCCCGGCCGCAGCAACGGCGTGAACGCGCGCTCGCACGGCCCCACCGTCGCGGTGCCGGCCGTCACCGGTCCGCAGCAGATGCACGCGCACGGCCGCGTCCCGTCGCTCGGGGCCACCGTGCCGCCGGGCCACCAGGTGCCGGTGCCCATGGCGCCGCCCACGAACCCGCACGCCGTGGGCCGACCTCAGCCGCCCGCGCAGATCCAGGCCAAAGAGGAGCCGCAAGACGTCGAGCTGCGCCGCGAGATCCACCGGCAGCTGCTCGAGCACCTCGACCTCGCGACGATGGACGCGAAGAAGCTCGACGACCCGTCGATGCGCCCCAAGGTGCTCAACGCGCTCCGACGCATCGTGGGCAACCTCGACGCGCGCATCCCGCGCGACATCGATCGCGACGGGCTCATCGGCGAGCTCGCCGACGAGGCGCTCGGCCTGGGCCCCCTCGAGCGCTTCTTGGCCGACCCGACCATCACCGAGATCATGGTCGTCGACCCCGACACGATCTACATCGAGCAGAAGGGCAAGATCATGCTCAGCGGTGCGCGCTTCACCGACGACGAGCGCGTGCGCGCCGTCATCGAGCGCATCGTGACGCCGCTCGGTCGCCGCATCGACGAGTCCTCGCCGCTCGTCGACGCGCGCCTCAAGGACGGCTCCCGCGTCAACGCCGTCATCCGCCCGATCGCGCTCCGCGGCTCGTGCATCACGATCCGCAAGTTCGCCAAGATCCCGCTCACGCTCGACAACCTCATCAAGTTCGGATCGATCACCGACCGCATGGGGCGCTTCCTCACGCGTTGCGTGCACGCCAAGAAGAACATCGTCATCTCTGGCGGCACCGGCAGCGGCAAAACGACGCTGCTCAACGTGCTCTCGGGCGCCATCCCGGCCGACGAGCGCATCGTCACGATCGAGGATGCCGCCGAGCTCCAGCTCAAGCAGCCGCACGTCGTGTCGCTCGAGACCCGCCCCGCCAACCTCGAGGGCCGCGGCGAGTACACCATCCGCGACCTCGTCAAGAACGCCCTGCGCATGCGCCCCGACCGCATCGTCGTCGGCGAGTGCCGCGGCGGCGAGGCGCTCGACATGCTCCAGGCCATGAACACGGGCCACGACGGATCGCTCACCACGACGCACGCCAACTCGCCGCAAGAGGCCATCACGCGCCTCGAGACGCTCGTGCTCATGGCCGGCGTGGATCTGCCCGTGCGCGCCATTCGCGAGCAGATCGCGTCGAGCGTGCACGTCATCGTGCAGCAGAGCCGCCTGTCGGACGGCTCGCGCCGGGTGACGGCCATCAGCGAGGTCATCGGCCTCGAGCGCGACAGCGGCGAGATCGAGCTGCGCCCGATCTTCGAGTTCGTGCGCATGGGCACGGGCGAGGGCGGCAAGGTGATGGGCGAGTACCGCGCCACGGGCTACTTGCCCTCGTTCTTGAACTTGTTCATCGTGATGGGTCTGGTGAAGCGAGGGGAGCCCTACCTATGAGCGGACCCATGGCCGACGTCGCGCCGATGACCGAGATCCTGCGCTGGGCGAGCGTGGGCACGGTGTCGTTCGCGCTCTTCGCGGGCACGTGGGCGGCGGCCGCAGACGAGACGGGCCCGGCCTACCGGTACTGGGCGCGCTACACGGGCGGGCTCGAGCGCAAGCTGCGCCCCATGTTCAACTTCACGCCCGGCCGCCACATCGCGCTCGGGCAGCTGTTCGCGATGTTCTTCTTGCTCGTCGCGCACGTGCTGCTCACCGTGCCGTTCTGGTGGATGCTCCTCATCTTGATCGCCATCGGGCCCACGCTCTACATCGAGCACCAGCGGCGCGAGCGGGTCGAGAACATCGAGGAGCACCTCGACAACTTCATCCTCGCGCTCGCCAACGCGCTCAAGTCGACGCCGAGCATCGGCGCCGCGTTCAACTCGGTCGCCGTCGTCGTCACCGGCCCCATCCAGCAAGAGGTCGACCTCGCGATCAAAGAGATGAAGGTCGGCAGCTCGCTCGATCAGGCGCTCTTGCACATGGCCGCGCGCATCGGCAGCCGACAGGTCGACTCGGCGCTGTCGGCGCTGCTCATCGGCCGACAGGTCGGCGGCAACCTCCCCAAGATCCTCGAGACCACCGCCGAGACGATGCGCGAGATGCGCCGCCTCGACGGCGTCGTCCGCACCAAGACCGCAGAGGGCAAGCTCCAGCTCTGGGTCATCGCGCTCATGCCCTTCGGATTGCTCGTGGGCCTCAACGCCCTCTGGCCGGGATACTTCAACCCGCTGACCACGAGCTTCACGGGCTACATCATCGTCACGGGCTGCACGATCTGCTGGGTGGCGGCCATCGTCCTGGCCCGCAAGGTGCTCAACGTGGACATCTAGGAGACCGCGCATGTTCTCGCCCGGCACCAGCCCCATCGTCCTCATCCTCAAGTTTGCGTCGCTCGCCGCGCTCTCCATCGCGCTCGGGTCGCTCGTGTACGGCGTGGTCAGCGCGCCCACGCGCGTCGCCACGCGCCTCGGCCTGCGCGGGCTCAAGCGCCAGCGCGCGCTCGCCCAGAACGAGGCGTGGGCGAGCATCGAGCCCCTCGTACGCTGGCTCGGCGTGCGCATGAGCGGCATCCCCACCGAAGAGCAGCGCGAGGTCCTCGATCGACAGATCAACCTCGCGGGCGACTACATGGGCCTCACGGCGGACGAGTACATCGCGCTCAGCGTGCTGTCGGCCCTCGCGGGAACGGGCGTCGGCGCCGTGGCGGGCTACCTGCTCGAGATGGGCGGGCTGCTCGCGGTCGCCGGCGTCATGCTCGGGGGCGCGCTGCCGTACATGCAGATCAGCGGCGCCGCCCAAGAGCGCATGAAGTCCATCGGGCGCGGCCTCCCGTACGTCATCGACCTCATGGCCCTCTCGATGGGCGCCGGCCTCGACTTCCCGGGCGCCGTGCGGCAGGTCGTCGAGAAGACGAGCAACCCCGACGACCCGCTCGTCGAAGAGTTCACGCTCATCCTCCAGACCATCGGCCTCGGCCGCACGCGCAAAGAGGCGCTGCTCGAGTTCTCGCGGCGCGCGCCCGTCGAGACGGTCATCGAGTTCACCAACGCGCTCATCCAGGCCGAGGAGCGCGGAAACCCGGTCGCCGACGTGCTCCTCATCCAGGCCGCCGTCTCGCGCACGCGCCGCAGCGTCAACGCCGAAGAGGCCGCCGCGAAGGCCGGCGTTCAGATGGTCGGGCCGCTCATGTTAGTGTTCTTCTGCGTGATGGGCCTGCTCATGGGGCCGGCGATCATGACGATCACGGCTGGCCTCTGACATGAGAATCCTCAAGTTCCAGATCCGCCACAACACCGGGCAGATCGAGCAGATCAACGTCGAGACCGAGCGCGTGCTCATCGGCAGCGGCGCGCACTGCGAGATCCGCCTTCCGCTCGATCAGGCGCGCGTCGAGCACGTGCTCATCGAGCTGGGCCCGGCCGGCGTCTTCGCGCGGGCGCTGAGCTTCGAGCCGGCGCCGATGATCAACAACATCCCCTTCACCCAGGCGCCGCTGCCGCCCGAGTCCGTGCTCGGCGTCAACCAGGTGCAGATCCAGGTGATGGTGGCCGAGGGCGAGCTCGGCGCGGGCGGCTCGGGCCAAGAGAAGAAGAAGGCGAGCCCCGGCGCGCTCATCGCGCTGCTGCTCATGCTGCCCGCCGCGGGCTACCTGTTCCTCGTCGACGACGAGCCGACCGGGATGGCGTCGGCCGCGCCCAAGCAACCTCCCGAGCTGTGGGACGCCGCCGGCGCGCAGTGTCCCCATACGGGCGGCCAGGCGAGCGCGTTCGCCCAAGAACAGATGCAGATCGCAGACGCCAAACGTGAGCGCCGTCCGTTCCACGTGCAGGACGGGATCCAAGCCGTGCCCATCTACGAGAAGGTCGCGACGTGTTTTCGCGCCGGCGGCGACCCACAATCGGCGGCCCTCGCCGAAGAGGCCTCGAAGTACCTACGTCGCGAAATCACTGAGGATTTCAGGACCCGACGAGTACGCCTGGAGCATGCGTTGGCTGTGCAAGACTACGCAAGTGCTCAAAAGGAGGTCCGAATTCTTCTACAATTCGTGGAGGGCAAGACGGGCGACTACGTCACATGGCTCTCCAACCTCGACCGGAACCTCAAACTCCGCGTAGGCCGGCAGGACAAGAACTGAGCGGCCGGGCGGCGATCTGCGCGATCGCGGTGCTCTGTTGCGCCTGCGCGGCCACCCCGGCCCAGCAGGCGCAGGCGAGCATGGCGACGATGGCGAACGAGCAGTCCCAGGACAAGCTGTTCGATCGCGGGCGCGCGTTCGCCGCCGTCGGGGACTCGACGCGCGCCGAGGAGTACCTCGCAGCCGCGCTGCAACGTGGCGCAGATCCCGCGAAGGTCATCCCCGTCTTGTTGGACGTGTGCATCCGCGACGGCCGGTACCGTTCTGCCATTTTTTATGCCGAAAACCACCTCCGCACACATCCTGCGGACGTGCCCACGCGCTTCGTGCTCGGAACCCTGTACGCCGCCATCGGCGAAGGCCCTCGCGCCAAGGAGCACCTCGAGCGTGTGGTCGAAGCCAAGCCCAACGAGGCGCGCGCGCACTACGCTCTCGCTGTGCTCATGCGCGATCAGCAGGACCCCGTGGGGGCCGACCGCCACTTTCGCGAATACCTGCGGCTCGCGCCCGACGGCTCACACGCCGAAGAAGCGCGCGCGTCCCTGCTGACGAGGATGCCGTGAGCGAAGAGCTGATCCCGAAGGCCGTCTTCGAAGAGACGCTGCTGCAGTTCTTCGGGCCGATCCGCGAGTTTCTCGAAGACCCGGCGGTCAGCGACATCATGATCAACGGGCCCGACCAGATCTACGTCGAGAAGAAGGGCCTCTTGCACCTCACCAAGGCGCGCTTCGAGAGCCGCGAGGCGCTCGTGTCGGCGCTGCGCAACGCGGCGCAGTTCGTGGGCAAGCACGTCGACGAGATGCGGCCCATCCTCGAGGGACGTCTGCCCGACGGCTCGCGCATCGAGGCCATCCTCCCGCCCGCCGCGCCCGACGGGCCGTGCGTCTCGATCCGCCGGTTCTTCAAGGAGACGCTGACCGTCGACCGCCTCATCGGCTTCGGCGCCATGACCGAGGAGGTCGCGCTGTCGCTCCAGGCGATCGTCGCGGCCAAGCTCAACGTGCTCGTCGCCGGCGGCACGGGCAGCGGCAAGACGTCGATGCTCAACGCGCTCTCGTCGTACATCCCCGACGGCGAGCGCGTCGTCGTCATCGAGGACTCGCGCGAGCTCCAGCTGCAGCGCGCGCACGTGTGCATGCTCGAGGCGCGTCCGCCCGACCCGCGCGGCCGCGGCGAGGTGACGATCCGCGATCTGTTCCGCGCGACGCTCCGCCTGCGCCCCGACCGCATCGTCGTGGGAGAGATCCGCGGCGGTGAGGCGCTCGACCTGATCCAGGCCATGACCTCGGGTCACGGCGGCTGCCTCTCGACGCTGCACGCCACGTATCCCCGCGACACGACCTCGCGCTTCGAGACGATGGCCATGATGAGCGACATCGAGATGCCGCTCACCGCGCTGCGCGTGCAGCTCGCGTCGGCCGTCAACGTCATCGTGCAGGTCTCTCGACTGCAGGACGGCAGCCGCAAGATCACCCACGTGACCGAGGTGCTGGGCTACGACGCCACGGCGGGCCAGTACCAGATGCAGGACATCTTCGAGCGCCGCTATCACGGCTTCGACGAGCGGGGTCAGCTCATCAGCGACATCGTCCCCTCCGGCATCTTGCCCGTGTGTCTGCCGCAGCTCCACGAGCACGGCGTCGACCTGCCCGCGTCGGTATACGAGGCCGCCAAGCAGCAACCATCGTCGCGCGGACACTATGGCTAATCCCGCGACGACCCACGTCATCGAGATCGAGGCGGGCATCGGGGAGCCAGCGTTCATCCCGCTCTGCATGGGGCAAGAGCTGCAGCCGATCAGCGTCGGCAAGAAGGGCATGTGGCGCATCGAGTCGCCCAAGGTGCTCGACGTGCACGCGTTCGTGTACTTCGACGGCAGCGCGCTCTTTCTCCAGAGCGCGGATGAGTCGTCGGCGGCCGTCGTCGACGGCGCGCTCGTGGGCAAGGCGTGGACGGAGCTGCACGCTCCCTGCTCGATCGACATCGGCGCCGCGCGCCTTCGTTTTCGTTCGCTCATCGCGCAGGCCCAACCTGCCCCGCCGCCGCCCGCGCCCATGCAGCCGGCGCCCATGCCCCCGCCGCCCATCCACCAGCAGCACGCCGTGGGCGCGCCGGCGCCCCCGCCCGCGCCGCCGTCACGCGGTCGCAACGAGCGCCCGTTCGCTCCGGGCGCGTTCTCGAGCGGCGCAGAAGACGAGTCGACCCGGGTCGCGCCTCTCGAGACGAGCCGCGCCGGCGCGCTGCCCAAGCCCCCGCGCGAACAGGGGAGCGTCCGCCCGGCCGCGGGTCGACCACCTGAAGAGGACGTGCTCACCCGGCCCGAGGCGGCCCAGACCGGGTCGGGGCCGATGGCGATGCAGGCGCCGCCGGCGATGGGCAGCGGTCCGGGCGTGCCCAGCGGGCCCATGCAGCCCATGGCGCCGATGGCGCCGATGCAGAACGGCGCGCCGCCGGGGTACGCGCCCGGCTACGGGCCATCGCAGCCGCCCAACCCCTACCCGACCGGACCGCAGGGCCCGTTCCCCGAGCAGCAGTTCGGCCCGCCCCCGCAGCAGTTTGCCGGACCGCCGAGCGGGCCCTACCCGCAGCAGCCGGGTTTTGGCAACGCCTCGCAGAGCGGCGGGTACAACGCGTCGATGGGGGGCTTCGGCAACGCGTCGATGGGGCCACCGCCCGGCCCACCGCAAGATCCGGAGAGCTTCGCCGCCAAGTGGGAGGCGATGCCGGGGCCCCGCAAGATCCTCCTCGTGATGGCGCCGTTCGTCCTGCTCGCCACCGGCTACGTGCTCTTGTTCGACGACGCGCCTGCCCGGCCGACCCGTCCCACCGCCGCCGCCGACGCGGGCGTCCTCGACGCGGGCGCGCTCGCCGTCCCGGCGACCACGGGCCAGGTGCCTCCCCCCGGCACGACGGTCGCCGTTCCGGGCACCCTCACGGCCCCTCCCCCGGGCACCCCCGGCGTGCCGGGGACCGCGCCCCCCACGGCCCCTCCTGGCCTGACCGCCCCGCCGCCCACGGTCGCCGTCAGCCCCACGGCACCCCCCGGTACAGCCCCACCGCCCGTGACGGCTCCCACGCCGGTCACGGCCGCGCCGCCCGGTACGGCCCCACCGCCCACCACGGCGACCGCAGCGGCCACCGAAGCGCCGCCCGCCGCGAGCGCGCTGATGGCCCCCAACACCAACAAGTCGTGGGAGCGCGTCGCCGTCGACTTCCTCGCGGTGGGCAACTACGCCAAAGCTGCGGAGATCTATGAGTATCTCGCGAGCGTCACGCCCGATCCCCAGGCGCGGGTCACCTACAGCGAGGCCGCTCGCATCCTCCGCATGCAGATCGACGCCGGGACGGTGGCGCCCCCCGGCGGCGGGCCGGGCCCGGTCCCGCCCCAGTGACCCGGGCTCGTCGCGCGGGCGGCTGTGAGGGGCCGCCCCCCACCCTCCCACGCCGGAACGTTACGGAGGCTCGGGCCCCTACGGGTGTGGCCTCTCCCCCCCGGGTCACACGGAGGATCCATGAGGCGCGCGTGCGATGGCACGGGCCGTCCACCGACGGACAGGGGACGCCCCCGCCGAACAAATTGCGCGGCTCGGAGCTCACCGCACGGCGCCACCTCGCCAACTCGCGAAAAGCCGACAGCGTGACTGGAATATTCCGTTGGTGGGCTGGTGGTGCCCCGGTCCGGGACGGGGGTCCGCACGGATCCATCGCCTCGGGCACCCACATGTAGGTGCGCGCGTTTCCTCAGGATTTTCAAGCGGACAGAGATGGAACCACCTGTGCTTAGGAGACAACGAGGGATGATGAAGAGAGCGCTTTGGCTTCTGGCAGCGGGTGTCGTCGTCGCGGCGGGTGCGCCCGCGTGCTCGGACGACGCGGCGGGCGAGCTCAATCGGGGACCGCGCGGGACCAGCAGCGGCAACCCGAACGACCCCAACGACCCGAACAACCCCAACAACCCCGCCAATCAAGTCCCGCCGGAGGAGCAGCTCTTCCGCAAGGTGGAGCCCGACCTCCAGAAGAAGTGCGGCGGCTCCTGCCACACCGACGGCACGTACGTGCCGAAGCCGCCCCAGTTCTTGGCGCCGCCCGACGCGTACAAGTCGATCAAGGGCTACCCGAGCGCGGTCACCAAGGACGTCTACGCCAGCAGCCTGCTCTCCAAGGGCCCGCACGCCGGCCCGGCGGTCAACACCGACCCCGAGTTCGAGAAGAAGCTCGTCGAGTGGCTCACGGCCGAGTCGCTGGCGCTCGCGGCGCAGAAGCTCCCGTCGACCCCGCCCTTCCAGGTGCAGAACGGCCCCAACGACATCGATCTCACCCCCGCGGCGACGGGCGGCCTCACCGGCGTGCACCTCACTTTCGACGCGTCGCTGGTCGGCACGATCCTCCAGCTCGTCAACATCAAGCTCGTCGCGCCGGCCGGCCAGGACGTCCACATCCTCCAGCCCCGTTTCGTCAAGGTGAAGGCCGACAACAGCGAGGTCGTCGACGACAGCTTCTCGAACCTCGATCAGACGGTGCCCGGCGGCGCGGCCACGACGATGTCCCCCGGCCTGGTGCTCTTCTCCTCGCCGGATTGGTTCCCCTTCGATCTGGGCGCCGAGAAGCTCCGCGTCGAGGTGCAGAAGCTCGAGAAGGGCAAGGTCCAGGTCATCCAGGGCCCCGCGGCGTGCAAGGACGCGAACGCGTTCGGCGCGCAGGTCGCGGGGCTGCTCCGCGGCGGCTCGGGCATCAACTGCGCGGCCGGCAACTGCCACGGGGGCGGCGTCGGCGGCTACAGCCTCGCGGGCATCGCCAACAACGGCAACAACTTCGCCGACGCCTGCGCCGCCACGTTGCCCAAGCTCAATCAGGGCGCGGCGGCCAACAGCCTCATCATCCAGAAGGCCGTCAACGCCGGTACGCCTCACTCGGGCGGCAAGGTGAACAACGGTCAGGCGTTCACGAACGCGTTCGTGAACAACATCAACACCATCTTCTTCTGACAGCCCACGGGCTGGCTCACGGTTTGCATCTTTCCAAGGTTTGGAAAGCGAGAAAGGTAGGGACACGATGCGGCGAAGCACATTGCGATCTGTCGCTGCGATTGGGATTGGCATCGCCCTCGCGGCCTGCGGCTCTGACGAGTCGAACGGGCCGGGCGGTATCACAGGGCCGACGGGACAGAACCCGCAGCCCGACCCCAACGCACCGGCGACGCAGACGCCCGAGGAGGAGATCCGAAAGATCCTCGACGCGCGCAAGGTCGACTACGGCGAGGCGCTCCGCACGGCGAGCCTCAAGCTCGTGGGCGAGCTCCCGACGCTGACGGAGATCCAGTCGATCGCCAACGCCGCCTCTGACAACGACAAGAAGGTCGCCTACGAGGGTCACATCGACCGCATGCTCGGCGACCCGCGCTTCACCGAGCGCATGATCGCCTACTGGAAGGACACCTTCCGCATGGGTCAGGTCGGCCAGGTCCAGCAGAACCAGCCGAACAAGGACTTCGCGCCCAACTTCGCGGCGATGAACGTCGTGCAGGACGGCGACTACCGCCAGCTCTTCACCGCGACGACGGGCACCTGCCCCACGTACGACGCGCAGACCAACACGTTCACGCCGGGCAACTGCGCGGGGACCCAGCCCACGGCCGGTATCATCACCGACCCGGGCCTGATGGCGCACTACTTCGCCAACATGGCCTTCCGCCGCGTCCGCTTCGTCCAAGAGACGTTCGCGTGCAGCAAGTTCCCCGCGGAGTACTCCGACACGCCGCAGCCCATGGGCGCTGGCACGTACACGGGCAAGTTCGCCTTCGAGAGCATCGTCGGCAAGAAGAACACGCCCAACGCGAAGATCGACTTCCACGACACGCAGGCCGTCATCTGCGCGAACTGCCACGCGAACCTCAACCACGTCGCGCCGCTGTTCATCTTCTTCCGCGAGAACGGCACCTACGACACGAACCCGGCGAACGTCGACGTGCGCGTCCCGATCCAGGGCACGCCCCGCGCGACCCCGGCCGACTACCTGCCCGCCGGCGAGGCGCTCGCATGGCGCTTCGGCAAGGGCATCACCGACCTGCCCTCGCTCGGGCAGGCGCTCGCCACCGACCCCGAGGTCGCGCGCTGCGCGGTCAACCGCGTCTGGAACTACGCGATGTCGCGCGGCGACATCGTGGCCGACCAGTCGCCCGTCCCGAACGCGGTCACCGACCCGTTCATGGCGGACTTCAACGCCAACTACAAACTCAAGGAAGTCTTCCGGAAGGTCTTCAAGGCCGAAGACTTCGTGAAGTTCTAGGACCGGAGAGGGAGAAGAGACGATGAAGCGTATAGCTCTGACCCTGATCGGCATCATCGCAGCGCTCAGCATGGGCTGCGACGATGGCACCTCCGACTCACTCACCAACGGCGGTGGCGGAGGATCTCGCGATCCGAACTCCACGGCTGGCGGCGAGAACAGCACGTACGACCACAACAACGACCCCGGCGCGGCTTCGGGTGACTCGACGTACCAGCCTCCCGAGGCTCAGGGCGCGGCCACCGTGAAGTACCAGGGGTCGCCCGAGGTCGCGTCGCGCATGCACGGCTGCGGCAAGATCGCCTACTCGACGCTCGGGCGCCTGCTCGACTCGCGTGGCATCGCCGGCCAAGGCAAGCAGATCTACAACGGCGCGGGAGCCACGCTCGGCGCGCCCAACTACAACGGCCGCGTGCCGGAGGCGTCGTTCGCGTCCACGTCGGCGATGGCGAAGCTCTTCGACATCTTCACGATGGGCGCAGACAGCGTCGTCGCCCAGAACTACAACCCGCCTGCCTGCCCGAACGTGAAGGTGGTCGACGCGGGGAAGTTCACCAAGGACGGCCTCTCGTGCCTGCTCGGCAAGCCGGCCCGCGACGAGCACGTCGCGCTGGCCAACCAGGCCATCACCCAAAACCAAACCGATGGTGCGAAGATCGCCATCGCCGCTGCCCTCGCGGCCGCGCACACCTGCGAGTGAGAGGAGCCGGATCATGGTGGACGATCGTCTGAAGGATCTGCGCGGACCGAGTCGACGGGAGTTTCTCCGGTGGGCCGGCACCGTCGCCGCGCTCCTCGGTGTGGACCGAGCTCGCTTCTTGAACGTGATCGGCGAGACGGCCGGCACGGCGAACGCCGACGTCGCCGCCTGCGCCAGCACGAACCTCGCGTTCTCGCTGGTCGGTGGCAACGGCGGTATCTCGAACATCCGCCTCATCGCCCCGCACGTGAAGGTCGCGAACGGCGGCAACGCCAACGCGCCCTTCCACGCCATCGGCAAGGCTGTCGCGGCGGACGGCTACGACAAGCCGTTCATGTACGCGCCGGAGTCGCCGTGGAAGAACGGCAAGTGGAAGTGGTCGGCCTTCATGGCCGGCACCAACGAGACCCACACGGCCACGCCGCAGACGGCCGCGACGGTCGCGACCGGCACCAGCATGCTCGCGGCGATCTCGGCCATCGCCACGACGGCCAACCCGTCGCTCGTCCCGGCCATCGCGATCAACCCGGTCAACTTCGGCACGGCGCCGGGCTCGCCCGCGGTCGCGTCGGTCAACAACGCGGCCGGCCTCGTCGACCTCTTCAACAGCGCCGCCTCGCGCGCGCTGCTGCAGGCCGACCAGAACGCGGCGCTGGCGGAGGCCTACTACAAGGCCTTCCTCAACCTGAACGCGGCGGCGAACCGCTCGAGCACCGTCAAGCAGTACGGCGTCGGCAAGGTCGCCATGAACCTGCTCGGTAAGAACCTCGCCGAGCAGCTCCGCCCCACGCCCGCCGACGAAGCCATCTTCGGCCTCGCCGCGGGAGCTCCCACCAACGTCACCGAGATCGTCCGCGCGATGATCACGGCGGTGAAGGCGTTCCGCCTGGGCCTGACGTCGCACGTCGTCGCGCCGTTCTACCGCGACGACCCGCACGGCCTCTTCGCCGGCGGCGACGCGGGCGCGACGACCAAGGCCCAGATGATGGGCAAGTACTTCGACGGCCTTCTCCAGTTCGCGTCGGCCTCGCCCGACCCGTCCTGCTCGAGCAAGACCCTCGCGGACCGCATCATCATCACGGCTCACGGCGACACGCCCAAGTCGTACAACAACCGCGGCGGCTGGCCGGACGGCACGACCCAGAACTCGAACATCCTCCTGGTGATGGGCAACGGGTTCTTGCGCTCGGGTTGGTTCGGTGACTTCGACCCGGCCGGCAACGGCTCGGTCGCAGGCTGGGACCGCACCACGGGCGCGGCCACGCCGGGCGCGTACAACGGCGCGGATCTGGGCAACTCGGCCTCGGCCGCGGCGCTCTACGCGATGGCGCGCGGCGACATGCGACGTGTGCAGGACTTCTACCGAGGTCCCGCGCTCGGCGACGGCGTCATCGTCCCGCAGAACCTGTAATCGCTGTATATACAGGTATTCCCCCTTTGCCCCGCCCCCCGATGAGGAGGCGGGGCAAAGTCGTTTTGTGGAGCGGGGGCGCGGGCGCGGACGCGGGGGCGGGCGCG
>JAGQJA010000264.1 GCA_020430845.1 Myxococcales bacterium
CCGAGCTTGTGGCCGACCATGTTCTCCGTGACGAACACCGGGACGAACTTGCGCCCGTTGTGCACGGCGAACGTGAGGCCGATCGCCTCGGGGATGATCGTGCTTCGACGCGACCAGGTCTTGATGACCTTCTTGCTCTGCGTGGCCTGCGCCGCGGCGATCTTCTCCATGAGATGACCGTCGACGAAGGCGCCCTTCTTCAACGAACGAGGCATCGGATCAACCCTTCTGTCCGCGGCGCTTGACGATCATTCCGTCGGTGCGCTTGTTGTTGCGAGTCTTGAGGCCCTTGGAGAGCTGGCCCCACGGCGAGCACGGGTGACGCCCGCCGGAGGTGCGGCCCTCGCCGCCGCCCATCGGGTGGTCGACCGGGTTCATGGTGACGCCGCGCTGGTGCGGGCGACGACCGAGCCAGCGAGAGCGACCCGCCTTGCCGATCGAGATGTTGGCGTGGTCGGCGTTGGAGACCTGGCCGATGACCGCGCGGCAGTCGAGGTGCACCTTGCGGACCTCGCCCGACGGGAGCCGGATCTGCGCGTAGTCGCCGTCCTTGGCCATGAGCGCCGCGCCACACCCGGCGGAGCGGACGATCTGACCGCCCTTGCCGCGACGCAGCTCGATGTTGTGGATCGTCGTGCCGAGCGGGATGTGCCGGAGCGGCATCGCGTTGCCCGGCTTGATGTCCGCGTTGCGGCTCGACACCACCTGGTCGCCCTGCGACATGCCGTCGGGCGCGAGGATGTACGCCTTCTCTCCGTCGGCGTAGGTGAGGAGCGCGATGCGCGCCGTGCGGTTGGGATCGTACTCGATCGACGTGACCGTCGCCGGGACGCCGATCTTGCCGCGCTTCCAGTCGATGATGCGGTAGCGCTGCTTGTGTCCACCGCCGCGGAAGCGGGTGGTGATGCGGCCGTAGTGGTTGCGCCCGCCCGTGTTCGACTGGCCTTCGGTGAGCTTCTTCTCGGGCGCCTTGCCCTTGGTCAGCTCTTTGAAGTCCGAGGTCGAATAGAAGCGCCGCGCCGGGGACGTCGGCTTGAAGTTGCGGATGCCCATCTCAGCTCTCCGAATCCGAGAGGAAGTCGATCGAGTCGCCCTCGGCGAGGGTCACGACCGCCTTCTTCCAGTTCTGCAGCTTCGCGTACCCGCGGCCCATGCGGCGGTCCTTGCCGCGATAGAGCATGGTGTTGACGCTCGTCACCTTGACGTTGAAGAGCGCCTGCACGGCGTGGCGAATCTGAACCTTGTTCGCGTTGCGGAGGACCTCGAATACGACTTGGTTCCCCTCACGCAGGGTGCTGGCCTTCTCCGTGAGGAAGATCGGCCGACGGATGATGTCTTCGTGGTTCACTTGTCACCACCCTTTCCGGCGGCGCGCTCGCGGAGGCAGCGCTGCTCGAGCGCCTTCGCCGCTTCCTTCGAGACCACGAGGGTGTCGTGGCGGAGGAGGTCGTACACGTTGACTCCCTCCGGGGGGAGGAAGAGGTGATCGGCGCAGTTGCGGACCGACAGCCGGAGCTTGTCGTTCGACGCGGCGTCGACGAGGAGGGTCTTGCGGTCGGTCTTGAGCGTGGCGAGCGCGTCGAGCAGACGCTTGGTCTTGACCTCGCCGAGCTCGAGCGCGTCGACGACGAGCAAGCGGCCCTCTTTGTGGAACTTGGACAGCGCGCTCTTGAGCGCACCGACGCGGACCTGACGCGGCGGGCGGTACGCCCAGTCGCGCGGACGCGGCGGGTGAGCCTGACCGCCACCCGCGAAGATCGGGGCGCGGATCGAGCCGTGACGCGCGCGCCCCGTGCCCTTCTGCTTGTAGAGCTTCTTGGAGCTGCCGGCGACGGCCGCGCGGTTCTTGGCCGACGCGGTGCCTTGGCGGCGTGAAGCGAGCTGAGCCTTCACCACTTCGTAGAAGAGGTGCTCCTTCACCTCGGTGGCGAAGACCTCGTCGGAGAGGTCGAGCGTGCCGACCTTCTCGCGCTTGAGGTTGTAGACGTCGATGGTTGCCATGTCGTGTACCTCTTTGCGCCTCAGCGCGGCGTCTTGATCTCGACGTCCACGCCGGCCGACAAGTCGAGCTTCATCAGCGCGTCGAGGGTCTGCTGGGTCGGGTCGAGGATGTCCAGGAGCCGCTTGTGGGTGCGGATTTCGAACTGCTCGCGCGACTTCTTGTCGACGTGCGGGCCGCGAAGGACGGTGTAGCGCGAGATGTGCGTCGGGAGCGGGATGGGACCCGCGACGCGCGCGCCGGTGCGCTTGGCCGTCTCGACGATGTCGGTGGCCGACTTGTCGAGCAGCTGGTGATCGAATGCCCGAAGGCGGATACGGATGGTCGTGGCGGAAGCCATGCTTTTGTCCTCTCAGCCCTTTACTCGAGCACCTTGGTGACGGTGCCGCCTCCGACGGTGCGGCCGCGCTCGCAGATCGCGAAGCGCATCTGCTCCCCGCGACCGCCGCGGGTGATGAGCTCGATCGTCATCGTGATGTTGTCGC
>JAGQJA010000265.1:0-19951 GCA_020430845.1 Myxococcales bacterium
GCGCGCCGGTGAGCATCTCGAAGAGCGTCGCGCCCACGGACCACACGTCCGCCCGCGCGTCGACGGCCACCTCGGCGCGCGCTTGCTCGGGCGCCATGTAGAGGGGCGATCCGATGATCTTGCCGGTGTGCGTCAGCGCGCTCGCGTCGGAGGTCTGGAACTTGGCGATGCCGAAGTCGAGCAGCTTCACCGCGCGCACGTCGTCCGCGTCCTTGGTGAGGAAGATGTTCTGAGGTTTGACGTCGCGATGGATCACGCCCGCGCGGTGCGCCGCGTCGAGCGCCTCGAGCACGGCGAGCGCGACCCAGATCGCCTGATCGATCTCGAAGCGGCCTCGGCGCAGCGCGGTCGAGAGCGCCATGCCGTGCAGGAGCTCCATGACCATGTACGGCGCGCCGTCGTCGAGCTCGCCCACGTCGTAGACCTCGAGGATCGCCGGGTGCCCGATGCGGCCCGCCGCCTGCGCCTCTTTGAAGAAGCGCGCGCTCGCCTCTTTGTTCTTGGCGAGATCCGGGTGGAGGATCTTGACGGCGAAGTCTTTGGCGACGCGCTCGTGGTGGCCCAGGTAGACGGCGCCCATGCCGCCGCGACCGAGCTCTGCGTCGAGCCGGTACTTGCCCCCTACCACGCTGCCGAGACGGCTCGGCTCGTCCGCCATGCCCTGTGGATAGCACGGCGCGGCCCTTGGGCGTCAGCGGGGCGCGCGGGCCTCGACGATGGCGGTCTGCGCCGTCAGTTGGGCGCGCCGGCCGTGTGCGTCGTGAGGAGCTTGAAGTCGGCCGAGTTGGAGTTGGTGTCGGCGCCGTCGGTCTTGCGCGCGATGGATCCGTTGGCGGCCGGCGCGGGCGCGGCGCTGCCCTCGGTGTAGGTGCCGTTGGCGTTCCCCCACCCGACCGCGTCGACGAGCGACCCGTTGTCGTCGAGCAGGCCGACCTGTCCGCCGCCCTTGGCCATGCCGTCGTTGAGCTGACCGTCTTTGCGACCCGAGAAGGTGGCGCTGCCGAGCACGAGGAAGCTCTGCGCGGCGATGCTCGAGCCCGCCGGGAAGTTGTAGAGATCGGGCCCGTTGCTGTTGCCCGACGACTTGTACGCGAGCTTGTAGCCCGTGAGCGTGACGGCGCAGCCGCTCGGGTTGTAGAGCTCGACGAACTCTTGCGCCGCCGTGTTGCCTTCGGTCATCAGCTCGTTGATGACGACCTTGCCGTTGCACGCGGCGGCGTCTTTGCCTCCGCCGCCTCCGTCGGGCGTGGGGCTCACGCTGCCGTCGATCGCGGGCGGCAAGATGACGGCGCCGTCGCGCCCCGCGTCACCGCCGGTGCTCGGACCTTCGTCGTCGATGCCCTCGCCCTTTGCGCAGGACGCGAGCAGCGCACAGGCCATCAGCCAGAACGCGCGCCTCACGGGACGAGAGCGGATGGACTCAGTTCGCGGGGCGACGCACCTTGAGGTGCACTTCGCTCGCGCGCTCCCAGTGGAGGATGTCCTCGAGCGCGTCGCACATCGCGTCGGCGACGCCGCGCTGCTCGACGAGCCTGCGATCCCCCAGAGCGCCGCGGACGACCTCCGTGCGGCGATCCGTCGTGGGCCCGCGACGCGCCGTGGTGCGCCGCTCTTCTTGATGTTTTGCCGGGCTCCTCATGGAACTTCTCATCCTCCCACTATCACCAGGCCTCCTCGAAGGGCCCAGTTTTCGACTCTCCCCAGATCGACTCGAAAAAAGAAAAGCATTCGGGCGCGCCGAGCGCGAGCCCTCCCTCAAAGAAAGAAGTCCGGGAAGAGCTCGGCTCCCGGCACCACACTGTACGATCCGAAATCCGTTACGCCAGCTTCGCGCAGCACATCTTCGTCGACGGCGAAGTGGCCGCTGTAGGCGCCCTTGGGCTTGGTCAAGATGACGTAGGCCGCGTCGGCCATGATGTCGGGCTTGCGGCTGCCCTTGACCGTCTCGGCGCCGCCCAGCAGGTTCTGCACGGCCGCCGTGTCGATCACCGTCTTGGGCCAGAGCGCGTTGACGTTGATCTGACCCTTGAACTCCTCGGCCATGCCGAGCACGCACATGCTCATGCCGAACTTCGCCATGGTGTAGGCGACGTGCGGACCGAACCACTTGGCCTCCATGTTGAGCGGAGGCGACAGGTTGAGGATGTGGGGGCTCTCGGCCTTGAGCAGGTGCGGGATGCAGACCTGCGAGCAGAGGAAGGTGCCGCGCGTGTTGACCTGATGCATGAGGTCGTAGCGCTTCATCGGCGTGCCGAGCGTGCCCGTGAGGCTGATGGCGCTCGCGTTGTTCACCAAGATGTCGATCCCGCCGAAGGTCTCGACCGCCTTGGCGACGGCGTCCTGGACCTGCTCCTCGGAGCGCACGTCGACGACGCAAGCGAGCGCCTTGCCGCCGGCGGCCTCGATCTCCTCTTTGGCCGAGTAGATCGTGCCCTCGAGCTTGGGGTGGGGCTCGGCCGTCTTGGCCGCGATCACGACGTTGGCGCCGTCTTTGGCGGCGCGGAGGCCGATGGCCTTGCCGATGCCGCGGCTCGCGCCGGTGATGAAGAGGGTCTTGCCTTTGAGGGTAGCCATGAGCGCCAAGGGCCACGGGCGAGAGCGCCCGGGTTGCGGCGGACCTTGGCCCCTTCAGGAGCGTCCGTCAACGGCCCTTTTTTGGGATGGAATGCTTTTTTCCGAAACCCGCGACCCCCTCGTTTTTCGGCGTGCACTCCAAAAAATCGGTGCTACCGCTCGGCGACGGCCCCTGCGTGCGCGCCCCAGAGCGAGGCCCGCGCCGCCGCCGCCCACGTGCGCGCCCCCGCCCCTGTAAGGTGCGGCCGCCTCGCGCGTTTCGGAGAGACCCGGAGTGTCCTAACCTCCGGTCCTGACGAACTTTTTTTCGTCGGGGAGAGATCTCGCGGAGACCTCGCGCGTTCGAGGGAGCAACACTCGAAGCCGCCCCGCGGGGAGCGGCTCCTCGCAAGAAAGAAGACGAAGATGAAGCGTGTATGGCTCATGGGTTGTGCTCTGACGCTCGGCGTCGCGTGTGCGCCGAAAGAGAAGATCATCATCATCAAAGAGCCGGGGGGCGGCACGACGACCACGGACGGAACGCCGATCGCCAAGGACCCGGGCAGCGACGTCGACGACGGCAGCGACTGGGGCATCCGCGACCGCACCGACGCCGAGGAGTTCGCGCGCACGGTCGACAAGGTCGAGCACATGGTCAACGACAGCGAGCTGTCGCAGCGCGTGCGTCGCCGCAACCTCTCGCTCGTGAACGTCGCCTGGGAGGACACCGGGCGCGCGCAGGGCTCGTCGCTCGGGCCGAACATCAGCGATCTCACGCTGCAGGTGCGCCGCAAGGAGAGCCGCGGGTTCGTGTCGTCGATCATGCCGGTCATCCGTCTTCCGAACTTCACCGACAAGACGGGCGACGTGCCCGCCGACAAGTTCTTCATCCGCGTGGGCAACCAACGCAACGCCGGCAGCCTCACGTCGGTGCCGCTGACCGACGTGCTCAAGAACATCCGCGCGTTCGCGTCGCGCCCCGACAGCATCATCGGCGACGCCAACCTGCTCGCGCCGCGCGACTCGCACTTTCTCGTCAGCGCGCAGGCGGTCTTCTTGCCGATCCCCAAGACGGGCAAGGCGCAGTTCAACCCGGTGCTCTTCAACTACCAGTCCGCGCCGGGCTCGCCGGCCGTGCTCACCATCCTCGTCACGCGCCAGGGCTCGAGCATCCAGGTGATCGAGAACAAGCCCGAAGAGGCGACGGCCGCCGGCTGGGGCCAGGAGCTCTACTTCAACAACAAGGGTCAGCGCGCCGCGTTCACAGCCGAGCGCAAGAGCGACGTCGAGCAGCGCATCGCCGCGCAGGGCGGCCCCAAGACCGAGGACGACAAGTCCGCGCTGCAGAAGGGCGCCGACGTGCTCTTCATGGTGCAGGTGCCGCTCATCCACCACCACGTCGGTCGGCTCGGCGGCGCGATGCCGGGCGGCGGCGCGATGGGCGGGATGGCCAAGCCCTCGGCGGCGCCGGCCCCTGCGCCCCCTGCGATGGACGACGCGCCCGCCGAGGCGCGCGCCGAGAAGAGCGACGTCGAGCAGGCCGTCCTCGGACATGGCCCCAACCTGGGTCCGTACAACGAGGGCCACGGGCTGCGCCTCAAGCGAGACCCGCGGTTCCCCATCCGAATCACGGTGCAGTTCTACAAGGCGACGAGCAACGGCGTGGTCAGTGACATCGACCTCGACAGCATCTCGCGCTCGATCGGCGGCGTGTACGAGCACGCCGAGTTCGTCGGCTCGCTCGTCATGCCCGAGGGTGACCCGCGACGTCCGACCGCGTGGCAGAAGGTTCCGCGCGAGTGGTTCCCTTGGTGACCGGCGTTTGATCCGAGCTCGCGCGTCGGCTGCTGCGCCGGCGCGCGACAAGGAGCGACGCGACGCCGAGGCCGACGAGCGCGAAGCCGCCCACCGTGTCGGCGGGCGAGCTCGACATGGTGCAGCCCGAGCTCGCCTCCGGCATCGGAGAGAGGGCGCCCGGCCGTTCGCGCTCGTCGGCGCGTGACCGGGGCGCGTCGCTCGGGTCGTCTTCGTCTTGCTCAGTGCGCGGCGGGCGTGCCTCGGTGCTGTCGGGCTCCGACTCTCCGGGGGCCGTCGGGCCCGAGCCCTTCGCGTCGGGCTCACCCGCGTCGGGCGCGGTCGGGCCAGGCGACGCTCCGTCGGGCGCCGTCGCGTCGGGGGCCGTCGCGTCGGGGGCCATCGCGTCGGGGGTCATCGCGTCCGCGCCGCCGTCCCCAGCGCTGTCGTAGCCGCCGTTCTGCGAGACCACGGTGTCGATCCACGTCGCGACGAGGTCCACGCGCGCGAGCACCTCGGTGCCGCCGCCGGCGCCGGAGTTGACCGCGACGATGGTGGGCACGCTCGCCTGGGAGATGAAGTTGGGGCCGCCGGAGTCGCCCGGCTGGATGACCTCGCTCGAGATGTACGAGTACGGGAAGCCGTAGCTGTTGCCGAGGTTGACGCGCATCGGGCTGCTCGCGAAGAGCGCGGTGTTCGACGCCACGCCGTTGTCGATGCGGCCGACCTTGACGACCCCGGTCGCGGTGCCGACGGGCGCGCGCGCGATGACGGGGAACTGTCGGAGCTTGACCGGCGTGTCGAGGACGATGAGCCCGACGTCGTGCTGGTTGGGGTCGACCGTGTCGCCCGTCGACCGGTAGTCGAACACGACCCCGCGCTTGCTGGAGCGGACGCGCTGCGCGCTCGCGTACGGGAGCGCGATGCGGAAGCCGGTCGCGGCGCCGGCGACGCAGTGGCCCGCCGTCAACACGACGCGGGGCGCGATCGCGGCGCCCGAGCAGATCGATCTCACCTGGCCGTTCTGCTCGATGTCGACGAGCGCCGCGCCTTCGTACGCGCGCGCCTCCGCGCCGCCGACGATCTCCTGCGAGACCGCGGCGCCCTCGTGCCCGCGCAGCTCGGGCGGACCGCTGCAAGCGACGACGGACGCGGCGCTCACGCCCAGGACGGAGAGCACGACCACGACGGAGGGGACGGAGGCGGGCAGGTGCTTCATGCCCATGCGTAGAGCAACGAGCGTGCTCAGCGCGCGCGAGCGGCGACGTGCAGCGCGAGCGGACGGCGCGCCGCTGCAGTGGCAATACGCGCAGCGCCGTTGGAAACCGCGCCGGGCCCGGGCGTGCGGGGGTTGGATCGCCCTTCCGCCGCGTGCAGCCTGCAGCCATCGATCGGCGCGACCGACGCCGACGTCCACGCGCCGCGCGCGGTCGACTCAGCCGAGGAACGCGAACGTCTCGCGGAGCGCGTCCTTGGCGTCGCGCTCGATGACGTCGCCGTGAGCGATGACCACGCGGTCGAAGTCGTGCTCGAGGAGCGCGTCGACGCTGCGACGCGCGGCGACCTTGTCACGATAGAGGAACCGCAAGAAGCGGCTCCATCCTGGCTTTCCGTGGATGCCCGCAGCCTTGAGGTAGAGGTTGGTGAACGTGTGCGGCGAGCCGTCGACGAAGTTCTCGGTCAGGTCGCTGGCGATCACCGTGCGCGAGCCCGCGTGCACCAGGACCGTCTCGTCGAGCGCGCAGCCGTCGATGTGGAGCGGCGTCAGGTCGGCCGACCACGGCCCGGGCGCGTCGTCGAGGTAGGCCCCGAAGGTCAGATCACGGCGCTTCTTGGCGAGCGCGCGGGGTCCCACCAGCGTCGCGGACGAGAACCGCGCTACCCAAGGTGCGGCATGTAGGTGATGGTAGACGTTCGGACACACGATCCAAGCGACCGGGCCGATCTCGGCGACGGCGTCGGCAAGGGCGGGCGTCATGGCCACGGGCGAGTGGAGCAGCACGTCCCCCGCGCGGAGCTTCACGGCCGTCATGCGCGAGCCGATGTGCAGGCCCAACATCGTCTGGCGTGAGGGGACGGTGTGGACGTGCTCGGAGTGGGCCGTCAGCATCGGCGCGATGGTCTAGCACGAGCCGCGAGCGCCGCGCGCGGTCTCGGAGTCGGCCCCGCGCGGGATGGAATATGCTCGACACGTGAAGGTCGGCGACGTCATCGACGGCCGGTTCGCCATCGAGCGCGAGCTCGGCAGCGGCGGCATGGGCGTCGTGTTCGTGGCGCGCGACACGTCGACCGGCGCGCGCGCCGCGCTCAAGGTCATGCACGGCGGCGCCCGCCCCGGCGACGATCACACGCTGCGTTTCCTGCGCGAGGCCGAGGTCCTGTCGACCCTCTCCCACGAGGCGATCGTCGCGTACCTCGGCCACGGCGTGACCGGCGCCGGCGCGCCGTGGATGGCGATGGAGCTGCTCGACGGCGACGACCTCGAGGCGCGGCTCTCGAGGGGCGCGCTCGGCGTCGACGAGACGCTCGCGCTGACGCGCCGCATCGCCGGGGCGCTCGGCGCGGCGCACGCGCGCGGCGTCGTGCACCGCGATCTCAAGCCGGCCAACGTCTTCTTGCCGGCGGGCTCGGTGCTCCAGGCCAAGCTGCTCGACTTCGGCGCCGCGCGCCTCGTCCGCGCGCGGCGCATGACACAGACCGGCGCCCTGGTGGGCACACCGCACTACATGTCCCCGGAGCAGGCGCGCGGCGCTCCGGCCGACGCGAGCGCCGACGTGTTCGCCCTGGGCGTGATGGTGTTCGAGTGCCTCACGGGTCGTCCGCCGTGGCTCGCCGAGGACTTGCTCCCGCTCCTCGCCAAGATCCTCGTCGAACCGGCGCCCCCGCTCGACGGCGTCGCCCCGCCGTGGCTCGCGCGGCTCGTGTCGCAGATGCTCGACAAGGACCCGAGCGCGCGACCACGCGATGGCGGCGCCGTCGTCGCAGAGCTGGATCGCGCCGCCGGGCCCACGGGCATCCCGAGCGCGCTCCCCCCACCCTCGCGCGCGCTCGGCGTGCGCGAGCAACAGATCGTCAGCGTCATCCTCGCCGGAGGCGTGTCGGAGCTGGGCGAGACCGTCTTGCCCGGCGACGAGGCGCGGGCGCTGCGTACCAAGATCGCCGAGGCCACCGCGAGCTTCAAGGTACCCGTCGACGTCATCGGCGACGACGCGGTCCTGGCCGTCGTCGCGGGCGCCGGGGTACCGCGTGACCGCGCGGCGCTCGCGGCGAGGCTCGCGCTGCGGGTCAGGGAGGTCGTGGGCGCCACCCCCATCGTCGTGGCGACGGGCCGCGCCGAGGTCGGCGAGCGCGGCGGTGTGCCGGTCGGCGAGGTCGTCGATCGCGCCGCTGCGCTCCTCGCGAGCACGCCCGCGGAGAGCATTCGTATCGATCCCCTCACGCGAGATCTCCTCGAGGGGCGCTTCGGCCTCGGCGCAGACGAAGGTGGCGCGACGCTCATCGGTCCACCCCGCGCCTCCAACGCGCGCCTGCGCGTGGCGGCGTCGACGCCGTTCATCGGCCGCGAGCGCGAGCTGCGCACGCTCGTCGACGCGATGATGCAGTCGGCGGAGGAGCCGAGCGCGATCGCGATGATCGTCTCGGCCGCGGCCGGGGTGGGCAAGTCGCGCCTGCTCTCCGAGATGTTGGCGCGCGTCCCCGAGGAGGTGCTGGTGCTGCACGGTCGCGGAGACTCCGTGACCGCGGGCTCACCGCACGCGCTGCTGGCCGACGCGCTCACGCGGCACTTCAAGCTCGGCGGCGCGCACACGGCGGCCGAGAAGGCCGAGGCGCTCCGCAGCGGGGTCTCGGTCACGCTCGCGCCGGAGCGCGCGGCCGTGGTGTCTCGGCTCTTCGGCGCGGCGCTCCACCTCGAGCTGCAAGAGACGGCGCGCCGCGACCCGACCGCGCTCGGCGCCGAGCTGCGTGCCGCCTTCGTCGAGTGGCTGTGCGCAGAGACCGCGCGACGTCCCGTCGTCATCGTGCTCGACGACGCCCAGTGGGGCGACCTGCCGTCGCTCGAGGCGGTCGACGACGCCATCCGCGATCTCGCGGACGCGCCGCTCGCCGCGTTCGCCTTCGCGCGCCCGGAGATCACGACGGTGTTCCCGGACCTCTGGCGGGAGCGCGACGTCAGCGAGGTGCGCCTGTCGAGGCTCGGGCGATCGGCCAGCGCCAAGCTCGCGCGCGCGATCCTCCCCGACGCCGCCGAGGAGACGATCGATCTCGTGATCCGCCGGAGCGACGGCAACGCTCTCGCGCTCGAGGAGAACGTGCGCGCGCTCCGAGGCGGCGCAGAGGGCGTGCCCGAGACGGTGCTCGGCCTCGTAGAGGCGCGCCTGGCCACGCTCCCCGACGACGCAAAGCGCCTGATGCGGGCGGCGAGCGTGTTCGGCGAGGCGTTCCCGATCGGAGGTGCCGCCGCGCTCGTCGACGCCGCGGTCGACGCCCCGATCGTGCGCCTCGGGCTCGACGCGCTCCGCGACAAGGAGATCCTCGAGGCGGCCGACCCGACGGACACGTCGGGCGAGGTCCGCTTTCGGCATCCGCTCGTGCGCGAGGCGGCCTACGCGACGCTCACATCGGACGATCGACGGCTCGGCCATCGACTCGCGGCCGAGTGGCTCGAGGCCGGAGGCCACCGCGACGGCAAGGTCCTCGGCGAGCACTGGCTCTCCGCGGACGAGCCCGCGCGCGCGGCGGACTGGCTCGAGATCGGCGCCGCCCAGGCCCTCGCCGCGCACGACTTCGGCGCGGCTCACCGCCTCGCTTCGCGCGCGGTCGACCTCGGCGCGACGGGAGCCAAGCGAGGACGCGCGCACGCGTGGCGCGCGATCGCGAGCCACTGGCAGGGCGCCCATCGAGACGCGCTGACCCACGCCGAGCTCGCCACGCGCGACCTCGACCCAGGCACGCACGTCTTCTACCTCGTGTGCGGCGAAGGCGTCGCCGCGTCGGGACGCGTGGGCGACGCAGACGCCCTGCGCGCGTGGATCGAGCGCTTGGAGGCGGCCCCGACGGAGGCGGGGGCCGACGCCACACGGACGATCGCGCGGTGCCGCGCCGTGCTGCCCATGATGCAGTCCGGGCTACACGGGATGTCGCTCGCCCAGGAGTTGCTCACCGAGAAGACCGAGGACCCGCGCGCACGCGCGCAAGTGCTCGAGGTGGCTGGCGTGCTGGCGCTCGCGCGCGGCGACTGGCCCGAGATCGCGCGCGTCCTGTCGCGCGCCGTGGACTGCTGGGCCGAGTGCGGCGACGACCGCAACCGATGCCTGGCGCAGGTGAGCGTGGGGTGGGCGCTCGCGCAGGCGGGAGACTTCGACGAGGCGATGCGCTGGCTCGAGACGGGCGTCGCGCTCGCCGAGCGTGTGCACGTCACGACCACGCGCACGTGGGCCGACATCCCGCTCGCGATGGTTCTGGCCGGGCGCGGGAGGATCGACGAGGCGCTCGTGCTCGCCGAGCGCGCCGTCGCGGCCCTGCGACGACAGGGCAATCGACGCCAGGGCGCGTGGAGTCGCGTCGATCTCAGCTCCATGTACTATACAGCAGAGCGTTACGCCGAGGCCGAGGGCCACGCGCGGCAGGCGCTCGCCGACGCCGAGGGCCTACCGCCGGTCGCGATCCGATCGCGCGCGATGCTCGCGCGATCCCTCACCGCGCTCGGGCGCGCGGCCGAGGCGCTCCCGCTGGCCCGCGAGGCACAGGCGGCCCTGACGGCGTTCCCCAACCAGGGGATCCCCGGCGAGCTCGACGTGCCGATGTCGCTCGTGGAGAGCCTCGAAGCGCTGGGGCTCACCGACGAGGCCGCCGCGACGGCCGAGAGCGCTCGCGCGCGCGTGGCGCAGCTCCGCGCGTACTTCACAGACGAAGGGTGGGCGCGGTTCTCGGCGCTCCCGCACGTGGCGCCCGTGCTCGCGACGTTCGCGCGCCTTCAGCGACCGAACTGAACGCAGCGTCGGCTGAGCGAGCCGTGCTCGAAGCCGCGGATGGGAAACCCCACGCCGTGTGGAAAGCGGCTCGCGACGCCGGCGACCACGAAGAGCGGCGCGAGGTGCTCGGGCGTCGGGTGCGCGAGCAACGCGTGCTCGGCCGAGCGGTAGGCAAAGAGCTGGTCCATCTCGGCGTCCGACACGAGGTTGGCGGCCCACGCGTCGAACTCCTTCGCCCACGTCGGCGTCGGCGCCTGACGCTGCCCGTCGATCTCGTCGAGGTTGTGCGTGAAGCCGCCGCTGCCGAGCACCAGGCAACCGCGCAGGGCGAGCCGAGAGAGGAGCTGGCCGATTCTGTAAAGATGTCGCGGTGTTGCGCCGTCGACGAGCGAGAGCTGCAGGACGGGGATGTCGGCCTGCGGGAACATGTGGACCAGCGGCGCCCAGACGCCGTGGTCCCAGCCGCGATGGGAGCGGGCCACGCGCGCGAGGTCGGCGAGGTCGGACGCGAGCTCGGGCGCGCCCGGCGCGGCGTAGCGCACGCGCGTCAGATCGCGCGGGGCCGCCTCACCGCTGTACCCGTCGAAGTCGTGCAGCAGAGGCGGGTGCGCGCGCGTCGTGCCGCGCGTGAGGACCGGCTCGGACCAGTGCGCGCTCACGACGAGGATCGAGCGCGGCCGCGGCAACGACTCGGCCCAGGCCGTCAGCTCGGCGCCGCGTACGCTGTCGAGCGCGAGCGCCGGCGCGCCGTGGGAGACGAAAAGAGGCGGAAAGCGAGGGCTCTCGTCGATCATCCGTCAGCGACGACGCGGCCGCCTGAGCGCGACCACGCCCCCCATGGGCTGCGGCTCGGGGTCGAGCGGCGGCAGGGCCGCGACGAGGCCCTCCACGCGCGCGAGCGACTCGTGCGCGGCGCGCTCTGCCCGGAGCTCGTCGAACGGTCCGTCGAACACGAAGATGAGCACGTAGATGCCGGAGAACGAGACCGCGAGGTAGTACTCGTCGTCCCGCTCGACGTGCCGCAGGTGTCGCCCGCGCGCGAGCCCCTCGGCGGCCTCGAGGCCGCGCACGTGGGCGATCGCCCGCGCGGTGCGATCGGGCGCGGCGGCGACGGGCCGGCTCGGCCGGTGAGGAGACGGCGGATCGTACTCGCGGATGACCTCGCTCGACTCCTGCGCGCGAGGCAGCGGCCCCGAGCCGTCCTGCGCGTGAGGGAGCTGACCCGACACCTCGGGTGCGGGGGGCGAGTGCTCTTGGTCGCTCGACGTGGGCGCCGGGTCGTCGCGATCGGCGTCGCTCGGAGCGGGCGAGTCGTTGGCCGCCTCCGAGCTGGTGCCCACCTCACGGAGCTGCGGACGGCGGTACGCGCGCGGCGAGGTGGGGCTCGAGGCGCAGCCCCACACGACGGGCGACTGAGCGTCGATGACGACCGCGTCCTCGGCCTGCGCCCGCGCCGCGGCCGCGCGGAGCTCTTCGTGGAGCGAGATGGCCACCGACGGGCGCGCCGCCCGGCTGCGCTCCGACGGCTGGAGCGCGTCGGAGAACGTGGCCGCGAGCATCTCGAGGCGGCGCAGACGCGCGGTGAGGTCGGCCGGGGCCTCGGCGAACCGGGCGACCACCCAACGGCCCTCGGCGAGCGGCGCGCAGACGGCGCGCGGCCCTTCGGGGGCCGGCGCGTCGAGCACCGCCACCTCTTCTGCGTGGAGCTCGCGCTTCACGAGTGCGACGAAGCGCTCTAGGACCTGGGGCTCCTCCACGACGAGGGCTTCTATCAGAACCGAGGGAGCCAGCCAACGCAAGCACCCGTGACAGCGGGGCGCGTCGACCCTATGGAGGCGACGTGGTGAAAACCCCAAAAGAGACGCGTCTACCGGCGGGCCGCTTGGGACGCCTCGCCCGCATGACCGCCCTGGGCGTGCGGACCGGGATGGGCGCGCTCCGCAGCAAGGGCAAGGGCGAGGCGGCCGCCGAGCGCGCCGCCGAGGTGCTCGGCACGATGCGCGGCCTCGCGGCCAAGATGGGACAGATGGCCAGCTACGTCGACGGGATCGTGCCCGAGGCGCACCGCGACGCGTACGAGGCCTCGCTCAAGGCGCTGCGCGCGCAGGCCCCGCGCTCGAGCGCCGAGGCCGTGCGACGCACGCTCGAGGCGGAGCTGGGCGAGCCCCTCGACCGCCTGTTCGAGTCGTTCGACGAAGCGCCGTTCGCCAGCGCGTCGATCGGCCAAGTGCACCGCGCGCGCCTCCGCGACGATCACCCCACCGCGCCCGGCGCCGAGGTCGCCGTCAAGGTGCAGCACGAGGGCATCCGCGAGGCCGTCGAGTCCGACCTGTCGAACGCGGGGTTGCTGGAGAGCATGGCGGGCGTCGCGGCCGGCCGGCGCTTCGACACCAAGGCGCACCTCGGCGTGCTCCGCGATCGTTTCCGCGAAGAGCTCGACTACGCGCTCGAGGCCGAGCGCTTGACGCAGTTCGCGGCGCTCCACGCGGGCGACCCACACATCCGCGTGCCGACGCTCGTCGCCGACCGTTCGTCGACGAGCGTGCTCACGACGACGTTCGTGCGCGGCCTCGACTTCGACGAGGCCTGCGCCGCCGACGAAGCGTCGCGCAGTCGCTGGGCCGAGACCCTGTGGAAGTTCGTGTTCAAGGGCAACCTCGTCGGCGGCATGTTCAACGCCGACCCACACCCGGGCAACTACGTCTTCGGCGACGACGGTGTGGTCACGTTCCTCGACTACGGGTGCGTGCAGGTCATCCCCGCCGGCCAGCGCGAGCACGCCGTCGCGATGCACCGCGCGGCCATGCGCCGCGAAGAGACCCCGTTCGCCGACGCCCTGCGTCTCATGCTCCGCTCCAAGCCGGGCTCGCTCGAGCAGCGCGCCATCGAGTACACGCGCCAGTGCTTCGAGCCGCTGTTCGAGTCGCCGTACCACGTGACGCGTCCCTGGGCCGCGAGCCTCGTGAGCAACATGCGGGACATGGCCAAGGCCGCGCGCGTGACGGACGACGAGGAGTTCTTCACGCTCCCCCCCGAGATGCTCTTCATGAACCGCCTACAGTTCGGCTTCTACAGCGTGCTCGCGCGCCTCGACGTGCGGGTCGACTACGCCGCCGTGCACGCGCGCTTCCTCGAGGCCGACGGCTGAGCGTCAGTACCGCGTCGGGAACTGGCGATCGGCCATGTGCATGCGCGAGATGCACATCTGGTCGTTGTCGAGCGTGCAGATGCGCTCGCAGAGCGTGCGCTCACACCGCGCCGCGTCTCGGCCGCCGGCCGGCAAGCAGATCTGCGGCTTGAGTCGCTTGGCCACGTCGTTGTTCTTGGGATCGTTCGACCGCAGCAGCATCTCGTAGTGATTGCAGCGAGACTGCGCGAGACGTCTCCGCGCCGCGAGCTCCTCGGCGACGGGATCGCTGCTCGGTGCGGGCGCGGGCTTGGGGGCGACGGGCGCCGTGGGCTTGGCGGCGGGCTTGGGCGCGGTCTTCGGCGCGCTCGGCGGCGTGGCCGAAGGGTCGGGTGTGATTTCGGCCGGATCACCCGCGACGCGCGCCGCCCCGGCGGCGGCGGTGGGCGCGGCGGCCTTCGGCCCGGGCGACGTGGACGACGGCGAGGGCGCGGGCCCCGAAGCGACGGGGCCGTCGATACGTGAGCTATACATGTAATAGCCGACGCCGCCCACCGCCGCGAGCAAGAAGACGCCCGTGAGCACGCCCGCGAGCACGACCAGCGCGGCCGACGAGCGCGGCGGCTCGCCGGTGCGGGTGAGCCCGTTCTGCGTGGACTGCCCCCACGTGCCCTGCGTGGACATCATGCCCACGGGAGGCGGGCCGAAGCTCGCGAGCCCGCGCGGCGCCGAGCCGACGTCGAGCGTGGGTGCGAGCGAGGCCACGTGGTTGGGGTGGAGCGAGTCCTGACGCGGCATCATCGACAGGCGCATCGCAGACTGCCGGCCGCGATCGCTCGCGAACGGGGCGAGCGCGGCGCCGAGCGACGCGACGTCTCCGAAGCGACCGGCGGGGTCTTTGTGGAGGCAGCGCAGCACGACCGCCTCGAGCTCGGGCGGCAGGTCTGGGCGTTGGGCGCGCAGCGAGCGCGGCGGGTCCATCGCGATGGCGGCGCAGAGCGCGCTGGCAGACACGCCGTCGAACGCGGGCCGCTGCGTGAGCAGCTCCTGCAAGATCGCGCCGAGCGACCAGATGTCGGTGCGATGGTCGACGCTCTTGAGGCTGCGCACCTGCTCGGGCGACATGTAGAGCGGCGTGCCCATCACCATGTCGGTGCTCGTGAGGTTGACCTCGGCGGAGTCGGCGGCCTTCGAGATGCCGAAGTCGAGCACCTTGACGCACGGCGAGCCGTCGGCGCGCTGCGTGAGGAAGAGGTTCTGGGGCTTGAGGTCGCGATGGACGATGCCGCGCGCGTGCGCCGCGCTCAGCGCCTCACACGCCTGCAAGAGGTAGTCGGCGGCCTCGTACATCGGGAGCGGTCCGCGCGAGGCGACGACCTGCGAGAGGTCCTGACCACGCAAGAGCTCCATGACGATGTACGGCACGCCCGACGCGTGCGTCGCGACCTCGTACACCTTGACCACGTGCTCGCTCTCGAGCGACGCGGCGGCGCGCGCCTCCCGCATGAACCGCGCGATCGCGCCGTCTTTGGAGGCCTTTTCGGGGCTCAAGAACTTGATCGCGACGGCGCGCCCGAGCGACATGTCGGTCGCGGCCATGACCACGCCCATGCCGCCCGCGCCGACGATCGACTCGACGCGGTACTTGCCCGCGAGGACCTCTCCCGGACGCGGGAGACCGGGCGCGAGCGACGCGTGGTTCATCTTACCGAGCCTATCACCACCCCCCAGGGTGGACCCCTTCACGTGATCCTACGCGCGGCCGGCGCGTGACCTTCCCGCTGGGGCGTTGGCGCGACGCGCGGCGTCGTGCGACGGTGAGCTGTCCGATGGGCCTCGACGAGTACCGGCGAAAACGGCGCGAGGACGCCACGAACGAGCCCTTCGGCGAGCCGACGGCGCCCCCGGGGCAGACCCTCTCGGGCGCGTTCGTCGTGCACCTGCATGACGCGACGCGCAAACACTACGACGTGCGCGTCGAGGTGGCCGGCGTGCTCGCGAGCTTCGCCGTGCCGCACGGTCCGAGCCTGGGGCCGCTCGACAAGCGCCTCGCGATCCGCACCGAGGACCACCCGCTCGAGTACATCGACTTCGAGGGCGTGATCCCCGACGGGCAGTACGGCGCCGGGCCGATGATCGCCTGGGACCGCGGCGTGGTGGACTACCTCGAAGGCCCGGCAGAAGAAGAGCTCGCCCGCGGCAAGCTCGACATGATGCTCCACGGGCACAAGCTCCGCGGTCGCTTCGCCCTGGTGCGCACCAAGGGCCGCCCCGGAGAGGCCTCGTCCAAACAGGAGCCGTGGCTGCTCATCAAGAAGGCCGACGCGTACGCCGACGCCGACCGTGACGTGACGGCGCTCGAGCCGCGCTCGGTGCTCTCGGGGATGCGCGTCGACGAGCTCGCGCGGCGCGACGAGCTCGCGGCGGCGCTCGAGCGCGATGCGCGCGCGGCCGGCGCGGAGCAGGCCGCGGGGCTCCTCGACCCGGGGCGCTCTGCGGTGGAGCTCGCGACGTGGACCGCGGCGTCGGGCGCCCCGGCAGACGCGGTCTTCGACCCACGCCTCGACGGCGTGCGTGTGCTCGCGACGCGCGACGGCGAGGTGGTCCGCCTGCTCGCGCCGCGCGCCGACGGCGTCGTCGACGAGGTCGACGCGTTCTACCCGGAGGTGGTGCGCGCCCTCCGCGCGACGTGCGCGGACCGCGTCGCCATCGACGGGCACATCGTCGCGTTCGATCGCAGCGGCCACCCTAGCCTCGAGCTGCTCGCCAAGAGGGTCGGCCTCGTCGCCGCGGGCGAGCCACACCGCGCCGCGGTCACGTGCCCCGTCGCGCTCATCGCCGACGACCTGCTCCGCTTGGGCGACGCCGACCTCCGCCCCGTCCCGCTCGAGGCGCGACGGCGCATCGCGTGCGCGCTCCTGCCCCCCAAGGGGCTCGTCCGCGCCGAAGCGCCGCTCGAAGGTCCGCTGCCCGCCATCCTCGCCTTCTGCAAAGAGCACGGCATCGACGGCGTGATCGCGAAGCCGCGGCGATCGCCCTACCCCGCGCGCCGCGGCGGGGCGGCGTGGTCGTTCGTCGAGAGCGGTGCGCCCGCCCGCCCCCGCGCGACCGTCGATCACTCCGCAGCGCACGCACGGCAAGCGCTGCGCCGCGTGACGGTGACGAACCGGAGCAAGCTCTTCTGGCCAGAGCTCGGCTACACCAAGGGCGATCTCTGCGACTACTACGCCAGCGTCGCCGACACGCTCCTGCCGTACCTCGCGGACCGGCCGGTGATCCTCGTGCGCTACCCCGACGGCATCGACGGCAAGAGCTTCTTCCAGTGGAACGTGCCCGTGGGGATGCCCGCATGGGTGCGTACGCTCACGCTCGACGAGGCGTCCGAGGAGCCCGGTGCGCCGGCGTCGGTGTCCCCGGCGAGCCGCAGGTCGCGGCCCGCTCCCAAGCCCGGCAAGCGCGGGTTCCTCGTCGACGACCGCTCCACCCTGCTCTACATCGCCAACCTCGCGTGCATCCCGATCCACGTGCTGGCGTGCCGCGCCGGGTCGCTCGATCGTGCCGACTTCTTCACGATCGACTTCGACCTGAAACAATCGACGCTCGCCCACGCGGTCACGCTCGCGAGGACGTTGCGCGAGCTGCTCGACGCGATCGGGCTGCCGGGCTTTCCGAAGACGAGCGGACAGTCTGGCCTGCACGTCCTGGTGCCACTGGGTGACGGCGCCCACACCTTCGACACGGCCCGCTCCCTCGCCGACGTGCTCGGGCGCCTCTTGGTGGAGCGCCACCCCGACATCGCCACGATGGAGCGCGTGGTGAGCAAGCGCGGCGCACGCGTGTACGTCGACACGGGCCAGACGGGCGCTTCGCGGGCCATCGCCGCGCCGTACTCGGTGCGCGCCGTCGCGCGGGCGACGGTGTCGACGCCGCTCTCGTGGGACGAGGCGCTGTCGGGCGATCTCGACCCGGCGGCCTTCGACCTTCGCACGGTGCCCGATCGCATCGCCGAGCTCGGCGACCCCATGCGGCCGCTTCTCACGCTCGCGCCCGACGTACCGGCGGCGATCGCCAAGTTGTCCGACATCGTCACACACCTACGCTGAGGCGAGCGGGGTTCGGACCTGGGTCGCACACGTCCACCGGTGACGCACGCCGGGCGCCGCGCGGCGCGCAATTCTGGCGTCGCAGCTCGGTCGATCCGCCGGCATCGCCTGGAACGCTCGTTGCTCTAGGTACATGCATGACGCAAGGACGTCGGCTTCCCCCGCCTCAGCTCCCCTCACGCGCGCGCGCTCCGTCGCCGCCCAAGTTCAAGGCGGCGCCGGTCGTCGCCGAGGTCGAGCCCATGGAGGCGGAGGTGCCGACCGCCCCGCCGCCGCAGGAGCCGATGCTCGATCTCGGTGCGCTGACAGGGCCGGCCTCGGACGCGGAGCTCGACGGCCAGACGCGCCTGCTCGTGCGCACCAAGCTCGCCGTCATGATGCGCGACCTGCCCTTCTTCGAGACGGCCGTCGAGGGTGCCGGGTTCTGCGTCGCGTCGATCCACAAGATCATCCCGTCGCGCGCGGCGCTCGCGATGCTGCCGGACGCGCAAGGCAAGCTCACGGTGGTGTACGCCGCAGGCGAGGGCACCGACGGTCTCGTCACGAGCTCCGCCCCCCACGGCGACTGGCTCGTCGGGGCGGCCGAGTTCGCGCGGCGGCCGGTGGAGGTGCGCGGCGAAGGGCTCCGCCTGCCCGACCGTCACGCGCGCTTCGGAGCCAAGTCGGTGGTCGTCGCCGCCGTGATGGACGACGCGGGCAAGGTCGTCGCGGTGCTCGAGATCATCGACCCGCAGATCGAGGTTCAGCGCCGCCTGCTCGACGCCATCGACTACGTCGCAGACCGGTTCGCCGAGTTCCTGGCCGATCGGCCCAAGCGCGGCGGCGAGCTGCTCTGCGCGACCGCGATCGCCTTCGACGACCAGAGCGACCCCGACGCGCGCGCCCCCGAGACCTGCCGCGAGCCCGTCCCGGCCGCGCTCTCGACCGAGCGCCGTCCTCCGCGCTCGACGATCGACACGATCCCCGACGCGGTCGACTGGGACATGGCCGTCACCGTCGTCAACATGCCCTGAGGGGCTCGGCCCGCGGCCGAATCTGGGCGAAACGCTTGACTCGGCGCCGGGGCTGCGCAATTCGAGCCCTGCCGTGGCAGCCAGCTATTTCGACGTAGACGGGACGCTCCTCCGGACGAACCTCATCCACCCCACGCTCTATTACATCCTGCACCAGCGGACGCCGTTCCGCAGCGCCGAGAAGCTCGCGCGCGCGTTCTGGCAAGCGCCGCGGATGGTGTGGGCCGAGCTGCAGGACCGGCGCCTGTTCAACGAGGCGCTCTTCATGTCGTACGAGGGCATGTCGCGCGACCGCCTGCTCGTGCTCGCCGACGACGCGTTCGAGAGCGTGATGAAGCGCGCGCTCTACCCCGCCGCCAAAGACCTCGTCTCGCGTTGCCGCGACGAAGGCCAAGACGTGGTGCTGGTGTCGGGCGCGCTCGACTTCTTGATGGACCGACTCGCGGCGCACCTGGGCGCCACGCACGTCATCGCCAACCGCCTCGAGATCAAGGACGACTTCGCCACGGGCCGGCTCTTGCGCCCCGTCGTCGCCGGCCCCGAGAAGGCCCGCCTGGTGCGCGAGCACGCGCGTGAGCACGGACACGATCTCGACGACTGCTTCGCGTACTCGGACAGCTACTCCGACGTCCCGATGCTCAGCGTCGTGGGTCACCCGGCCGCGGTCAACCCCGACTCCAAGCTGTCGAAGCTCGCGCGCACCTACGGCTGGCCCGTGCTGACGCTCGACAAAGACAAGAACTGAGTCGGTACGAGCCGGCGCGCTAACCACGCGACGCAGGCGCGTCGACGCGCGACCGATCGGCGCCGCGGGCGGAGGTGTGACGGCAGATGTGGCTCTTCGCGTACGGCTCGCTGATCTTCCGGCCGGGCTTCGCGTACATCGAGCGGCGCGTCGCGTGGATGCACGGGTATGCGCGTCGGTTCTGGCAGTGGTCGCCCGATCATCGAGGCACGCCAGAGGCGCCGGGCCTCGTCGCGACGGTGATCGCGGAGCCCGGCGCGTGGTGCGGGGGTTGCGCGTACCGCGTCGACGCGGCGGCGCGCGAAGGGATCATGGCCGCGCTCGACCAGCGAGAGCAGGCGGGCTTCACGCGGGTCGAGGTGCCGGTGCACGAGCACCCGTCGCGCGCGCCGTTCGCCGACGCGACGGTGTACGTCGCAGACGGGTCGAACCCCCACTTCGCCGGGCCGATGGCCGCGGCCGAAATCGCCGCGACGATGGCGACCCGACGGGGGCCCAGCGGCGAGAACGTCGACTACGCGCTCGCGCTCGCCGACGCGCTCGCGGAGCTGGGTGTCGACGATCCGCACGTGGCCGAGGTGGCCCGCCACCTCCGGGCGCACGGCCCCTGAGCGGCGCGATCTGTTAGCAAGCGAACAGATCCC
>JAGQJA010000265.1:20040-22122 GCA_020430845.1 Myxococcales bacterium
GGCGCCGCGGCGCGATGGGGCGGGCGCGGCGGCGCGATCTGTTCGCATGCGAACAGACCCGCGGCGGGCGCGCGTTCACACGAGGATGCTGGATCGTCGGGGCTCCATCCAGCGCACGCCGGCACCGCGCACGAGGAGGGGCTGGCTGCCAAAGCGGGGCAATTCTGCACCTACATCGACGCACAAGGTAGGCACGCTTCCTGCTTGGGCCAGCCCATGCTCGCACGCGCTCGTCGCATCGCACTCGCCCTGGCCGTCCCCTCTCTCTTGGCCCTCGCCGCGCCTGCCTGCACGGCATCCGACGACGGGTCCACGGCCAGCGAGGACGAGCTCAACTACCGGAGCACCGCGGGACAGGAGTACTCGCTCTCGGCGGACGTCACGTTCAAGCTCTCGGCCGAGACGCTCGCCCTCGAAGGCGCGGCGCGCGACGAAGCCGTCACGGCTCGCGCCAACGCGCTGCGCCTCTCGGTCACGAGCGCCATCAGCGCGGAGCTCGACAAGATCTGGCCAGAGGACGAGCGCATCTCACGCGCGGGCGTCGCCATCCAGTTCAGGCAAGCGAGCGCTGCGACGTCCGACCTCGCCCCCGTCGGAGACGGCGCGAGCTACCGCGTGAAGATCAGCGGAGAGTTCTCGGGCATCAAAGACCTCGCGCAGAAGCTCCCCATGAAGACCGAGGGCGATCTTTCGTACCTCCCCGTCACGACGGACGTGGGCGAAGGACCGACCGAGCTGCGCGTGACGATCACGCCCGTCGCGCGGAGCCTCAACGCGTACCCCAAGTACCTCGCCCTCTTCGAGGACGGCCTCGACATCGCCGTGCACTTCGGCGGCGACCACCACGATCCGCCCAAGGACATCGATCACGCGCGCTCCACGTACGACGACCTCGTGCGCTCCGGCTTCCGCTCGCCCGTCGCCAGGTTCGAGGACCTCGCGCTCGACTCGGGACCGCTCACGAGCCGCATCAAGGTCAAGGGCGCCGACGTCGACGTGCGCGTCCGCATCTACCACGCCGACATGACCCCGCCGGACGCACGCCAGCCCCTCATCGACACGTACAAGCAGTCGATGAAGGAGGCCGACGTCATCATCTACGACGGACACGCCGGTCGACGCCTCGACTACTCGGGCGTCGTGCTCGCCTACAAGCCCGCGCGGGTCTCGGTGCCTGCCAGTCAGTTCAAGGACATCGAGACGACCGCGAAGCAGCAGGTCTACCTGTTCAACGGCTGCGAGACGTACACGGGCTACGGCGACAAGCTCTACGAGAACCCCAACCGGACGCCCGAGAACACCGACGTCATCACGACCGGCAACTACTCGGCCATCCAGCGGCAGGCCAACCAGGTCAACAGCTTCATCCACTCGCTCATCGACCAGAAGAACGGCGCGTGGACGCCCAAGTCGTGGGACAGCATCTTGTCGAAGATGAACGCCGTGGGTGAGCGCTCGTGGGTACACATCTACGGCGTGCACGGCATCGACGACGACCCGAAGCTGAGCCCGCTCGCCGACGCGTCGCGCATCGGCCAGGCGTGCAGGACCGACGCGGAGTGCGGCGCCGCCGACAGCAAGTGCGTCGCGGTGTCGTCGACGCGTCGCGAGTGCGGCGCGGCGTGCGCCGACTCGGCCGGCTGCCCCGCGGGCACCCAGTGCCTCTTGCCGCGCGGACGCACGTCGGTCGACGACATGCAGTGCCTCTCGCGCTGAGCGCCGAGCGGCCGACGCGCCGCGACGTCAGAAGCCGATGGCGATGATCGGGCCGACGCCGAAGCCGCGGAACTCGGTCCCCGTGATCGTCTGGTAGCTCGCTTGCGCGCCCAGGGCGAGTCGACCGCTGAAGTGATACATGAAGCCGCCGCCGCCCATGAGCGCGGCGCCGCTCTGCGACGGCGAAGAGGCGATGTGACCGACGCCCACGCCGCCCTCGACGAACGGCGCGAAGGCGCCGATGGGGAGCACGACGCGGAAGTTCGGCATCGCGACGTACACGTTGGGGTTGGTGAAATACCCAGAGAGCGCGATGCCCGGCACGAGGATCACCGACTTGGTGTCGATGCCGTAGCCGAACCCGAC
>JAGQJA010000266.1:0-10071 GCA_020430845.1 Myxococcales bacterium
GCTCCTTCATCGCCACGGCGTGATGCTTCGAGAGCGCGCGACGGAGCGACGCCTCGTCCTCCCACGCCGTCACCGTGAAGCCGCGGAGGTCGGTGAACCCCGTGACGATCGAGATGAACCCGGGCTCCGCGAGGAAGTCCTGGACGTTCTGGCGCGCGTGCGCGCGGATGCGCTCCTTCTCGCCCTCGTCGGCGCCCTGGATCCACGTGAGCGCGATGACGCCCGGCGGCTTCTTGTTCTGCGACGTGACGCGCATCGAGTAGCCGAACGTGGCCGCCCCCTGTCGGAGCGGCTGCACGAGCGTCATCAGCCCGAGCTGCTCGGCGAACGTGCGCTGGTCGAAGTAACCGCGCACGGCGTGGATCCCCTCGGCGTCGACCTCGAAGGCGTAGGCGCCCGGGAGCGCGAGCTCGGCCCCTGTGGGGAGCACGCCGGGGATCCACGGCCCGCGGTTGTGACCGCGAAGCGTCCACTCGACGACGTGGCGCGTCGCCGCCGCGGTCCGGGGCCCGAGCTCGAACGCCAGGTCCGGGAACGCCTCGCGGAAGCTCGCCGCGATCTGCGCGTGGGCGCGCGCCCCGACCACGCCGCCGGTGGTCGGGTCTTGATAGGTGGCGTCGGGGGCGAGCTGCGCCACGAGCGCCTCGGGATCGTTCGAGGTCCACGCGGCAAAGTACGCGTCGATGCGTTCGTCCGGGGTCATCGGTGGGCTCCGTGTGCCGGTCGGGACGTCAGCGCCCGAGCGCCTCGATGACGAGACGAGCGGCCGCCGCGCCCGAGGCCTGCTGCTGCCCGGTGACGAGGAGCCCGTCGCGGACGGCGAACTCGCGGAACGCCTGGTCCACCACGAAGTTCGTGCCCTCGAGCTTGCGCGCCTCGTCCTCGATCCAGAAGGGCTGGATGCGCTTGCCGACGAACGCGTCGGCGAACTTCTCCTCGCTGTTCGCGAAGCCCGTCCATGTCTTGCCCGCCACGAGCAGCTCGCCCGTCGAGAGCTTCGTCTCGAGCAAGGCGCACGTCGCGTGGCAGACGAGCGCCGTCACCTTGCCCGCCTCGTAGAAGTCGCGGACGAGCTTCTGCACGGCGGCGTTCCCGCGGAACGTGAACATGGGCGACTGCCCGCCCACGAGGAAGACGGCGTCGTAGTGCGCGGGGCTCACGTCGGCGATCGACTTGGTGTCGGCGACGAGGGCGGCGTGCTTGGGCGACTTCTTGAAGCCCAGCGAGAGGATGTCGTCGGCGGAGTAGCCGCTCGCGTCCTCGGGGTCGGAGTAGCCGTCGGCCGAGAGCCCGCCGCCGCCGGGGCTGCGGATCTCGACCTCGTAGCCGGCCTCCACGAAGGCCCAGTAGGGGTGGGTCAGCTCGGCCCACCAGAAACCGACCGGCCAGCCGGTGGTGGTCGACGTCGACGGGTTCGCCGCGACGACGAGGATCTTCTTCTTCTTGCTCGGGTTGGTGACGTTGGCGTTCGCGCTCATCGGTGGCTCCTTCGTGGGCGCGACGTGCGCCCTTCGAGAGACCACTATCGGCACCGCGAGCCACCTCAACAACCGAACATCAATGAACGTACCGTTTCGTTACGTGCAACTATTGCGAAGGGGCTCAGGCGCGGCGTGCGCGGCGCGCCCGGGGCCCGGAGCGGCGATGCGCGCCGCTGGTCGGGTCGGTCCTGTCGAGCTTGGTGCGAGGGTCGTCGTGGCGATCGGCCGCGGCCTCCTTCGCCGCGCGTGTGAAGACCTCGCGCAGGTAGCGGTGCCCCGCGTCTCCGTCGAAGCGGGGGTGCCACACCAGGCTGAGCGCGTACGGGCGGAGCTCGATCGGCGGCTCGATCACGCGCAAGCCCAGGCCCGGGCCGAGCCGCACTGCCACGCGCTCCGAGATGGTGAGCACGTAGTCTGTGACCGCGACGAGCTCGAGCGCCGTGCGAAAGTACGGGACGGCCCGCGCCACCCGACGCGAGAGACCGCGGGCGCGGAGCACGTCGTCGACGTAGCCGCCGGGCAGCCCGCGCGGCGCCACCTGCACGTGGGCGAGGCGCGTGAACTGCTCGAGCGAGAGGCGGCGCCCGACGGACGCGAGATCGCCCCGGACGACGCACACGAAACGATCGGTGAGCAGCTGCCGGTGACGCATCTCGGGCGGCAGCTCGCCGTAGATGCCGACCGCCAGGTCCGAGGCCCCCTCGCGCAGCTGGGCCGCGTCGTCGGGCAGATTGGGCACGAACCTCACGCACGCCTCGGGCGCCTCGGCGCCGAGCAGGCGGTCGACCACGAGCCCGAGCACGGTGAGGACGTAGTCCGATGCGCTCACGACGAAGGTGCGGTCGAGCTCGGCTGGCGCGAAGGGCCGCGGCGGCTCGAGCGCCTGCTGCGCCTGGGCGACCACCGTGTGGACGCGCGCCTTGAGGGCCTCGGCGCGCGGGGTGAGCACCATGCCGCGGCCCGCGCGGACGAGCACCGGATCGCCCAGCCGCTCGCGCACGCGGGCGAGCGCGTGGCTCATCGCCGGCGTGGAGAGCCCGACGCGACGGGCGGCCCCCGTGACGCTCCCCTCCTGGAGGAGGGCGTCGAGCGTGGCGAGCAAGGCGAGGTCCGATGGTTCCATATCTTGCATGTATAGCTGTTATTGAATTCACTTCGTCGAACTCTCTACACCGACGCCGGGCGGGACCGCGCTCGCGCAGACGAGGCTGCTGCTAGAGTGCGCGGCCCATGTCGCTCGAGGATCGCCAAGCATGAGGACCGTCGTCTGGTTCCGCGGAAAGGACCTGCGCATCTCCGACCACTTGCCGCTGCGCGACGCGGCGCGCGCCGGCGAGGTGATCCCGCTCTTCGTGCTCGACCCGTACTTCTTCGCGCCCGAGCGCGCGCGCGAGCTCCCGCACCGGATGCAGTTCTTGCTCGATTCGCTGCGGGCGCTCGAGCACAACCTCGCCCACCGCGGAACGCGCCTCGTGGTGGTCGCCGGCCGGAGCGTCGAGGTCGTCCCTGCCCTCGCCGCCAGGTGGAAGGCCGACAAGGTGGTCGCGCACCGCTGGGTGGAGCCGTTCGGGCGCGAGCGGGATCGGCGCGTCGCCGCGGCGCTCGACGGCAAGCTCGAGCTCTACGAGGGCGAGACGCTGTTGCCCCCCGGCACGCTGCGCACCGGCGCGGGCAACCCGTACGCCGTCTTCAGCCAGTTCGCGCGCGCCTTCCACCGCGCGCTCACCCCGCCCGAGCCCAGCGCCGCGCCCAAGTCGCTGCCGCCGCTCCCACGCGTCGCGTTCGACGCGGCGCCCATCCCCACCTGCGAGGACCTGGGCATCACGCGCAACGACGCCGTGCTCGAGGGCGGCGAGCGCGCCGGTCGCGCCAGGCTCGACGCGTTCGTCCGCGGGGCCGCCGCGCGTTACCACGAGCTGCGCGACCGCATGGACCTCGCCGGCACGAGCCGGCTGTCGGCGGACCTCAAGTTCGGGACGCTCTCGGCGCGTCAGGTGTGGGCAGCCGTGACCAAGGCGCTCGGCGCGAGCGAGGCGGCGCGCGTCTTCACGAACGAGCTCGTGTGGCGCGAGTTCTCGCACAGCACGCTCTGGGATCGACCCGAGCTGCTCGAGCGCCCGTTCCGCCCCGCGTTCGAGGGCTTCCCCTGGGAGGACGACGACGCGCTCTGGCGCGCGTGGGTGACGGGCCACACCGGCTACCCGGTCGTCGACGCGTCGGCGCGCCAGCTCCTGGGCGAGGGCTTCGTGCACAACCGCGCGCGCATGATCTCGGCGAGCTTCTTGGCGAAGCACCTGCTCGTCGACTACCGCCGGGGCGAGGCCCACTACATGAAGTACCTGACCGACGGCGACTGGGCGCAGAACAACGCCGGGTGGCAGTGGTCGGCCGGCTCGGGTTGCGACGCGCAGCCGTACTTTCGTGTGTTCAACCCGATGACGCAGGGGGAGAAGTTCGACCCCGACGGCGCCTACGTTCGCCGCTGGGTGCCCGAGCTCGCCAAGATGCCTGCGAAATACATCCACGCGCCGTGGGACGCCCCGGCCGACGTGCTGCGCGCGGCCGGCGTGCGGCTCGGCGCCGACTACCCGCGGCCCGTGGTCGACCACAAAGAGGCGCGCGCACGCTTTCTCGAGCGGGCGGCGAAGCACCTCAAGCGTCCCGCGGCCGCGCCCGACGAGACCTGACGCACCGCGGACATCGACGCTCGCGTGCCATGCCGCGCCGTGTAGTATGCGCGCCATGCGCTCACATCTCCTGCTCATCCTGGTCCCGTTGGCCCTCACCGCGTGCAGCAAGAAGGACGGCGACGGCACGACGCCCGCCGCCTCGTCGTCGGCGCCCACCACCGCCGCGTCCGCGGTCGACCCCACGCCCGCCGCGAGCGCCACGGCCGAGACGCCCAAGCCCGCCGCGACCAACCTCCCGCTCATCGGCGAGGACGCGCCGGAGTTCAAGCTCGTCGAGAAGCCCACGGCGGCCGACGTCACGAGCGGCCCGCTGATGGGGTCGGCGAACGGCCACAAGTTCGAGCCGAAGGCGATCTACTTCGAGCCCGAGAAGAAGGGCTGGAAGCTCTCGATCGGCGACAAGCCCCTCGAGAAGCCCACGGCGTTCTCGCCGTCGGGCTCGCAGACCATCTACATCTCGCTCAACACGCCCAAGCTCGCCGCCGGGAAGAAGCTCACGAAGGCGATGAAGTACGGCGACGGGTTCTTCCAGATCGTGCAGCCGGAGAACCAAGAGAAGACGACGAGCTGGAACACCGACAACGCCTACTACCTCGAGATCACCAAGTGGGACGTCAAGCCCTACGACGCCAAGGCGGGCATGTTCCAGCAGGCCGGCACCGCGTCGGGCAAGCTGTACGTCGTGCACAAGGCCAGCGAGTCGCTGGCCAAGAAGGGCTTCAAGACGTCGGGCGTCGCCGGCACGTTCACCGACGCCGTCGTCCGCTACCGCGGCGAGCCCAAGTTCGAGTGATCGACCGACCGCACGGCGCTCGCGGGTGACGTGGGCGCCGGCGCGGTCGGCGAGCGAGACGAGGCGGTTCGGCGAGCGAGGCGAGGAAGGTCCGTCGCGCGCGGCGCGTATGAGGCGGCGTGTACGGTCCCGCGCCCTCGTCGCCGCCCCTGGCGGAGCTGCCCTTTCACGAGCACATCCGCCAGCAGCTCGCGGGCGATCGCGACATCGCGGTCTATCCCGAGCCGGCCAAGCTCAAGGGCGTGTGGCTCGGACCGGGCGAGGCGCCACTGGCGCTCGTCGACGCGAGCGTCTTCGGCAACGCGTCGTCGGGGGTCTTGCTCACGACGTCCGCGCTCCGCGTCCTGGGCGAGGGCCGCCAGGTCGACGTCGCCTCGATCGTCGGCGGTCCGCACTTTCCCCACGGCGACGAGCAGGCCGGGTACGTCGACACCGCGCACGGACCGTTCGTCCTCTCCCAATACACGCGCGAGGTCTCCGCGCGCGTCGGGCGCGTCATCGAGGCCGTCGTGGCGTACGCACGTGGCGACCGCGCGTCACCCTACGCGACGCTCGCGGCGCGGGGTCACATCGCCCACGCAGCCGTCGCCACGCTGTTGTCGACGCCCCAGCTCACGCCTCCGTGGAACGTCCACGCCTTCGCGCGCCCCGGGGTCCAGCGCATCTTGCGCGGGCTCGATCACCTGTCGGGCGAGACGCCACTGGCGATCCTCGACGAGACCACGGGGGGCTCGTCCGACGAGGGCGTCGTGATCACCACGCACGGCGTCCACGCGCGGAGCGAGAGCGCCTCCGATCGCGACGCCCACTTCAACGTCCCTCACGCCTGGCTCCTCTCTGCCGTGCACAAGGGCGGCGTGCTCGGGCAAGGCGTCGAGCTGCGAACCGCGCAGGGCCTCCGGAGCATCTCGCTCATCCGCAACTCGGAGTCCGCGAGACCGCTGGCCGCGTTCTTCCACGCGATCCTCGCCATCCCGCCGCACGCCCGCTTCGACGCGGGGCCGCTCGCGCCAGACCCCGCGCTGTCACGCACCATCGCCGAGATGCCCGCGACGGCCCAGGTGCGCGGCGACCTCGACGCCCGCGCACGCCTTCAGCTCGCGAACGAGCGCTGGGGTCGCGGCGCGCGCGAGGGTTGGCTCATGTCTCCGCTGTCGCTCGCCGACCTCCGCGCGGCGCTCGGCGCGGCGCTCGGGGCACCCCTCGCGCGCGACTGGGACGGCGTGCACGAGACGCTCGACTACCCACTCCAGCGCGGCGGCGTCGGCGCAGGCCACATCGCGTCGTCGGTGGTCGGCCTCGCGCTGCTCGCCACAGTCGGCGTCGGTTGGGTCTCGGCGCCCCACGGACCGCGCGTGTCGGCGATCCGTTGCCGCCTGCGCGATCTGGGCGCGTTCACCGGACTGTCGCTCCACGCGCTCTCGTCCCAGGGCGAAGTGCACGGCTCCGACGTCGTCGACGCCGTCTCGCGCGCGCTGGTGCCCGCCGAGCGCGACGTGCTCACGCGCCGCGTGCGTCGGGGACCGGACGTCGCGTCCGACGCGCTGTTCTACGAGCCCGACGCGCCGTGGTCGTCGGGCCGGGCCCCGGGCTCCGCGCAGCTCGCCTGATCCTGGATCACCGATCCTGGGATCGGCGTAGCCGTCAGTCGGTGCAGGGCACGTCGGCGTAGGGATCGGTCTCGTCGGGCCGGCGCTCTGCGACCGCGGCCTGGAGGCGGGGACGGCTCGGCTTGCGGGCTCGTCCGACCATGCTCGTGGGCCACGGCGCGTCGTTGGGCGCGGGGTCGTAGGCGGGGAGCGGGCGCGCAAGAGCTGCGTCTCGATGGCTCATGACCTACCCATGACGCAAGCGGTGTGCCCTGATCAACTTACTGGCGAAGTACACGTAATGACACGCGGCGCCCCCCGCGTCTGCGCACACATGTACGCACCCGCTGCGTCAGTCCGGCGACACGTGGCTTTCACCCCGTGGCGTGATGGCCACACCACGCACCGCGCCAAGATCTCGACGCATCGCGTCCAACGAGGGCGGGTCTGTCGGCCTGCCTCAGGGGAGCCCGAGCACGTCTTTGATGTGCGCGACGATGACCGCCTGTTGGTCGAACGCGCAGTGTCCACCGGACTTCGTGTTGTCCTTGGTGAGCGTCATCCCCGCTTGCGTGTACGCCGTGACGGCGCGCGCGTAGCTGTCGGGCCAGATGGGATCGCCCGAGGTGATCTCGAAGTGGAGCTTGAACGCGGACTTCGTCTGCGCGTCGGGCGCGAACGTCACCGCCGGCGGCGCCGCGCCACACTGGAAGAACGCGCCGCCTCGATAGTCCTTGGCGTGGAGCGGGACGAAGTGGCTCGACAAGAAGCCGCCGCCGCTCGACTGCCCGCTGAAGAGGATCTTGCTCGTGTCGATGTCGTACTTGGGAAAAAGATCTTGCTGGATGAGCGCGTGCAGCTTGTCGGCCGCCTGCGACTGCGCCTGCTGGCCCCCCTCGTTCCAACCCTGACCGTTGGGCGCGAGCACCGACACGCGGATGAGATCGTACTGCGCGGCCACGTTCGCCATCATCGAGACGAAGCGCGTGTAGTTGCTCGCCGTGCTCCCGTGGAGGAGCACGAGCAGGCCGCGCGGCGCGGCGCCCGGAGCAGGAGCGTTGATCTGGTAGCGGAGCCCGCTCGCCGACGTGAGCTCGTTGTCCCCGGTGGGCCCGCCGGTGCCCTTGGTCCCGGTGGACGTCGCCGGGCCGCCGGAGTCGGTCGTGCCCGCGCCGCCATCGCTCGCGGGCCCCTTCGGCGCGCCGCCATCGGGTGACGTGGCGGCCACGTCGCCAGGGTCGGGATCCGCAGGGTCGGCGCCGGTCGGCGAGCGACGCAGCGTGCCCACGGGCTCGGCGACGCACGCGAAGGAGACGGCGGACGCGGCCACCACGGTGAGAGCAGAGAGGAGCGCGGTACGCATGCGGTCTTCGGAGCATGAGAGGCGCGCGCACATGCCGCAAGGTCGCGCGCGCACAGAAGGCCATAAAAACTGGGGCGCGCGCACCGAGAGCGCAATCGTCGCGTGACAGCGCACGCGTGTGCGTCATCGCCGTCGCGCCCCGAGACCTCACGAGCCTCGCACGCGACACGGCTGACGCGGCCGGACGCGAGATCACGTCGAAAACCGCGCGCCTCGAGCGGGCACGTCGCGTGGAGTGATGGGCCGCGGCGGCGCGTCGCCGCTCCTTGGAGGAGATCATGTCCAACACCGTCCTGCGCCTCGTGCTCGCGTCCTTCGTCCTCGCGTCTTCTGCCGCCGTCGCGCCCGCCGCGCTCGCGGCCGATCCCGCGGCCCCTGCGCCGTCCGAGCCCAGAGCGCCCGCAGCCAAAGCGGTCGACGCGAAGGCCGACAAGGACGCGACCGACGCGGACGCGTCGAAGGAGCGCGCGTGGTCCGCGGGCGCGCAGCTGGGCGCCGGCAGCGACGGGCTCGGGCTCGGGGTGGGCGCGCGCATCGGCTACACGCTGCCGATGCGCCTCTATGTCGGCGGCGCGTTCACCTACTACGGGACGACGGCGACCTCCTCGAACGGCGCCGTGTACATCCTCGCGCCAGGCGCCGAGCTCGGCTACGACGCGAAGATCGGGCCCGTGGTGCTGAGGCCGTACGCCGGTCTCGGGATGGCGATCGCCCGCGCGAGCGTACGCATCGGCAACGCGACCGCCACCGCGTCCGACTCGCGCGCCGCGCTCTGGGCCGGTGCGCAGGTCACCTACGACATCACGCCGAGCTTCTATCTGGGCGGCGACGTCCGCCTTCTGACGACCCTCAACGGAAACGGCGCGGCCGTCGCCGGATTCGGGAGCGTCGGCGCGCGATTTTGAGCCTATCCTCGCGTGCATGAGCGAGCTCGACGACTTCCGACGCGACACGCGCGCGTGGCTGGAGCAGAACGCGCCGGCGTCCATGCGCACGCCCCCCAAGTCCAGCGAGGAGCTGTGCTGGGGCGGCAGCAAGACCAAGTACCCGGCCGACGTGATGAAGTGGCTCGAGGTCAACGCCGCGCGCGGCTTCACGGCGCCGACGTGGCCCAAGGCGCTCGGCGGCGGCGGGCTGTCGAAGGCCCAGGCCAAGGTGCTGTCCGAAGAGATGAGCGCGCTGTCGCTGCGGCCCCCGCTCATCGGCTTCGGCCTGTCGATGATCGGCCCGCTGCTCCTGCAAGAGGGGTCGGACGCGCACAAGCAGGAGCACATCCCGCGGATCGTGCGGGGCGAGGTCCGCTGGTGTCAGGGCTACTCCGAGCCGGGCGCGGGCAGCGATCTGGCGAGCCTGCAGACCAAGGCCGTGCGCGACGGCGACCACTACGTGCTCGAGGGGTCGAAGATATGGACGTCGTACGCCGACGCGTCCGACTGGATGTTCATCCTCGTGCGCACCGACGCGTCGGGGCGCAAGCAGGACGGCATCTCGTTCTTGTTGATGGACATGTCGACCCCGGGCGTCACCGTCAAGCCCATCCGCCTCATCAGCGGCGCGTCGCCCTTCTGCGAGACGTTCCTCAGCGACGTGCGCGTGCCGGTGACGAACCTCGTCGGCGAAGAGAACCGCGGCTGGGCCATCGCCCGCGCGCTCTTGGCGCACGAGCGCACGATGATCGGCGACATCTTCAAGGAGCAGGGCGACCGCGACAAGCTGCTCACCGCGGCGCGCGAGCACCTGGGTGAGGACGGCGGGCGCGTGGCCGATCCCGTCGTGCGGGATCGCATCGCGGCCCTCGAGATCGATCAGACCTGCCTCGACCTCACCCTCCAGCGCGCCAAGGACGCCGCCAAGGTGGGGCACAAGCCGGGACACGAGTCGTCCATCTTCAAGCTCGTGGGCACCGAGCTCAACCAACGCCGACGCGACCTCATGTGCGCGGTGCTCGGCCCGCAGGCGCTCGGCTGGGAGGGCGACGGCTTCGAGCCCGAGGAGCTCAAGGCCACGCGCGACTGGCTGCGATCGCGCGGCAACTCGATCGAGGGCGGCACCAGCGAGATCCAACTCAACATCATCGCCAAGCGCGTGCTCGCGCTCCCGGGAGCCTGACCATGGACCTCGTCCTCACCGAAGAGCAGACCATGCTCCAGAAGTC
>JAGQJA010000266.1:10137-11451 GCA_020430845.1 Myxococcales bacterium
TCTGGTCGCGTGAGCTCTACAAGGAGATGGCGGCCCTCGGCTGGCTCGGCCTGATGATCCCCGAAGCGCACGGCGGCGCGGGGCTCGGCGCGCGGTACCTGATGGTGGTGCTCGAAGAGCTGGGCAAGGCGCTCGCGCCCGAGCCGGTCCTCTCGTCGGCGCTCGTCGCGGCCCTCGCGATCGGCGCCGGCGACGACGACACGCAAGCCCGAGAGCACCTGCCCGCCATCGCGACGGGCGAGCGGGTCTACGCGCTGGCGCACGCCGAGAGCGGCGGTCGCTACGGCGTGGGGGCCGTGGACACGTCGGCCGACAAGGCCGCCGGCGGGTGGTCGCTGCGCGGCGAGAAGGTGCACGTCGAAGAGGGCTCCATCGCCGACTGGCTGCTCGTCTCGGCACGCGCGCCCGACGGGATCTCGCTCTTCGTCGTGCCCGCGAGCGCGAAGGGCGTGCGCGTTCGGCCCCAGGCGCGCATCGACGGGAGGAGCGCGGCCATCATCGAGCTCGACGGCGTGATCGTCGAGCGAGACGCGCGGCTCGGAGAGCCCCACAAGGGTCAGCGCCTGCTCGAGCGCGTGCTCGACGCGGCGACCATCGGCCTCTCGGCCGAGATGCTCGGCACGATGCTCGGCGCGTTCGAGATGACGCTCGACTACCTCAAGACGCGAGAGCAGTTCGGCGTGCCCATCGGATCGTTCCAGGCGCTCCAGCACCGGGCGGCGCGCATCTTCGTGGAGACCGAGCTCGCGCGCTCGGCCGTGATGCACGCGCACGGTGTGCTCGACGGTCTCGACGAGGGCGCGTCCGCGGCGGTCGCGGCGAGCGTGGCCAAGGCCAAGTGCTCGGACGCCCTCATGCTGATCGCGCACGAGTCGGTCCAGATGCACGGCGGCATCGGCATGACCACCGAGCACGACGTGGGCATGTACCTCAAGCGCGCGCGGGTCGCCGAGATGACGCTCGGCGACGCCACGTATCACCGCGACCGCTACGCGCGGCTCGGCGGCTTCTGACGGGCGCCGCGGTGCGTGAAGGGTCCACGCGCGTCTCCGTCGCGCAGGTGAGGTGAGCACGATGTCTGCCGACGGAAAGATCGTGCTCGGCATCAACGCGAGTCACGACACGGCCTGCGCGGCGGTCGTCGACGGCCGCGTGCGCGTCGCGATCGCCGAGGAGCGCCTCAACCGCGTCAAGCACTGCTCTGGCGCGACGCCGTTCGGGAGGATCATCCCGTACCGTTCCATCCGCTACTGCTGCGACGAGCTGGGCGTGACGCCCCGGGACGTGGAGCGCTACGTCGTCAACTCCTGTCGC
>JAGQJA010000266.1:11534-13108 GCA_020430845.1 Myxococcales bacterium
TACTCGGCGTTCTACTGCTCCGACTTCGACGAGGCCGCCGTCTTGGTCGTCGACACGAACGGCTCGTTCATGGAGCGGCCGGGCGAGTCTCCCGACGCGCTCGTCTTGGAGCGAAAGGAGCACTACACGGCGTTCTACGGCGACGCGAACGGCCTGCGTACGGTCGTCGCCGACTTCGTCGGTCCGGGCGAGGTCAGCCTCGGCGAGCTCTACTGCATCTACTCCGCGGCGATGCAGCTCACGCCGCGCGAAGGCCCGTACGGTCTGGACTGCCCGCAGTCTGCGGGTGGCAAGCTCATGGGCCTCGCCTCGTACGACCTGGGGCGGACCGAGGCGCCCGCCCTCTGCGCGCTGCACGGCGACCACCTCGAGATCTCGCTCCCGCGCGTCGTCGACCACCTCGAGCGACGGGGCTTCGTCCGGCGAAGGGAGCCTGGGCTCGAGGGGATCTTCGGCTTCGAGATGCGCCCGTTCGTCGAGCTCGAGCGGCGCGAGGGCAGCCTCGCAGACGAGCGCTACATCTCGCTGGCCGGCGAGGCGCAGCGAGCGCTCGAAGGCGCTCTGATCGAGCTCGCGCGACGCCTCCACGCAGAGACCGGATCGAAGAACCTCTGCCTCGCCGGCGGCACGATGCTCAACGTCACCGCGACGACCCGGCTCCTCGAGGACACCCCCTTCGAGCGGATCTTCGTGCAGCCCGCCGCGAACGACGCCGGGATCGCGATCGGCGCCGCGCTCTACGGCTACCGCGACATCCTCGGCGGACGCGCGCGACCCTACCTGCGCGAGCCCTACGACACGTGCCTCGGCCGGAGATACCGCGACGACGAGGTCGTGGACGCGATCGCGCGGCGCGAGGGCCAGGTCTCTGCGCGCCGCCTAGTGTCGCTCCAAGACAAGTCCGAGGCGATCTTGCCGCGGCTCATGGCCGGCGAGATCGTGGGCGTCTTCGAAGGGCGCTCCGAGTTCGGCCCGCGCGCGCTCTGCCACCGGAGCCTCTTGGCGCTCCCGCGAGACCCGGCGATGCGCGAGAAGATGAACGCGCTCAAGCACCGCGAGTGGTACAGGCCCGTCGCCCCGGTCGTGCTCGAAGAAGACTTCGCCGACCTGTTCGAAGCGCCGTTCGCGTCGGTCCCGTTCATGACCTTCTCGGCCCGGTGCAAGCAGGCGGTGATCGACCGGGCCCCTGCGGTGTGTCACGTCGACGGGACGGCGCGCCCTCAGACCGTCACCGCGGATCGAAGCCCGCTCGTGCACCGCTTGCTCTGCGACATGAAGCGCGCCGGCGAGCTCCCGATCCTCGTCAACACGTCGCTCAACGTCGACGGGGAGCCGATCGTCGAGACCCCCGAGCACGCGCTCGACGCGTTCGTGTCCTCGCACCTCATGGGCGCCATCGTCATCGACGAGCACCTGGTCGACCGCCGCACCTGACGACGCTGCGCGCGTGACGGCGCCGTGCCGCACGCTCGCGCCGCACGATTTGTTGCGACAGAGGCCGCCGCCGCGGCTCTACCACCGAGACCGGTTGAACCGAGCCGCCGATTCGCCCCGCCCTTTGGCGAGCGGGGCGA
>JAGQJA010000267.1:0-7995 GCA_020430845.1 Myxococcales bacterium
AGAGGCGAACGACCGCGCCGTCGGGCAGGTCGTAGCGCGTGCCGACGAGGAGCGCGCGATCGTCGGGGAGCAGCGTGAGGCGCTTGAGCTCGGCGGTGTTGTCGGGCGCGACGTCGACCGAAAGGACGCCCGCGGTGCCGAAGCTCGGGTCGAGTGACCCGGTGGGGAGGAAGCGGAAGAGCTTGAACGCGGGGCCCTCGCCACCGGCGACGAGGACCTTCTTGTCTGCCTGGACACGAACGGCCGCGAGCTGGGCGGTCGTCGAGACGGTGACCTTGCCGACGTTGCCGATGGATTGATCGAGCACGCCGGCCGAGTTGTAGCGGTACCAGGCGTCGGCGGTGAGCGCGGTCATCGTCCCGTCTGCCTCGCGTGTCGCGTCGGTGACGAGCGCGCCGAGGTCCCACACGTGATCCGGCGCGGCTCCGAGCGTCGTGTCGAGCGCGCCTGTGGCGGTGCAGCCCTTGACGATCGACGTGGGCGCAGCGCTCGCGGCGACGGCGACGACGCGTACGCTGCCGTCGGCCGACGGCAGCATGAAGCCGCCGTTGAGGGACGTGCTGCCTGTGCCGGCGACCGTGATCGCGCAGAAACCAGGCGGATTCGAGCCGTACGTGGTGTCGAGCGAGCCGTCTAGGTTCCACCGTGAGACGCCGAGGCCCTTGCCACCGGGCAGTCCTCCGTAGACGGCGAGGACCAAGATCTTCCCGTTGGGCAGCACATGGATGTCGTTGCCGATGATCAGCCCCGCGGGGCCCACGTCGAGCACGCGCTTGCCGTTGCCGTTGAACCCTGTGTCGAGCTGGCCGTTCGGCGCGAGCATGTGCAGCGACGGCGTCGAGCCGATCTCGAGCACGCTCACGAAGCCCTTCTTCGCGGAGGTCGCGGGCTGTTGCGCGACGCGCAGCTCACCCTGCCTGCTGGCGACGTCCTGGATGCCGCCGCCCGCGAACGTGGCGTCGAGCACGCCGTCGGCACCCAGTCGGGTGACCGAGACCGTGTTGATGCGGCGCCCTCCGATCAGGGTCTTGCCCTCGTCGAGGGGCACGGCGTCGCTGGCGAGCGCGCCGAGCAGAGCTCCGAAGATGGGCGAGTACACGCCGGCCTTCGCGAACGTGGTGTCGAGCGTGCCCGGCGCGCCGCGCACGAACAGCGGGAGCTTGGCGCTCGCGAGCGAGCCGTCGCTCTCCGCCGCCTCGAGCACCACGTCGCTCGGTCCTTGCGGCGTCGCGGCGGCGCTCTGGATCGTCAGCGTTCCCTCGAGCGCGCCGGCCGGGATGACGACGCCAGCGGACGTGGCGTCTTTGGGCAGGCCTTTGACGGTGACGGTCACGGCGCCCGCCGACGCGATCTGGCGCTCGAGCTTGAGCTTGACGTCGAGGGTCTTGCCTTGGAGGACGAACGCGGGGCTGCCCGCGTCGACGACCGACAGCGTGATGCCTCGGCCCGGGCGGCCGACGACAGGGTCGGGTCCGGCGTCGGCCTCGGGCGTGCCCGCGTCTGCGCCGGGCGCGGGGGGCGTCGCGCCGCCGCCGCTCGAGCACGCACAGAGCGCCGCCAGCGTGATCCAACCGAGATATTTCTTCATGCGAGCCGTCCCCTCTTTGCTGCAGTCGAACGGCTTGTGACGCCTGCCGCGCGCGACGTCAAGCCCTGGGAAAAGGGGCATCCGAGCGCGTGGCGCAGAACGCAGATCGGTTGGCGCAGAACGCGGGTCGCTCGAGGCCTATGCTCTCGGGCTCGTTCGGGGGGGAGAGCACCACATGACCGAGGACCACAGCCGTCCCAGGCGGCCCGCGGCGGGACCACCCGCGCCGACGCAACCACGGGCGTCCCTCTTCGGTCCAGGCGCAGAGGCCGACGGACGCAACGACGCGCTCTCGGTGTGCGTGACGGTCACCGTCTCGGAGCGCCGGTACGCGGCGGAGCTCGAGCCCGCCGCGGCGGGCAACGGCGTATCGATCTACGCGCTCAACGGCTCGACCGTCGTGGCCAGGGCGCGAGGGTGGTTCGCAGAGGGCGTGCTCACCGCGACGGCGCTCCCGCACGACGTGCGCGTCGCGCTCCAGAACGCGCTCGCGGACGTCGTCGGCGAAGAGCGTTCGCGCCGCGTCCAGAGGCAGAGCGACATGAGCATCTTGCTCGGCGCCGCCTCGACCATGGGCCTGCCCGCGCACGCCACGCCCGCGGGCGAGGTGTCGTTCGAGTTCTTGTCGCAGCTCAACGACGCGCTCGCGCCGGCCGACTATCTGCTCGAAGACCGGCTTCGCGACGTCGACTTCGTGCTCTGGACGATGGAAGAGTCGGGCGAGGTCTCGGCGTTCGCGCTCGCGACCCTCGAGAAGAGCGAGCAGGGAGACCGGCTCGAGATCGCGCTCCCCGATCGGCGACGCGAGCCGCGCGAGGTGCCACTCCGCGTCTTGCTCGAGAGCGCGCTCATCCTCGCGCAGCGTCAGCGCGTGAAGCGCGTGGCCCTCCGCGCCCACCGTGACTGGCAGCGTGAGCTCGCCGCGATCGTCTTCGGCACCGAGGCCGCCCAGGTCGGGCCGGACCTCTGCGTGTTCGGCGTGCCCTCCTGAGGCGGGCCGAGCGACACGGCCGACGCGCCCCTCCTCAGAGCGAGCAGCAGCGGAACCCGATCCCGGGCTCTGCGGTCGACCGCACGCGCCGCTGGTAGAAGGCACACCGCGCGTCGACGGCGAGCGTGTCGAAGCTACCTCCGCGCGCGCTGCACACGTTGTCGGGCGCGGCGCCCGCGAGCTCGCAGGCGTCCTCCCACTCGGAGACGTTCCCGAGCATGTCGAAGAGCCCCGCGGGCGTGCCCTCGCACCCGGCGAACGAGCCGACGGCACGCGGCGCTCCCGCGTCGGCGCTGCGCTCGTTGCACCGTCCCGGCTCGAGCGTGTTGCCGTACGGGTAGGTCTTGCCCACGCCGCTGGCGCACGCGCGCGTCCAACGAGAGAGCCCCGGATCGGGCGAGTCGTTCGGCGAGATCTTGTTGCTGGTCAGCGCGCCGCACAGGCGCTTGCCGGCCCACGCGCAGTACGCGTGCGCGTCGCACCAGTCGACGCAGCTCACGGGCGCGTCGTCGTTCGTGTTGCGCGAGCATCCCGCGAGCGGCGCGTGGGAGCGCTTCCATGCGCAGTTCGGGTCCGAGGCGCCCGCGTCGAAGGCGGCGGCGCTGCTCAAGAACTTCGCGTATGCGGCGTTGGTCACCTCGGTCGCGTCGATCTCGAAGAGGCCCTCGACGCGGACGGTGGCGCCCGCGCCCGCGTCGGGCACAGCCCCGTCGGGGACGGTGGGAGCGTCGGGCACGACGGCGTCCGCGGGGCCGGTGGCGCCGTCGTCGGCCGCGTCGTCGGTGGGCGCCGCCGGTGGGGAGCTCGAGAAACCTCCGCACGCCGCGGCGCCGATCGTCGCGGCGCACGCCAACGAGCTCGTGAGCCAAAAGAAGACGCGCCCGCCGTGTGTCATCTCGAGGCGCACCTCGGTCGCGCCGCCCGTGAGCATAGCGCGTTTGGCGGTCGAGGGCAGACGGCGCCGGGGGCCTTGACGCCGGCTCCGCGAATCGCCAAACGCGTAGTGGCATGCCGACCGATGATTGGACGCACGCCCGTCGCGTGGAGGCCGCGATCGACGCCCCACGTGTGAGGGCGCTGCACCGGCCCGACACCCAGGTCATCGAGCGGCCGGGGTGGTTCCAGATCGTCACGCCCTCGGCGCGTGGGTACCTGAATCACATCTCGCACTCGCGCGTCGAGGCACACGACGCCGAGCGCGTGATCGACGACGAGCTCGCGCGCTATCGACGCGCGGGCGTCACTGCCACTTGGTCCGTCGGCTCGTGGACCGCGCCGGGCGACTTCGGCGCGCGCCTCGCCGCGCGCGGCTTCGCGGCCACCGAGAGCGTCGCCATGGGCATGCTCGTCGGGCCGATGTCGACGCCCGCGCGGGTGACCGTCGAGCTCGTCGAGCACGACGCGCAGATCGCGGCGCACATGGACCTCTCGGTGCGCGGGTGGAGCATGCCCGAGGACCAGCGCGCGCCCCACGAGGCCATGATGCGCGCGACGCTCACCAAGTCGCCCCGGCTCGCGTTCATGTACAACGCGCTCCTCGACGGCGAGCCCGTCGGCACGGCGGCGCTCGTGCTGCGCGCCGACTACGGCTACCTCATGGGCGGACAGGTGCTCGAGGGCGCGCGGGGCAAGGGCGTCTACCGCGCGACCGTCGCGGCGCGCCTCGACACGTGCCGGGCGCTCGGCGTGCGGTACGTGGTGACGCACGCGCGCGCCACGACGTCGGCGCCCATCCTCGAGCGCATCGGCTTCGAGACCCTCTTTCGAAGCGAGGTCTACGCGATCGACCCGCGCGCGTAGCCGCCGCGCCGCGCCTGCGCTCAGCGCCTGTCGGCGAACACGGCGTAGTACACGACGTCGACCTCCTGCCCGTCGTACACGTACTGGGCCGCGCGCCGCCCGTCGGGCTTCATGCCGGCGCTCTTCATGATGCGCACCATCGCCTCGTTGGTCGCGACGCAGCCGCCCGTCACCTTGCGGACGCCGTGCGCCAAGAGGCGCTCGACCGCCGCGCGCCACGCCTCGCCCCCGATGCCCTTGCCCCACGTCGCGCGCTCGCCCACGAGGATGCCGATGTCGGCGGTGCCGTGGCGTTCGTCGACGTACACGTTGAGGTTGCCCACGTGCCCGAGCGCCGCGTCTTTGGCAACGAGCGCGTAGAAGAGGTTGGGCGTCCCCTCGAACGAGCGCATGTACTCTGCACAAGACTCGAGCGTGTGCGTGCGAAAGCGCTGCTCGCTGTACCGGACGATCTCGGGGTCGGCGAGCCAGCCCACGTAGCGCTCGGTGAGGTGGCGCTCGGCGAAGGGCTCGAGCCTCAGGCGCTCGGTCTCGATCACGACGTCTTTCATCTCTTCCTCCGGGTGAGCGACACGAGCGCGTCGGCGAGCCTGCCCGCGGCGCCGGGCTCGGCGAACGGCGCGGCCGCGGCCACCTCGCCCGCGACCAAGCGTGACAGCTCTCGGGCCAGCGCGTCGCGCGTCGAGACGCACGGCGTGACGCCGGCGCGGATCGTCGGGAGCCACTCGGCCTCGAGCGCGCGCGGCACGATGGCGAGCGTGGGTTTGCCGAGCAGGCTCGCCTCGACCAAGAGCGTGGTCGTCATCCCGCACGCGAGATCGCTCGCGTACACGACCTCGTGCGGATCGCCGCCCGCGCTCACCAGGTCGACCTCGTCGAGCAGCGCGCCCAGCTCCTCGCGCGTGTTCTTGGGGTGCATCCGCAGCACCAGGTAGAGCGGCGCGCCCCCGGCCTGCGCGGCCGCCGCGGCGTCGAGGAGCTCCTCGAGCACGATCTCGGTGCGGCCGTCTCGCCCCCCGCGCCCGTGGAGGGTGTACGCGTCGGACCGACGGAACTGCGCGGCGTCGAAGCCCGTGCTGATCTCCGCGCAGAACGTCACCACGCGCGCGCCCGGGGGCGCGTCGGGGAAGAGACGCGTGCGTATGCATGTAACGCCGAGCGCGTCGAGGGCGGCCTTCTTGGCGAGCACGGCGTCGTACATGGGGTGCCCCGTGACGATCGCGCGCTCGGCGGCGAGACCCAGCGCGACGAAGGCGTCGCGTGTCCACGCGTCGGGCACGAGCACCACGTCGGGGCAGTGCGCGAGCGGATCGTCGGTCGCGCCACGAAAGCGGTACGCCGCGTTGGGGAACGCGTCGACGAAGCCCGCGGAGGGCACGCCGCGCGCCCGCGCCGCGTCGACGAGCGCGAGCCCGAGCGTCTCGGGGTTCTCCGAGGTGCCGACCAACAGCGCGTCGGGCGCGTGCCGTGCGAGCAGGGCCTCGGCGCCCTCGCCAGGCGTCGCGCCCTCGAAGGTCACGCGGTCGGCGAGCGACGCGGCCGCGCGATCGATCGCGACGACGACGAGCCGGGCCCCCCGCGCGGTGAGCTCCGCGTCGAGGCCGAGGACGCCGTTGGCTGCGCCCGGATCCTCGACGAACGCCAAGACCTTGGCGCTCATCCCCCGCCGTCCACGGAGAGCGACGCGCCGTCCTCGCGTGCCGACCGCTCGACGAGATCGACCACGCGCGTCGTGCGCATCGCCGACTCGCCCGTGCTGCAGGGCTCGGCTTGGCCGTCGAGCGCGGCGAAGAGGTTGTCGTACATCGCCCAGAACGCGCGCCCGCACGTGGGGTCGAGGCGCGTCGGCGTGTCGGACGCGATCTCGCGCTCGCCCGTCATCGCGCGGTTGTCGACGCGCGGGTACACGCTCGTGGAGAGGCCCTCTTGGTACACGGACACGCGTCCGTGGGTGCCCCACACGTCGATGCCGTTCTCGCGGTACTCGCGGAAGTCGAGCGGCGCGAGGTGCACCGTGAGGCCCGACTCGAGCGTGAGCGTGGCGGCCACGTGCACGTCTCCCGGGATGGGGCCGTGCGCGTCGGTGAGCGACTCGGGCGCGCTCCGCACGCGCGTGATCTCGCCGAGGAGCATCCGCACGAGGTCGATCATGTGCGTGCCGTTGTTGTGCAGCCCGTTGCCGTACGTGACGAAGGCCGTCTGCACGCGCCCCACCATGGCGTCGCGCTCGCGCGCGATCTGGCGGAGGCGCTCGTCGGCGCGCCTCCAGATGTTCACCAAGACGAGCACGTCGCGCTCGCGGCACGCGTCGAGGAACGCGCGAGAGGCCGCTTCGTCGAGCCCGAGGGGCTTCTCGACGAGCACGGCGCGCACCGTGGGCAGCTCGGCCAGCACGCGCAGGCGCTCGTCGGGCGGTGTGGCGATGACGGCGATCTCGGGCGCGTACGCGACGCACGCCTCGGCCACGGTGCGCCCCGCGTGGGCCACACCCCAGCGCTCCTGCACGCGCGACGTCACGGCCGGGTCGACGTCGACCACGGCGCCCCACTCGACGCGCGGGTGCTCGGCCAACACCTGCGCGTGCGACGCGTACGGGTAGTGACGCGCCATCACCGGATCGTCGGCGAACCCCGCCCCCACCTTGCCTGCGCCGACGAGGATCGTCCGCGCCCGCGTCATCGCGGCGCCTTCTCCTCGCAGTGCCGGTTGATCTCGGGCAGCTCGGGGTGCTCTCGGCACAGGGCGAAGATCTCTTCGAGGCCGAACGCGTCGCCGTGCGCGGGCTCGAGGCGCGCGTACACCTCGCGGATGAACCGCAGGTCCTCTTCGTAGTCGAGCTGCAGGCGCATCGTCGGATCGCGCCAGCGCGGCGGCGCGAACATGTGCAGCACGCGGTAACGCTCCGGGTGCTCGTAGAAGTAGAGCGACACGTGCTCGCGCACGGCGGGATCGGTGATGGTGCGCTCCACGTCCTCGAGCATCGCGAGCGAGAAGACCTGCACGTCGGCGCCCATGGGGTACGACGGCTTGCGCACGTTGCACGCCACGTCGCACTCGTTCTCGAAGTACGTCTCGACGCCCAGGTCGATGATCTCGGGGTCGAGCAACGTGCAGTCGCCCGTGACCTCGACGACCACGTCGGAGCGCTGGCTGCGCTGCGCCTCGACGACGCGCAGGAGCACGTCTTCTTCGCTGCCACGGAATACGGCCACGCCCTCGCGCTCGGCCCACGCTGCGAGCGCGTCGTCTGCCGGGGAGACCGTGGTGGCGAGCACGATGCCGTCGAGCCGCTTGGCGCGGCGCAGTCGCCGTACGAGCCTGCCGATCGCGGTCACGCCGCCCACGTCGGCGAGGACCTTGCCGGGGAGGCGAGAGCTGCCCATGCGAGCCTCGATGCTCGCGACCACGCGCCGAGCGGCGCGCACCTCCTCGGTCTTCATGCGCCCTTCCCGGTGATCTCCCCCGCGCGCGCGGCGAGCTCGGCGCGGCCCGCGTGCACCTTGCGGATCGCCTCGCCCAAGACGCGCGCCCCGTCGGCGTCGACGTCGTGCGCGCACGTCTCGTAGCAGAGCAGCTCGTGGTGGTGCATGCGCTCGGTGACGGGGCACATGCCCGC
>JAGQJA010000267.1:8140-16007 GCA_020430845.1 Myxococcales bacterium
CCGCGTCGACCTTGGCCGACCACAGGTAGTACGCGTGTGTGCACCCGGCGCGCGGCTTGGCGGGCGTGAGGCCCTCGAGCCCGTCGGTGGCCTCGGTGAGGGCGCGGGCGATACGGGCGCGGCGCTCGACGTGCTCTTCGAGGCGCGCGAGCTGCGCGAGGCCCACCGCCGCGCTCATCTCGGTCATGCGGTAGTTCTGGCCGATGAGGTTGGTCGGGTCGTCGATGCCCAGCGGCTCGACCACGTTCTCGCCGTGGTTGCGGATCATCTGCAAGCGCCGCGCGAGGTCGTCGTCGTCGGTGACGCACATGCCGCCTTCGCCGGTGTGCACGTGCTTGTGGTAGTTGAGCGAGAAGACGCCGATGTGGCCCACGGTGCCGCAGAAGCGGCCGTCTTCTTTGGCCAGGATGGCCTGGGCGTTGTCTTCGACGAGCTTGATGCCGCGCGCGTCGGCGAGCTTGCGCAGGGCCGCGAGGTGGCCCGGGTGACCAAAGAGGTTCACCACGATGATCGCCTTGGTCTTGGGCGTGAGCGCGCGCTCGACGCCCGCGAGGTCGAGCGTGAACGTGTCGGGCTCGATGTCGACGAAGACGGGGATGCCGCCGTAGAACATGGGCGCGACGGCCGTGGCGCTCATCGTGTAGGGCGGGACGATGACCTCGTCTCCGGGCAAGACGCCCACGGCGCCCATGGCCGCGATGAGACCGCTCGTGGCCGAGTTGACGCTCACGCAGTGCTTGGCGCCGAACTTGGCCGCCCACCCGGCCTCGAACTGCTTGACGGTGGGCCCGCCCAAGAACTCGTCGCCCCAGCTCCCGTAGAAGCCCGAGAGGGTGCCCGAGGCCATCACCTTGGCCACGGCGGCGGCCTCGTCGGGCCCGACCGCGGGGTAGGGGGCGAATTCGCGGTCGACGGCGGGTTTTCCCCCGAAAATGGCGAGGCGGTCTGTCATGGCGGGAATCTAGCGTCGCTCCGGCGGCGCGTACAGATGCCCCGCGGTCAGAACGTGCCGCGCAGGCCCGTGAAGCCGAGCCCGACCGTGGGCTCCATCCGCAGCGTGGGCACCCAGCGCGACTGGGTCTTCTGTACGTCCTTGATCGTGCGCCGCAAGAGCGCGCGGTTGTAGCGCGTCACGTACAGGGTCGCGTCGTGCTCGCTCAGGTAGTGCTCGTCGGCCCCGCCGTCGGTCTTGAAGAGCGAGTACAAGAACCACGCGCCGAAGCCCACGAACCCGGCCGTGCCGCCGATGGCCATCGCGATGCCGAGGCCGTTCTCGCGCGTCGCGTTCGGGTCGAACGTGTTGTTGATGCCGAAGGGGCTCTTGTTGTTGGTGGCCTGGCAGTCGCTCGACACGAAGCTGCCGTCCGGGTCGACGTCGGACTTGTCGCAGGGGCGCGTGAGGTTGAGGAAGCCGTAGACCGCGACGCCCGCCGAGATCGCGGTGAGGGCCCCCGACGTGTAGAAGGCGAACGGGTTGCGGCGGCGCTCGTAGAGGTCGAGCTCGTTCGATCCGGTGACGCCGCGAAAGCGCCGCACGAACTCGTTCTCTTTGACCTCGCCCGTCTTGGCGTCGGAGAGCACGTACGAGGCGCCGGCCGTCTTGATCTCGACCTTCTCGCGGTCGTAGATGGACTTGACGGTGGCGGGGATGCTCGCCTCGGTGATGCCCGCGGCCTGAGCGACGCCCAGCGGACCGAGCGCCTGCCCCTTGCTCGGGTCGGTGACGGTCACGACCGCGGCGAGCCAGCCCTTGACCTTGCGCTTGTGCAGCACCTTGACGCGCGCGCCTCCCGACGCGCCGCCGACCGTGAGCACGTCGACGCTGGCGTTCGCGGCCGACTCCTCGCCCGTCGCGTACTCGCCCTCTCCGTACACGAGCGCGCTCACGTAGCCGTAGCCGCAGCCCTTCTGCGCGCAGCACGAGGTGTACTCCGCCGTGTCTTGCTTGGAGATGCGCTTGGAGGCCTCGAGCTTGTAGACGAAGTGCGTCGCGCGCTCGGCGTCGCCCGAGAAGCCGAACGCCCCGAGCATCGCGCGGGCCTTGCCGTGCACCTGGAGGTCTTGCGCGTCCTCGAAGCTGCTCGCCATCGGGCTCGTCTTGGCCTCGGTGAGCTTGTCTGCGCACGGGTTGGCGCGGGCGGTCTCTTCGAGCGAGCGGCCGGGCTCGGGCTCGCTGGGCAAGATGCGCCCGAGCACCGAATCGTCGTCCGAGGGCAGGGGGACGAGCACGTACGACGGGCCGAGCGGGCTCGACAGGCCCTCGCCGCGACCACCGCCGCCGCCGAGCTGAGGTGACGGAGGGGGGCCACACGCCACCGCGCCGAGCAGGCCGAGCGCGCCGAGGTACGCGAGACCGGATGACGCGCGGCTCATTGGCAGCTCCCCGAGAAGCAGACCAGGCCGGGGTCGCACGTGCGTCCGCACGCGCCGCAGTTGCGCTCGTCCGAATCGAGCAAGACACACTTGCCCGAGCACGACGTCTCGAAGGACGACGTGCACTTGGTCGTGCCGCTGTCGGCGCCCGAGCTGCCGGAGCTGCTCGCGCTGCTCGACGAGGAGGACGTGCCGTTGACCGTGTCGCACGCCGACGCCTTCGACTTCAGGACGCAGATGTCGCTGCGCGGCGCAGGACAGGTCGTCCAGTCGTCACCGAGGTCGGCGCACGAGATCTTGCTCGAGCACGCAGGCGACGACAGTAAGAGGAGGAGGGCGGGGGCGAAGAAGAAGCCAAGGGAGGTACGAGGCGGCACGATGCGAGGATATGACGCGCGAATCGTGCGCGAACAAGAAAAATGTGAAAGCTTTTCACGCATCAAGGGGAGCTCGAAGGGCAGGCCCGCGTAGACGTAGAAGCGGCCCGAGCGCCGACGACGATCGTGCAGCCGCGACGGCGTGGGGCAACGGCGTCACGTACCCCTGGCCGCTTCAGAAGCGGGCGATCTCCACCCAGTACGCCGCGTGGTCACTCAGTCTCAGCCCGTCGCGCACCGGGTCGACGCGCGCCTGACGCACGATCACGGTCTCCCGCGGCCCGCAGATCAGATCGATCGTGTGCATCCCCGGACGCGCATTCGGCGCGTCAGCGTTGAAAGCGACAAGCCCGAGCTCATCGAGCGCACGGCGCAGGGCTTCGCGCTTCACCGCAGACCCACCGTGGTTGGGTCCCGATAGGGTCTGGTTGAAGTCCCCGGCCCACACGACGAGGTCAGCCGGCCATCGCCGTCGGAGCTCTGCGATGTCCGCGACCTGCTCCCGGAGCACGCGGAGGAACGTGTCGAATGCGCTCTCTCGTGCTCGAACGAGCTCGGGCGCGTTGTTCGCGGCGAAGGCCCACGGCAAGACGCTCCCGTAGACGACCACGGACCGGCCGTCGATGCGCGCCCTCGCTGCGACCGCCAAGCGCTCGTACGGGATCTCGACGCCCACGGGCTCGACGGAGTCACCGACGATCGCGACCCACGCGTCGCCCTTCTTCGGTCGGCTTCGTTCTGGCGGCGAGGTCACGACGCGCGGGCCCGGGCGGTAGGATGGGCCGGGCTCGGTGAGCACGAGGATGTCGGCGGTGAGCTCGCGGAGGACGGTCTCCTGGGCCTGACGGATTCGCGCGGAGTCGGCGCGCTCCAGGTTCCAGGTCGCGATTCGCACCGGGTGGAGTGTACGAGAGCTCGCGAACCCGAGTCGCGACATGGACGGTATCGCGGCCAGCGCGCGATGGATGAGCGAGCTGGTGCACGCCGCGGCGCAGCCGCGCGAGGCTGCCGCCTTCGTGAGCGGCCTGCCGAGCCGCTGAGTCGTCGCGGATTTGCCGGCCTCACCGCACTGGTTCTTCTCCGACGCCCCCTCGGCGAGGTCCGCGATCCGAATCACGCACGATCCGCAGACCCCCTGCGTCGCAGAAGCGCGAGACTGCGCCTCGGCCCCGCACAATAGTCACTTCGCCGGAATGGCATCGAGTGCCCAGCAGTCTAGGATTTCGCGTGTTGACGCCTCGCCTCGCAGACATCGCTTTCGTGCTCGAGGACGTGCCCGGTGTCCTCGAGGTCTACGCGCTTGGCGACAGCCACTTCGAAGTCGCCGTGAAGGTGGAGCAGGGGGGCCGCGCCGCCGCGAGGGCGCACTACGCCCTCCTGCGCGTCCTCACCCACGAAGAGTGCCGCTCCGTCATGCTGTTCGAGGTCGAGCTGCCGCGCGGTCTCGGCGCGCGCGCGACGCGGCTCGTGCTCACGGCGAGCGACCGAGAGGCCGCTCGATCGCGCGTCCCGACGTCTCCGCCTTCTTTCTCGGAGGAGCAAGACCTCCCTCCCTCGACGTGGAGACGCATGCGCGCGGGCGCTCCGTTCTCGGCGCTGCTCGTGGATTGCCACGACGATGCCTATGCCGCGACGGTCACGGCGCTCGGCGCGGGGGCGCGGCGCGTTCTCGAGAGGGATCCCTCGGTCGCGGTGAGAACGGCGCTCGCCGGTGGCTTCGATCTGATCCTGTGCCCCGCGCGTCTGGCGTTCGGCACGCACGGGTTCCTGCGGCGCGTCCACGCGGAAGACGTCGTCGTCGCCAGTCGTGTCGTTCTGATCGCGGCGCCGAGTGAACGCAGGTTGGTGCTCGCGAGCCTAGACGCGCTCGACGCCTTCAACCTCTGCCTCTCGCCTCCGCTCGATCCCCCGACGCTGCTCGCCTTCGCGCGGAGCGACTGCTTCGTGCTGCCGTTCCACATCCCGGTCCTGCCGCCTCGTGGGTCGACCCCCGCGCTCGTCACTCCGAGCACGGCGCCGCGGCGTGTCCTCGTCATCGACGAGGACGTCCGGACGCACGGCGTCGTCGAGGCGATGCGCAGCGCTGCGTTCGAAGCCACGGCGACCGACGATCCCTGGGTTGCGCTCGATGCGCTCGACGCGTCGCCTCCTCCCCATCTGGTCTTGTGCAGCGCCGCGATGCGCATGGGGAGGGTCGCGCTCTATCGCGCTCTCTGGGACGCGCACCCGGAGCTGAAGTCGCGATTCGTGCTTGTCCTCGAGGAGGACGGAACGCCCGAGTCGATCGCGCCGAGCCGCGAGCGCCCTCTCACCTCGCGGCCCTTGACCGTGCACAGCGTCGAGGAGGCGCTCGAGCGGTTCGGGGCGCGGTGAGGCCCGCACCTCGTCCGCGAGAGCTCGGCCCGCCCGCTGCGAGCGTGGAGAGAGGTATTGCCTGTCGGCAGTCGGCGTAGTGGGAAATCGTCGACTGTGAAATTCGCGTGCCGTAGCTTCGTGCAGTGGCTCCTGCGCGCTGCGCCCTGGCGCTCTCGCTTGCTGTCGCGGTCGGCGCGTGCACGCCCGCGTGCGGGCGCGAGCCTCCCGTTCGTCCCAGCGTGCTCGACTCCGAAGCGCCGATTGACGCGACGAGCGATGTCGTCGCCGACGCGGGCGATGAAGCTTCGCTCAGCGCTACCCCGTCCGAGCTGACGCCCGTCGCGATGACGTTCGGTCAGGGGCCCAGCTTGAACCGGCTGTCGGACGGCACGCTCCTTTTCACCCACGGGCTCTCGATCGATCGACTCCACGCGGACGGACGACGCACGCGGTTCAAGACGTTCGCGTTCCCGCTCGATCGTCGCGCATTCGACGTGAAGCTCGTCGTCCACGGAGGGAGTCTTGCGGGTGGCGTCCGCGCCTCGCTCACTACCGGCTACACGAGCGGGCGATTGCTGGGGCAGGCTCTGGTCGTCCGCCGCGATGGGAGCGCGGACGCGCAGCCGCTCGGGGTTCTCTATCGGGGAATCCACCCATGGTCGGAAGGTCGACTCCTCGCGCTTCGCGTTCCCGCGCGATTGCCGCACACGCCGCCGCCGCCGATACCTCCACAGCTCGCCGTGGTCGCTGGCGCCGCGGAATCTACCCCCGAGGTGCCGCGGGAGATGTTCGTCGTCAGCTTCGTCTCCTTCGCGTCGGGCTCGGTGGTCGCGCTCGCCGGGCGAAGGGACGAGGCTTGGTGGCACGGGGCTACACGATTGCTGCGCTGGACGGCTCGCGGCGGCGCGCCAGAGATCGAGCGCCTGCCGGTTCCCGCGACGGCGCGGGCGCGTGAGATTGTCGCTCGCGCGGAGGACGACGTATGGATCGCGGGCGAGCAAGTCGCGGACGATGTTCGGACCGCCGTCGATCCGTGGCTCGGTCACTGGGATGGTCGCACCTGGTCGATCGAACCCGTCTCGGGCCGAGTGATTTCCATGTCTCTCGCGCGAGATGGCGTCCTGTGGGTCGTGCTCCAGGGCAACAACGAGCAGTCGAAGCCGAATGTCCTCAGGGAGCGACGCATCGCCCGGGATGGGGTGGCTCAGTGGCGGACCGTGCCGATGCCGTCATTGAAGGGGCTGAGATTCGCGGGCGACGGAGTGCACTTCTCGTACTTCTGGACATCGCTGAGCTGGCCCCATCGAGGCACGTCCGTGGAGCCCGATGGAGGCAAATTCGAGCCAGAACAGGTCGTCGCTCGGGCGCCCGGAGAGCTCTGGGTCATCGCGAAGCGCCAGCACACGCTGGACGCCGTCCCCGAGCTGCTCCTTCGCCGCGGCGGCCCCTCGGGCCCGATCGTGGACGTGACCGACGAGGACGCGCGCAGCTCCGTTGACGTGTCGCAGCCGACGAGCGCGCGCTGCGAGCTGCTCTTCCTCACGAGCCCGGACGTGACCGCCGACGCGGTCGCGCGCGTTCGCACCTGGGCGCAAGGCAAGCAGCTGGTGGTGGTGCTGGCCCGCGTGGACGGGCGCCGCGTGATCGCCGCGCCGACGACTCGCACCGAGGCGCCGAAGTGGTCCGTGGCCTGGCAGCGACTCGGTCTCCACCCGGAGCTTCGTTGCGTGCGGCCTGCGGTGGAGTCGCTGGTGTCCAGCTGGCAGGTGCGAGGGGAGTAGCTGCTGCGACACGTCGTGGCACAATCGTCTCGTGACGGAGCTCGACGTAGGCCTCTGGCGGAGCACGCTCGGGGAGACCCACCCGCACCACGGGTTCGACGTCGAGATGGACTTCTGGCCACAGAGCGCGCACGCGAGCGCCCTCGCGTACGAGGGCGTCGCGGAGTACCGCGTCGTGGGGGGCCTCGTCGCCTGCGTCAGTGGGCAGGGCGGGGGCTCGCAGAAGGCGACCTTTCGTAGAGAGCTCGTGCCCATCCTGGAAGGCGCGGTGGAGCGTTGGCGCGCGGCCGCCGAGGGGGTCCCGATCGGCCGCAAGGTCGACGCGTTCTTCGACGAGGTCCAGCGCGGTTTCGACTCGTTCGAGGGGCCGCCTTGGGCGGACCAGCTCGAGGTGAGCGCGTCCGCCGCGTACGTGACCCCGGGCGTCGCCCAGATCGCGTGCACGGGGCTCGAACGCGCGTTCCGTCTCCGCGGGGGGCAGCTCGCCGGGGTCTCGGCGCGCATGTCGTTGCTCGAGATGGTCCCTGCCGCAGACCGAGCATCGCTCGACGAGGAGGCCGCGCGCATGTGGGCGAGCATGGCGGTCGGGCACCTCGGTGCGTCTTCGCGGCCGAGGGATCGGGTGAGGCCGTGGCAGAGCGTCGAGGTCGATCTCACGCCGGGCGATGTGCTGCTCCTCCTCTCCGGTGATGGAGGCGAGCTCGACGTCGACCTCATCGCCGAGGCGCTGTCTGCCGCGATCGCGGCGGCGGGCAAGGAGCGCGTTCGCGCACCCAAGATCGCTCGTGTGCTCGGCGAGCTCTTGTCCGCGCCATCACGTGGTCGAGCGCCTGCCTCCGAGGAGCGCGAGCGGCGGCTCCGGTGGCTCGTCCCCTCGCGCGTGAGCCTCGCGGTGGTCCGCGTCGTCTCGTGACGGCCATCGGAAGACGTCGGGGTGGATTCGCAGAGATTTCACCCGGCGAGGCGCCGCGTCGCACGCTC
>JAGQJA010000268.1:0-2514 GCA_020430845.1 Myxococcales bacterium
AAGCTCGGCAAGAAGTCGGGCGAGGGCTTCTACAAGTGGGTCGACGGGCAGGCCGTCGCCAAGTAGCCGAGGAGAGCACTGCACAGGCGCTCCGCGGACTCCGCGGGTGAGGCCCTGAGAGCGCGCGAGAGACCGGTGATCTGCCCCCGCTCGCCCGGAGGGCGGGGCGAACCGGAGGCTCGATTCAGCCGGTCTCGGTGCTAGCCGCGGGGCGGAGCCTGCTTTACAGAGGCAGGCATGGTGTCTCTCCGCCCCGCATACCTCGTCCACGCGGTCCGTACGCCCATCGGCAAGCACCGGGGGGCGCTCTCTGCCGCCCGCGCCGACGACATGGCCGCCCTGCTCGTGAGCGCGCTCCGCGACCGCGCGCCCGCCGCGTTCGCGCGCGTCGATCACGTGGTGTTCGGCGCGACCAACCAAGCGGGTGAGGACAACCGCAACGTGGCGCGCATGGCGGCGCTGCTCGCGGGCCTGCCGTACGAGGTGCCCGCGGTCACGGTCAACAGACTCTGCGGCTCGGGGCTCGAGGCCGTGGCCGACGGCGTGCGACGCATCTGGACCGGCGACGCAGACGTGGTCGTGGCGGGCGGCGTCGAGAGCATGACGCGCGCCCCCTACGTGATGGCCAAGGGCGAGGAGGCGTTCGCGCGCGGCGCCCCGAAAGTGTTCGACACGAGCCTCGGATGGCGCTTCGAGAACCCGCGCATGGCCGAGCGCTTCCCGCTCCAGTCGATGGGCGAGACGGCCGAGAACGTGGCCGACAAGTGGAAGATCACGCGCGAAGAGCAGGACGCCTTCGCGGTGAGATCGCACGAGAAGGCCGTCGCAGCGCAGAAGGCGGGCGCCTTCGCCGACGAGCTCGTGCCCGTGGAGATCCCCCAGCGCAAGGGCGCCCCGCTGGTCGTCGCCGAGGACGAGTCGCCGCGCGCCGACGCCTCGAGCGCGGCGCTCGCCAAGCTGCGGCCCGTGTTCCGCAAGGACGGCTCGGTCACCGCGGGCAACAGCTCGCCGCTCAACGACGGCGCGAGCGCCGTGATGCTGGTGAGCGAAGACGTGCTCCGCGCCGAGAAGCTCGAACCGCTCGCGCGCGTCGCCTCGTTCGCGACGGCCGGCGTCGACCCCAACCTCATGGGCGAGGGGCCCATCCCGGCGGGCAAGCGCGCCCTCGAGCGCGCGGGGTGGAAGGTGGGAGACCTCGACCTCGTGGAGCTCAACGAGGCGTTCGCCGCGCAGTCGATCGCGTGCCTGCGCGGGCTCGAGCTCGACGCCGAGCGCGTCAACGTGCGTGGCGGCGCCATCGCGCTCGGTCACCCCATCGGCTCGAGCGGCTGCCGCGTGCTCGTGACGCTCTTGCACGCCATGAAGGCGCGCGGCGACAAGCGCGGGATGGCCGCGCTGTGCATCGGCGTGGGCCAAGGCATCGCGATGACCGTCGAGCGAGGATGACGCGGCCGCCGCCCGCGCCGGGGCCGCCGTGGGACGCGCCCCTCGACGAGGCAGCGCTCGCGTTCGTCGACCTCGAGATGACGGGCCTCGACCCGGCGACAGACCACGTGATCGAGGTGTGCATCGAGCGCGTGGTGGGCGGACACGTGGTCGACTCGATGTGCTCGCTGGTCAAGCCGCCGGTGCGCGCCGGGCACAACGTGCATATACATGGAATCGACGAGGCCGCGCTCACGCACGCGCCGCCCTTCGCGGACCTCGCCGGCCGAGTCCTCGCGCTGCTCTCCGACGCCGTGCTCGTGGCGCACGGGGCGCGCTGGGACGTGAGCTTCCTCGAGGCCGAGCTCGCGCGGGTCGGCGCGCCGCAACGTTTCTCGCACTACCTCGACACGCTCGACCTCTCGCGCCGCGCCCTGTCGCTGCCGCGCCACTCGCTCGACGCGCTCGCGGAGCACCTGGGCATCGACCGCGCGCGCGCGCACCGCGCCGACGCCGACGTGGCCGCCCTGCGCACCGTGTTCGCCGAGTGCGTCCGCATCCTGGCGCCGAACACCCCGCGCGACCTCTGGGAGGTGCGCATCGCCGAGCGTGCGGCGCGCAGCCAGGTTCTTGCAGATTGCACCGATGCGCAGGCGGCCGGCGTGCCGGTACGGATCGACTACCGGCCGCGGGGGCGTGCAGCCGAGACGCTCACCATGGTCGTGACCGCCGTGGATTCGGGGCTCGACCCGCCCCGGGTGATCGGCTATCTGCTGCCCGGAAGGGGCCGACGCGAGCTTCGGGCCGATCGCATCCTGCGCGTCGAGTCCGCCCAGTAGCCTTGCTGTAGACTGGAGTTTGACATGCGCACCCTGCTCTCACGCCTCCTCGAGCGCCTCTCGCGCCGCACTCCCCACGGGGCGGCGTCGCGCCGCGGGGCTCTCCTCGTCGCGGCGCTCCCGCTCGCCCTCAACGTGGCGTGCGGCCCCGACGCCACGACGCCGGCCCGCCCGCCCATCGTCGAGACGTGGCTCGCCCGCGCCAAGGCCAGCTACCACGCGGGCGACATGGAAGACGCCGGGCTCGCCG
>JAGQJA010000268.1:2578-17011 GCA_020430845.1 Myxococcales bacterium
CGCCTCGAGTTCGACAACGCGCTCAAGCTCACCGAGGGCATCGACTCGAGCGAGGTGCACGCCATCCGCGGCCGCGCCCACTGGTACGCCGGCGACGTGGAGCCCGCGGCCGACGAGCTCGAGGCCGCCCTGGGCGACCCGAACATGAAGGACAAGTGGGCGCGCGACATCGCCACGCTCGCGCGACGCGGACACGGGCGGCACCCGTTCGCCATCGAGGGCGGCATCGTCGCGGCCGTCGAGATGCCGCCGGCAGGCCCGTGGCTCGTGGTGCCGTGTGAGCTCGAAGGCGAGCGCATCCTCGCGGTCGTCGCGACCTCGTTCGGCGAGCTCATGGTCGACTCGTCGACGCGCAAGGAGCCGGCGTGGGTCAACCTCCGCTTCGGCGACAGCATCGAGGTCAAGGACGTCCCGGCGCTCACGTTCGACCTCTCGGCGATCTCGCGGCAGCTCGGCGCGCCCATCCGCGCGCTCATCGGCGTCAACGTGCTGCGCCACATGCACGTGACGATCGACCGTCGCGGCTCGCAGTTCGTGGTGCGCAAAGAAGACCCGCCGGCGCCCCCCGCGGCGAGCCGCGTACCGCTCTTCTACGTCAAGGGCGGCGGCATGATGATGCGCGCCTCGGTGTCGGCCAAAGACGAGGGACAGACGTCGATGTTCGTCGACTCGTCGGCCGCGTACCCGCTCGCGCTCGACGAGGCCGTGCTCAAGCGGTCGGGCGCAGACCTCTCGTCGTTCCGCCCCGAGCCGGGCACGCCGCCCTCGTGGCGCCTGGGCATGCTCCCGTACTTCAAGCTCGGCGGCCTCGACCTCCCGCAGATCCCGGCAATGCGCGGCCCGTCGATCGCCGACTACAAGCAGAACATGGACGTCGAGCTCGGCGGCGTGGTCGGCGCGGGGCTTCTCGCGGCCTTTCGCATCACGCTCGGCGACGACGGTCGCTACATGTGGATGGAGATGGATCCGCTGCTGATGCAGATGCAGGACCCCGGCCCCGCCGGCGGCGCGCCTCCGGGTGAGCCGGCCGAGGGCGTGTCTCCCGGGCCGCCCACGGGAGGAGCTCCCGCGCCCGCGCCGACGTCGATCGCGCCGCCCGCGCTCACGCTCGCGCCGTCTGGCACGAAGCCGCCGCCCCCGCCGCCCAAGGCCCCCGCCGGCGCCCCCAAGAAGCCGACCGGCAAGGGAGCAGCCAAGTGAGCCGCCGCCGCGGAGCAGAGCGATGACGGCGCGGCTCGCGGTCTACGCGGGGAGCTTCGACCCGGCGACCCTGGGTCACCTCGACCTCATCGAACGCGCCTCGGCGCTGTTCGACAAGGTGATCGTGGCGATCGGCGCGCACCCGACCAAGCACCCGCTCTTCGGCGTCGAAGAGCGGCGCGCGTTGCTCGAGGCGGTCGTGGCCGATTTCCCCAACGTCACGGTCGAGACCTTCGACGGCCTGCTCATCCATTACTGCATGGCCAAGGGCGCCACCGTCATCGTGCGTGGCCTGCGCGCGGCCACCGACTTCGAGTACGAGCTGCAGATCGCGCACGCCAACGCAGACCTGTGCCCGCAGGCCGACACGATCTTCTTGCCCACGCGCACCAAGCACGGCTTCGTGAGCGCGTCGCTCGTGCGTGAGATCGCGAGCCACGGGGGAGACGTGAGCCGGTACGCGCCCAAGGTCGTGTGCGAGGCGCTCGCCCGCAAGTACAACAAGGGAGGCGTGACGACGTGACGACGATCAGCGAGCAGCTCGACGAGACGGTGAAGGCCATCCGCGAGCGCGTATCCGCGTCGCCCAAGGTGGGGGTCATCCTCGGCAGCGGCCTCGGCCCGTTCGCCGACGGCATCGCCGACCTGGTGAAGATCCCGTACGGCGAGCTGCCGCACCTGCCCACGTCGGCCGTCGTGGGCCACGCGGGCAACCTCTGCTTCGGACGCGTGGGCGACGTGCCGGTCGTCTGCATGCAGGGCCGCGTGCACCTCTACGAGGGTCACCCCATCGCGTCGGTGGTCCACGCGGCGCGGACCATGGCGCGCCTCGGCGTGTCGAGCGTGCTCGTCACCAACGCCGCGGGCGGGCTCGACGCGTCGTGGTCTCCCGGCGACCTCATGATGGTCACCGACCACCTCAACCTCATGGGCACGAACCCGCTCATCGGGCCCAACGACGCGGCGCTCGGACCGCGCTTTCCCGACATGACCACGGCGTACGATCCTGGGCTCCGCGACGATCTCGCCGCGGCCGCGACCGAGGTGGGCGTCTCGCTGCGCAAGGGCGTCTACGCCGGACTGCTCGGGCCCACGTACGAGACGCCGGCCGAGATCCGCATGCTGCGAGCCATGGGCGCGCAGGCCGTGGGCATGAGCACCGTGCCCGAGGTGATCGCCCTCCGCCACATGAAGGTCAAGGTCGGCGCGCTCAGCTGCATCACGAACCTCGCCGCGGGCATCAGCGCGACGGAGCTCGATCACTCCGAGGTCGAGGAGACGGCGCGCGCCAAGCGCGACGACCTCGCGCGCGTGCTCGGCGCGTGGATCCAGCGCGCGGGGAAACGTTGAGCGGCAAGCGCGCGGCGTCGACGAAACGTGCGACCGCGGGGCGCACGGCCCCTGCCAAGCGCGCGACCTCGACGAAGCGCGCGACGGGCGCCAAGGGCGGCGCGGCGTCACCGCGCGGCGTCGAGGTCTCGCCCCACCTCATCGAGCGCCTCGTCAAAGAGGCTCGCGCGGTGAGAGAGCGCGCCCACGCCCCGTACTCTCGGTATTTCGTCGGCGCGGCGATCGCCACCAAGAGCGGCGCCGTGTTCAAGGGGTGCAACGTCGAGAACGCCTCGTACGGCGGGTGCATCTGCGCCGAGCGCGGCGCGATCATGCAGATGGTCGCCGCGGGCGAGCGTCACCCCGTCGCGTGCGTCGTGGTGACGGCGGGAGAGCGCGCGGGCTCCCCGTGCGGCATCTGCCGGCAGGTGCTCGCCGAGTTCGCCAAGGACATGACCATCGTGATGGTGGGCCTCACGCCGCGCGGCGAGACGCGGCGCGCCACCACCCTGCGCCGCCTGCTGCCCGACGCGTTCACGCCCGAGTCGCTCCTCGGCTGACAGCCCTCAGCGCGCGAACAGATCGCTGCACCGCGCGAGGCTCGCCGCCGACGTCGACGGCGTGGTCTTCGCGTCGCGCATCTCGTGCTCGTCGCTCGCGTGGCTCAGCACGCCGACCACCTGGCGCGTGGCGCGGTCGATGACGGGAGAGCCCGAGTCGCCGGGCTGCGACCAGAAACGAAAGACGAGCTCACGCTCGTCGGCCGAGAGCAGGCGCCCCCAGCGCTCGCGCCGAAACGTCTGTTGCACGGGCCACCGCGTGAAGGGCACCGCGCGTGTGCTCCGCGATCCGTAGCCCGCCGTGTCGAACATACCCCCCGGCTCGGGCGTCGCGAGCGAGACGTCGAACGGGACGACCTCGGGCGGCACGGGGCTCGCCAGCGTGAGCATCGCGACGTCGGCCTCGACGCCGCCCATCCAGCCCTCGCATGCCCTGACCGCGCGCACCGCCACGCGCCCCCAAGGCAGGTAGTCGCGCCCCAGCTCCACGTGCAGTTGCCCGGCGCGCAAGACGTCGAAGGTCATCTCACCCTTCTTGCCGATCCCGACGACGCAGTGCTGCGCGGTCAGGACGCGCGTCGGCGAGACGAGAAAGCCGGTGCAGCCCCCCATGCCCTCGCGCTGTACGCGCACCACCGCGTCGCCGGCAGACGACTCGCCTTCGGGCAACGACTCGAGCGTCGTCTCGCGCAGCAACCTCGCCTCGAGCGCAAAGTTGATCCGCGGCGACGGCTGCGCACACCCGGCCACGCCGAGCACCCCCAAACACGCGACGACCCCAACCACCCGTCTTGGCATCCACTAGCTTGATACGGAACGCTCGCGGGGGCCTCCCCCCCCAAAACGCGGGCGCGGCCCCTCCCCGCACTTGTGGGTCATTTCGACGCAGAGCCGAGAAAACCGAGCGACGGATGCTGGCCCAACTCGTGCTCTCATGATCCACGTCAGGAGAGACGGAGCCCACCATGTCGCACCTTTCACGCTTCACAGCCCTTGCTCTCGTCGTCGCCACGGCGGCGGGTCCTGCGTTCGTCGCAGGCTGCGGGACGTCCACCGAAGAGGCCGCCGACCCCGGCGTCAGCGCCGTGCTCTTCATCAAACGTCAGCACACGGTGGCGGGCGCGAACGGCGTGACCGTGAACGTCGCAGGCGGCAACGGGCAGGTGCTCGACTACGAGCGCTACGTGCCGGGCGGAGCGCTGATGCTCCTGTCGCCGCCGCGACCCGACGGCAAGCTCCTCAACATCACGGCGGACTTCCCCGAGGCCGACTTCAACGGCGCCGACGTCTCGTTCGACGGCAAGCAGGTCGTCTTCTCGATGCGCCGCGACCCCAACGACAAGTACCACCTCTACACGGCCCAGCTGACGCCCGGCCCCGGCGACAAGTTCGAGATCCATCAGAAGACCGGCGGCGATCGCGACGACATCAACCCGATCTACATCGCGGGCGGCCGCATCGCGTTCGTCACGAACGAGATGTACACGCCGATGGGCACGCGCGCCGACGAGTACGAGCACGGGCGCGTCGTCACGCAGCTCGCGACGATCTCCGTCGACGGCGGAGACGCCGACCGTCGCCTCGCCTCGCAGAACCTCTCGCACACGGTCGCGCCGTGGGTGCGCGCCGACGGCAAGATCGGCTACTCGCGCTGGGAGCACCTGGGGGCCGTCAACGACGTGAAGCTCTTCGCCGCGAACCCGGACGGCACACAGATGATCGCGGTCGCGGGCCAGCACGGAAAGCCGTCGAACTCGCTCTTCAGCGTGCGCGAGGTCGAGCCCAACGTGATGATCGGCATCGCCACCACGCGTAACCGCACGATCCACGCCGGCGCCCTCGTCCGCATCGACGCGCGCAACCAGAACGACCCTGCGTGCCTCGACCCCAAGGCCGACAAGACCGGCCACGCGTGCATCGACGAGGAGAACGCGCGCTTCGAGATCCTCACGCCCGACGTGCCGACCGGCAACGGCCCGTCGCCCGTGGGTCGCTACCGCGAGCCGAGCACGCTGCCCGACGGTCGCGTGCTGGTGTCGTGGGCCGACGGCCCCGTCAACGACCTCTCCGAGCAGTCGATCACGCCGCCCGACTTCGGCGTCTACATCTTCGACCCCAAGACGCAGAAGAACCAGCTCGTCTACAACGACCGCAACACGTGGGAGCTCAACGCGCTGCCCGTCGTCGCGCGCGCCGAGCCGCCGGTCATTGCAGACCTGGTGAGCCGCAACGCCGACCTCGGCCTGCCCGTGCGCATCGGCTCGGTCGACATCACCAAGACCAGCCTGCGCGACACGGTGAGCGGAGCCAACTACGGCGACCAGGGCGTGCCGTTCGACGTGGCGCTGCGCGACGCGGTCAAGGTGCGCATCATCGAGGGCTTCTCGAGCGAGGCCGCCAAGGGCGTCACCATGTTCGGCCTGACGATGGACGAGGGCGCGGCCATCCTGGGCGAGGCGCAGGTCTACCCCGACGGCAGCTGGCTCGCCGAGATCCCGCCGTACCTCCCGGTGCACCTGCAGCCCATCGACAAGTACGGGATGAGCCTGCGCAACCAGCGCCTGTGGATCCAGGGTCTGCCCGGTGAGGATCGCCGCTGCGTGGGCTGCCACGAGTCGCGCACGAGCGTGGGCACCACCCGCGGTCAGAACCCGACGGTCGCCGAGCAGCGCCAGGCCGAGAAGTTCCTCTCGCCGATCCCCGAGCGCCTGGAGCTGCCTTGGAGCCTCGACGCCGCGAAGTACCCGGACGCCAAGCCCAAGGTCGTCATCCAAGACATCCTCGACAAGAAGTGCGTGAGCTGCCACGGCGGCGGCGCCAACGACCCGTTCGCGGGGCGCAGCTACTCGCTGTCGGCCACCAACCCGGCCACGGGCGCGGCGCAGCAGTTCACCATCCCGTACCTCGACCTGTCGTCCACCGAGATCCAGGTCGTGTACGACCGCAAGCTCGAGACGTACCCGCGCTCGTACGTGTCTCTGTTCTTCCCCGCCACGATGGAGATGGGCATGGGTGACACGCAGCGCACCGGCGACGTCGCGCCGCTGTGGGCCATCCCCAGCAACGCGCGAGGCAGCGCGCTCATCAAGAAGCTGAACGTCAAGGCGCCCGACGGCACCTTCGCGTACGGCACGTCGGTGATGCACCCCGAGGACGTGGGCGTGACGCTCACGGACGAAGAGCGCCAGCACCTCATCCGGTCGATCGACCTCGGAGGTCAGTACTACGCGCGACAGAACACGGGCTTCGTGCCCTTTGCCGGAGACCCCGTCGCTCCCGGACAGAAGTACTGAGAGGAGACGGCCATGAAGAAGACCATGCACAAGTCTCTCCGCCTCACCACCTCCGGCCGCATCGGCGTCGTCCTCGCGGGCGCGCTGGCCTGCGCCTCCCTGTTCGGCGGCGGTCACGCCGACGCCGACGCCACGCAGAACTCCAACGGCACGCGCGTCGTGTACGGCAACATCCCGCCCGATCAGATCGAGTTCCTCTCGACGGGCGATCGCATCAAGAGCGTCGCGGCGTCGGGCTCGATGATGGCCATCTGGGAGACGCTCGAGCACGCCGAGCGCGTCGAGTGCCTGTCGTGCATCCCGGCGGTCGAGCCGCTGCTCTACGACGCCAACCCGCGCACGCGCGAGATCGCGGCGTGGTGGCTGCGCCGCCGCGTGTTCGGCGTCTTCGGCAAGGGAGAGGTCTACGAGCGCACGCTGCAGACGCTGGCGAGCGACGCCAACCCGCAACGGCGCGTCGCGGCGGCCTACGCCATCGGCGAGTTCTTGGCCGCGCCCGGTGTCGAGGCCTGCGCCAACGCGGTCGAACGAGACGCCGACCCGACCGTGCGCGCGGCGGCCGCCGTCGCGTTGGGGCGACTCAACGACGACGGTCGCGGCGCGCTCACGCGGGCGCTCGGCGACGTCGACGCGCGCGTCAAGATCGCGGCCCTGGGATCCGCCGGCCGCGTGAACACGTTCGCCGACGGCGCCGCCGTGGCGAAGCTCACCGCCGACCCCGACGCGGGCGTCCGCAAGCGCGCGGCCGATCTGCTCGGCGCCCTGCGCGTGCGCGACTCGGTGCAGAGCCTCGCGCAGCTCGCCAAGGGCGACCCCGACGCGTCGGTGCGCAACGCGGCCTGCCACGCGCTCGGACAGCTGCGTGACGGCGCGGCGCGTCCGGTGCTCGAGGACATCGCCAAGACCGACAGCGACGGGCTCGTGCGGGACCAGGCGCAGATCGCGCTCCGCCGCCTGTAGTATGATCGAGAAGTGACCGATCGAACTCCCTTGGCGTCGCGGGGGCGGCCGCGTGGCAGCGTCGCTGCGGCGATCGTGGTCGCGACGGCGTGCTTTGCCGCCCTGTCGCCCGCGGCGTGCAGCTCCAAGGAGCCCGAGAGCTCCACGTACTTCACGCGGACGATCGGCCCCATCCTCACCACGTCGTGCGTGCGCACCAACACCGGCGCCGGGTGCCACGTGGCCGACGCCAAGGGCAACGCGCTCGGCAACCTCGACACGGCCGGCTTCGCCGGGGTCGACAAGCGCCGCGACCTGCTCGTGGACTACGGGCCCTACGGGCAGCCGGCGTTCTTGCTCAAGAACGTCGAGCCGCAGCAGATCGAGGTGCAGACGTACGACGGCAAGAAGGTCGTCGTCAGCACCGACATCAAGCACGCGGGCGGGTCGATCCTCGACGCGAGCGGCGGGGCGTACCAGACGTTGCGCCGCTGGATCGCCACGGGCGCGACCGAGAACAACACCGGCCAGCCCCCCGCCGACGTGCGGCGCCAGCCGTGCAACCCGTTCATCCCCGGGCGCGCCGACTTCGACCTCAGCAAGGATCCGCCTACGCCCGACTTCGGCACGTTCCGCGATCGGATCAACCCGTTGCTCGTCGGCTCGGGCAACGGCACCGTGAGCGCCGACGACGCGCAACGCACGAGCTGCGCCTCGGGGAACTGCCACGGCACAGTGGCCAACTCGCTCTACCTCACGTGCGGCGCGACCCCCGAGCAGGTGCGCTTCAACTACCTCGCGGCGGTCGAGTACCTGGCGCAGACGCCCGAGCAGAGCGAGCTCTTGCGGCGTCCGCTCTCGCCCACGCAAGGCGGCGCGTTCCACGAGGGAGGCGTCATCTTCGGCTCGCCCGGCGACCCGAGCTACGTCGCGCTCACCGAGTGGGCCCGGCAGCACGGCCCGCCGAAGCTGCCTCCCGAGGAGCCCGGCTTCGCGTTCTTCAGTCAGAAGGTGCAGCCGCTGCTCGTCAAGAAGGGCTGCATGATGCTGCAGTGCCACTCGGCGTCGATGTTCCACGACTACCGCCTGCGCGGTGGCTCGGGCGGCAGCTTCTCGCTGAGCGCCACGCGCAAGAACTACGAGCTGTCGCTCGCGCAGATGGCGCTCGAGTCCGACGACGTCACGGCGAGCCGCCTGGTGCGCAAGAACCTCTACCGCCCCGAGGTGTGCGGGCTGCCAGGATGTGAGCGCGCCAACGGCATCCTGCACCGCGGAGGACCGCTCTTCGAGGACTTCGGCGGGCAGGCCGCGAGCGCGGCCGCGTGCGACGCCGGCAAGTTCGACTACGACGGCGGCAACCTCGACCAGATCCCGACCTTCTGCGTGATGAACGAGTGGCTCAAGCGCGAGCGCGCCATCGCGCGCCCGGCTCCGCTCAGCGCGATCGTGTACGTCAAGCGACCGCTCGGCGGCATCGGTCGCCCGCAGGACTTCGACGTGTACGCGCCGGGCGCCGACCTTCGTCGCGTGGCCGTCACGCAGGCCCCCACGGGCGCGATCACGCCGGGTGCAGATACTTCACTCACCGCGGGATGCGGGCTCACGGTCGCGAGCGCGGACATCCGCCGGCCCGCCGTGTCGTGGGACGGGGCCAAGATCGCGTTCGCTGCGCGAGCGAGCGCGACCGAGCCGTTCGCCATCTACGAGATGAACGCCGACGGCTCCGCGTGCGCCAAGCACCCCGACATCAACGCCGGGCCCGCGAGCGCCAACGGCCTCCTGGTGCACAACTTCGACCCGGCCTACAGCCCCATCGAGGGCGAGGGCCGCATCGTCTTTGCGTCGACGCGCGGCAACCTGCGCAACGACAACTACGACTACAGCGGCCCGCAGCGCTCGCCCGCCGATCCGTCGAAGCCCAACTCGAACCTGTATGTGTGGGAGCCCGACGGCGCCGGACACCGCATCCGACAGCTCACCTTCTTGCTCAACATGGAGCGCATGCCGAGCTTCATGAGCGACGGCCGCGTGATCTTCACCGCCGAGAAGCGCGCGCCGTCGTTCTACCAACTCGCGCTCCGCCGTATCAACCTCGACGGGGGCGACTACCACCCGCTCTTCGCGCAGCGCGGGAGCGTGGGATACTCCGAGGCGACCGACGTGGTCGAGCTGCCGCACAAGGACTTTGCGGCGATCTTTCGCACGCCCGCGACGCCGCACGGCGGTGGCGCGCTCGTCGTGTTCAACCGCAGCATCGGCATCGACTTCACGAGCCGCGACGCGGGCGACTACCTCATCGATCCCGGCGTGCTCGATCCGGCGCAGCTCCAGTCGCCCGATCCGTCGTTCTTCTTGCGCTCGCTCCTGTTCCCCGATCGGGGCGTGAGCGCGCGACCTGGCGAGCCGACGTCGGGCATCTTTGCGTCACCGGCGGCCTTGCCCGACGGGCAGCTGCTCGTGAGCGCCGCCGACACGAACGACGTGGCGAGCTTCGGCGGCGACTACGATCTCTACGTGATGAGCCCGGCCACGGGCGTGCGAACCAAGCTGCTCGGAGACGCAGGGGCAGCCGAGGTCGACGCGGTGGCGGTGTACGGGCGCGTCTCGCGAGGCATCTTCAGGTCGACGCTCGACGAGCCCAACGGCCACACGACGGTGCTGCCCGATCGGCTAGAGTCTGAAGTACTCTTCTTGAGCCTGCCCGTCCTCGGTTCGCTGCTCTTCCAGAACACGCCGACGGGCCGCGTGATCGAGGACGATCTGTCCGAGCTCATCGCGTACGAGGATCTGCCGCCTCCGCTCGAGGTCGACTCGCTCGACAAGGGCGGGGCCAACACCGTGACCGACGCGTTCGGTCGCGTGTACGTGCGTCGCCGTAAGCTCGGCGTGCTCGCCGGTCCCACGATCGCGTCCGACGGCTCGGCCAAGGTGCGCTTTCCGGGAGGCGTCCCCATCGTGCTGCAGCTCGGTCCCACCAAGGCCTCGCGCGAGAAGAACCTGCCGCGCACGCAACGTGAGCAGATCGTCTTCTACCCGGGCGAGTACGTGCACCAGTCGTTCCGCCCCGACTTCTTCAACGCGCTCTGTGGCACGTGTCACGGGTCGGTGAGCGGCAAGGCCATCGACGCCTCGGTGCGCCCCGACATCCTCACCCAGGCGTCGTCGGTCATGGCGCGCGACGTACCGCCCACGCCGCTCGACCCTCCGCCGAACGCCCGCGGTCCGATCGAGGGCCCGCCGCAAGGACCATGAGACCGACGCACGACGCGCTCGCCCCGATGCTCGCCGCGCCCCTGCTCGCCGCGGCGCTGTCGCTCGGCGCTTGCGCAGAGGACCCTCCGCCCGCACCGCCGCCCGACACGCCGCGCGACATCCGCTTGCGCGTCGAAGGAGGGACGGCGTCTGCGCTGGTGCCGACCGCGAGCGGGATCGTCGTGGGCACGACGCCCGCGACGGGACTGGGGCGCGGCGCGATCTTGCGCGTCGCGGAGGATCGCCGCGTCGAGCAACTCCAAGAGACGCTGGGGCCGGTGCGCGCGCTCGACGTGGACACGAGCGGCGCCACGGTGTCGTTTGCGTGGAGCGAGGAGGCCGGAGGACTGTACGCGGCCGACGCCGGCGCCGCGCCGCCCGTCGCGCTGCGTCCCGTGAGCGTCAACGTGCTCTCGTTCGCGCGGACCGGTGGAGCGTTCTCGTACGCGACGCCGACAGGCGTGGGGCGCACGGACACCGACGCCGACCAGGAGCTCGGGCCCGGCGATCGCGCGCTGGCGAGCGACGGGACGACGACCTTCGTGCTCACGATGAAGGTCGGGGCGCCCACCGCGCCGACGCGAGCGTGGGAGCTCTCTGCCTTGGTGCCTGGGGCCGCACCGCGGTCGCTCGCGGCAGGAGAGGGCGCGCCCGGCAGCGGCGCGATGGCGCGCGCGCTCACGACCGACGCGACGAACGTGTACGCCGCCGTGGCCGGCGTGGGGCTCGTGTCGGTGCCGAAGGCGGGCGGCACCGCCGTGACGCTGGCGCCGCAGACGAGCGCGAGCCTCCCCGTGGTCGAAGGGCGTTATGTGTATTTCGCAGATAATGGCGGGATCGACGCCGTGGTGCTCCGCGTCCCGACGGCCGGCGGCGCGGTCGAGCCTGTGGTGCGCGCGCGCGGCGCGCTCGTGACGGCGCTCGCGGTCGACGGCGGCTTCGTCTACTGGGCGAGCGTCGACGGCGGCGTGTACCGCACGCCCAAGCCCTGAGGCCTGCGCGCGGGCGAGACGGGCCGCGCAGCTCTCCTGAGACGCGCGGTGTGTTCTGTCACCACACGACGAGCTCGTCGCGGTGGACGAGCACGCCCGCGTCCTCGGGCAGATCCCTGCGGCCGGCGAGCAGCACGGCCTCGGTCGCCGGCTTGCGCGCGAGGCCGCGACCGACCTCAGCGCCGTCGAGGTCGACGAGGGAGACGGAGTCGCCGGCGCGGAAGTCTCCGCGTACGCCGCGCACGCCCACGGAGAGCACGCTCGTGCCCCGACCGCGCACGGCCGACGCGGCGCCGGCGTCGAGCAGCAGCTCACCGCGCGGGCGGAGCGTGAAGGCGATCCAGTGCTTCTTGGCCGGGATACGGCGGCTCGACGCCACGAACAGCGTGCCGACGTCGTCACCGTCGAGCGCGCGCTCGATGACGGAGTCGACCGCCGCGTCGGCGATCACGACGTGCGCGCCCCCGAGCGTGGCCCGCCGTGCGGCCTCGAGCTTGCTGGCCATGCCGCCCGTGCCCTCGGCGCTCTTCGCGCGGCGGGCGAGGGGCAGCGCCTCGCGCGCGATGTCGTGCACGACGCCCACGCGGTGGCCCCGCGCGTCGAGCAGGCCTTCGACGTCCGACAAGAGGAGGAGGGCGTCGGCGCCGATGAGCGGGGCGACCATCGACGAGAGCTCGTCGTTGTCGCCGAACTTGATCTCTTCGATCGCGACCGAGTCGTTCTCGTTGAGCACGGGGACGGCGCGCGCGTCGAGCAGCGCCTCGATGGCTCCCCGCGCGTTGTTGGCCCGCGTGCGGTCGGCCAGGTCGGCGTGCGTCAGGAGCACCTGCGCCACGGTGATGCCCAGCGCCTCGAAGGCCTGCTCGTACGCGCGCATCAAGAGGCTCTGCCCCGCCGCGGCCGCCGCCTGGAGGCGCGCCATCTCCTTGGGGCGAGCGCGGTAGCCCAGCTTCTTGGTGCCGAGGGCGATGGCCCCGCTGCTGACGATGACGACGCGCCGGCCGCCGTCGACGAGGGCCTTCACCGAGGCCGCGAGGCGCGCGTGCGCTTCGGGATCGCGCGCGAGCGCCCTCGAGCCGATCTTGACGACGACGCGCTTGGAGCGACGGAGCGCCGCGCGCTCGGGTGAGGTGGCGGGGCTCATCCGCGTGAGCTGAGGATCACATCGTCGAACGCCGCGTCGAGGCGACGCACGAGCCAGCCCGGGAGGTTGGCGACGCCGATGATGGCGCCGTCGAGCACCTGCGTCGTCTGATCACGTAGATCCTCGGGGGCGTGAGGGGCGTCATCGCCTGCGTCACGAGGCTCCGTGGTGAGCGCATAGAGCAGCGCCTGATCGATCGCGCGACGGAGGCGGCGGGCCTCTTCGACGTCGATGCGCACGGAGCGCGAGGTGCGCGCGGTCTCGAGGTAGCGCTGGAGCAAGTGGCCCAGGACGAAGGTGCCGATGGCCGAGCGGATGGGCGACACGAGCGCGAGGGGACCGAAGCGGGCCAGCACGCGGAAGACCGCGAAGGTGACGCCCTGCGCGAGCAGGCTCTTGGGCCCGTCGGAGCCGGCCGTCTCGACGAGGATCGTACGCGCCTCGGGGGTGATCGACAGGCCGCGACGCGCGCAGAGGTCGTGGACGAGCGCACCACGCACGCGCTTGGCGATGGCGTCGGGCACCCACGGCAGCGGCACGATGCCCGACGCGCCGCCGAGCAAGGTGTACGTGCCCAGGCGCCCGCGTCCCAGCTGCCGCCTGCCGAGCGCCTCGGTCGGGCGCGCGCTCATCTCGGTGTCGTCGTCGCTCATGCGCGTCGCTGAGCCTACCACGCGACGGTCACGCGAGCGCGCGCGACAAAGGGAGGAGCTCGACGACTGTGACGTCGCGCTCGGCGCACGCGCCGAGGAGCTCGGCCGTCGTCTGGTTCGGGCCGAGCCGGAGCTGCACGCGCGCGCCGTCGTGCTCCATCGAGCCGCCGCGCTCGGCGAGCCACTCCGCGAGCGACGCGGGATCGCCGTGCACGCGCGCGACGTACGCGCGCTCGGCGACCGCGAGCTCGGCGGGCGGGCCCTGCGCGAGCGCCCGCGACGACGAGGTCAGGACGGCCTCCTCGGCGTGGAGCAGGATCGGCGACGAGAGCGACATGCGCGACGCGAACACGACCCACGGCGTGTCGCCGAGGGCCTTGAGCACGACGCGGGCGTACCAGCGGGACGCCTCGTCGCTCAGGTCTCGCAAGGGGTCCTCGACGAAGACGACGCGCGGTGAGGTGGCGAGCACGGCCGCGAGCGACGCCGCGCGGCGCGCCTGCGGTGGCACGGTCTGCAGCGGACGCGACGCGAGCTCGCGGAGCTCGAGCCGGTCGACGCTCGCGCGAGCCAGCGCGGTCGCCTCGCCCTTGGGAAAGCCCGCGAGGCGTGACGTCCACGTCGCGAGCTCGACCGCGGTCCACGTCGGAGGGAGCGGCTCGTCGCATGGGCACGCGCCGACGAGAAGGGACGCGACGGCCTCGCCGGGCGACGCGCCCGCCACGTGAAGCGATCCTCGCGCGACGCGGCGCACGCCCGACGCCGCCTCGAACAGGGCGCGCGGCGCGCCGAGGACGACGACGTGCTGGGCGTTTGTCTCGAGCGTCAGCCCGTCGAGCGCGGGCGCGCCGTCGACGTCGACGCGCAGATCGCTGCAGCGGAGGAGCGGCTCGGGCACGCGGCGATTGTAGGGCGGCGGAGGCCCGCGCGGTGGTGGGACGCGCTTGCGTCCGGACGGGAAGAAGTGTCACATTTCCGGACACGTGCCTAAGCAATCGAAACCGCAACGGAAAAAGGGGGGCGCGGGCGCGGGTGCGAAGGCGCGCGCGGGCGCGGGTGCGGGCGCGGGCG
>JAGQJA010000269.1:0-5123 GCA_020430845.1 Myxococcales bacterium
GTGCGCTACGCGCTCGAGCCGGGCGCCTTCGTGCGGCGCTGACCCCCGGCGCTCGCGGAGCCCATCGAAGGCGACCTCGGACCGTGTCGGAGGACGGGGGCGCGCCGTCGGGTCACGGGTTGCACTCGAGGGCCGTGGACCGTGTCGCTCGAAGTGACAGCGCCCACGGCCGACGCGACGGATCGGCGCGCAAAGCCACGGGATCCGCGCGTGGCGCCGCCGTTGCATTGTCGTACGGCATGCACAAGTCCACGCTCGGCCTCGTCACCCTCGGATTCATCACCCTCGGCGTCGCGTGCGCCCTCCCGTCTGCGGACGAGAAGACCGGCGCGACCAGCTCGGCCTACTCCGACTATCCGACGTCGACAGGATCGACGACCTCGCCCCCTCCCTACCCCGTGCCGACCGCGTCGTCAGGCTTCTGCTCGCCGCCGCCGCAGGGGACCACCACGACGACCGACGGCGACTTCACGGTGACCACGATGATCTCCGGCTATCTCAAGACCGTCACCCGCTCGCGCTCTCTCGCCGAGGGGCCGGTCTTCACCTACACACCCGCGACGACCGAGCCTCCCGTCAATGACGCCATCCGCAGGTGCTACGTGAAGAACGAGCACGAGAACAAGACGGAGCACTTCTCGTGGCAATGCCCCCAGGGCACTTGGAGGCTCGACGGCTCGATGGAGATCAAGTCGCACGGGTACTTCGAGCGCCGACTCATGGGCCGCCAGGAGCTCGTCAACCACTGGAGCAAGGGAGAGCAGAACACGCCCAGCGGCGGGATGCTCATGAACGACGAGCGGCTGCTCGAGCTGCGCGACGGCCGGTTCCTGAGCCTGGGGCGTCACCGCTACGAGCGCTACGGCGACGCCACCGCGGCTGCCCGCGAGCGTCTGCTCTCGTTCGACGGCACGACGTGCACCTACAAGGAGGACGGTCGCCTCGAGCTCTGCCACGTCAACGGCATCCCGATGGCGGAGTCGTGGGAGAGCGCGCACTTTCCGAGCGTCGCCGACGACGAGCGCTGCAGCCGGGCGGCCATCGAGTCCCGGTGCTGCGAGACGTGCACGCGCGGTGTCGACTTCACGGCCGGCCTCGGGAGCTGCACGCTGCTCGCGAGCCGCGACGTACCCGCCTTGATCGATTGATCACTCCTTCGAGAGGCTGGCGCCCGAGCCCGAGATGCGGTTGGTGAAGACGCGCCCGTCGCACGTGCGGATCTCCACCGTGAACGCCGTGGGGCGGGCGGCTTGGTGGACGTGGGACACGCCGACCGGCAGCACCTCTTGGGGGCCGCCGTCGATCGCGTAGCGCACCGTCGCGGCGCGATCCGAGCGCTCGTCGAACACGATGTCGAAGCCCTCGCCCAAGCTCGGCACGACACGCGCCCACGCCTGCCCCTCGAAGAGATAGAGCGTGCGCGCGTCCGAGAGCGCACGGCGCACGTTCACCTTCAGTGTCCGCGTCCGCACCTCGCCGAGCACGTTCCGGTAGCGCACCTCGACCGGGAACGGGTCGAGCCCCGGAACCCGCGACGCGGGGATCATGAAGCGACCGTACGGGCCCGTGCCTTCACGGAACGGCTCGTCGGGCGAGAGCCGGAACTCTGGCGACGCGCCGGGGAGGGCGGCGACGCGCGCGCCGTACGTCGCGGGATCGATGCTCGCCCCGCCGTCGACGCTCATCGCCACCGTGTCGAGCTCCATCTTCGCCTCGAAGAGCCGCCCGTTCACTTGGCGCACCGCGCCCACGTCGGCGGGCCACATCACGACGGCGAGCGCCAGCCACTTCCACAGGGCTGGCTTCGTCGAGGACGCGGCGACCGACATCTCCTTGATCTACGCGGCAGGCGGGCGCACCTCCCCGGGCGCGGCGGTCGCGCCGAGTCCTCCATTGGATTCATGCACTTACACGATCGTTCGATTTTCTCGTCGACCATGTCCTCTCGTCGCACGCTCGTTCGTCCTTGTATCGAGCGCGGGCACACAGGCCGAGCCGCTCGCCCCGAGACCAAGGAGATCCGGCCCCATGAAGACCATCGAACAGACCGTCCGCTTCGCTGCGCCCCCCGCCGCCGTGTACGAGGCCCTCATCGACTCGCACGAGCACGCCGCGTTCACCGGCGAGCCCGCGGAGATCTCACGTGAGATCGGCGGCGCGGCGTCGTTCTACGGCGGCAAGGTGACGGGCATCAACCTGCACCTCGAGGACGGCGCGCTCATCGTGCAGGCGTGGCGCCCTGCCAACCTGCCTCCGGGCGTGTTCACGCTCGTGCGATACGCGCTCGCGGCCGACGGCGACGGCACGAAGCTCACGTTCACGCAGACCTCGGTGCCCGACGAGATGGTGGAGCACCTTGGCAAGGGTTGGGAGGAGCGCTACTGGAAGCCGATGCGCGAGCACTTCGCCAAGCGCGCACGCTGAACATGACCACCTACCTCTTCTTGCTCCGCCCCGAGTCGCTCGCGCTCGGCGACATGCCCCCAGAAGCGCACGCGGCGCTCTTCGATCGCTTCGTGCGCTGGAGCGAGTCGCTCAAGGAGCGCGGGTGCCTGCGTGCCGTCGAGAGCCTCATGGATGCGGGCGGCGCGACCCTGCGCAAGTCAGGGGGCGCGATCGTGGTCGACGGGCCGTACGCGGAGGTCAAGGAGCTCGTCAGCGGCCTCTTCGTCGTCGAAGCCGACGGCGAACAGGCGGCGCGCGCGATCGCCGCCGAGTGCCCGCTGCTCGATGTGGGCGGCAGCGTCGAGGTACGGGAGATCGCGCCGTTCCCCGTGAGACCGTAGAGACTCACGATCGGGCGAGGGAGGCGATACGTCGTTCGACGTGTGCGCGCTCGCTCGGGTGCCTCGCCCTCTCGAGCGCCACGACGTACGCCGCGCCGGCTGCGGTCGCGTCGCCCACCCGGAGCCAGCTCTCGGCGCGCGCAGCGTGATAGGCGGAGAGCCCCGTCACGCGCGCGTCGTCGGCAAGCGCGTCGAGCGCGGTGAGCCCTGCCTCGGGCCCGTCGCGGTGGCCCACGGCGACGGCGCGACCGAGCGCGGCGCTGGGCGAGGGCGAGACCTCGAGCAGCCGGTCGTAGAGCTCGACGATGCGCGACCAGCTCGTCTGTTCGTGCGACGGGCTCGTGGCGTGCACGGCCGCGATCGCCGCCTCGAAATGATACGCGCTCGCCTCGTCACCGTCGGCCGACGCCGCGAGCAGCTCCATGCCGCGCGAGATGACGTCACGTCTCCACAAGGAGCGGTCCTGCTCGGCGAGGAGCACCAGCTCGCCCCCCGGACCGGTGCGCGCCGGAAAACGCGCAGAGTGGAGCAGCATCATCGCGAGCAACGCCAGCACACGCGGTCGCCGCGTCGATGGATGCTCCGCGAGCAGCCCCGTGAGGCGCACGGCCTCGGCCGCGACCAGCTCGTCGATGACCGCGGGCCCGGCGGTGGAGAAGTAGGCTTCGTTGAAGAGCAGGTAGAGCACGCAGAGCACGTCGTCGAGACGCGCCTCGAGCTCGGCCCCCGCCGGGACGTCGAAACCGAGCCCGGCCTCACGCACGCGGCGACGCGCGAGCACGAGGCGCTTCTCGATCGCGTCGTCCGTCGCATAGAGCGCGCGCGCGATGGCGGCGACGTCGAGGCCCGAGAGCGTGCGGAGCGCGAGGGCCACGCGCGAGGGCATCGTGTTGCACGGGTGACACGCGACGAACATCATCGCGAGCTCGTCGTCGGCCAGCTCGCCGCGGAGCGCCGCGCCTCGGTGTGGGTCCCCCGCCTGCCCGCCCTCGAGCCAGCGGGCGACCTCCTCCTCTTTGCGTCCGAACGTGCGCTCCCTGCGCAGCTGGTCGACGGCGGCGTTGCGCGCGACACGGAGCAGCCACGCCGCGGGATCGTCGGGCGTGCCCGACTTCCACTCGCCGAGCGCGCGCAGGTAGGCCTCTTGCACGGCCGACTCGGCGAGGTCGAGCCGGTGAGCGCCCAGCACGCGGCCCAAGCGCCCCACCAAGGCCGCGTGGGTCTCGCGGAACACCGCGTCGAGAGATCCAGACATCGAACCGACAGCGTAGCGCGACGCTCGCGCCGCGCGTTGGCCCGGACTGCGCGGTCCGCTACGCTCGGGGAGATGGAGAGACGCGCGGGCGCTCGACGAAAGGTGCTACGCGGCGTGCTCGGCGCGGCGACCTGTCTGTTGTGCGCGGGCGCGTGCTCTGGGTTCTCGAGCCCTCCCGCGGCGGCGGACTCGGGCGCCCAGCCCCCAGGCGACGGCGGCGTGGCCCTGACCGACGGCAGCGCGCCCTCGGCCGAAGGAGGCGGCGGAGCGGCGTGTGTGGCGGGCACAGCCTTCGGCGCGGGGCTCGTGGTGCCCATCGACGGCGCGTACAGCGTGGAGGCGGCGCGCTTCACGCCCGATCGCACGACGGCGTACCTCTCGCTCTGCCCGGCGAGCGGCGACAAGACCCAGTGCGACCTCTACACGTCGCAGTTCTCTCCGACGCTCGCCAAGTTCACCGCGTTCACCAAGATGAACGGCGTGAGCACGCCGAACAAGTACGACGCGTACCCCACGATGACGCCCGACGGGAGCACGATGGTGTTCGGCTCGAGCCGCGGGAGCTCGGTGGGCGTGTACGTCGCGCGTGCGCAGAACGGCAGCTTCGAGGCGCCGATCATCAGCCGCCTCGACGTCGCCGGCACCGACTTCGGCAACGAGCCCTACGTCCTGCGCGATGGCCAGACGCTCTTCGTCTCGGCGGGCAAGAACGCCAACTCGAGGTCCGACCTCTACCGCATCAAGGGCGCGCCCCCGTGGACCGCCGCGGCCGCCGAGCCGGTGCCCGGCGTCAACCTGCCTGCGGACAACGAGCTCGCGCCCGTGGTCTCGGACGACGAGCGCGAGATCTTCTTCGCGTCGAATCGGCTCACGCCGAACGTCGACTTCGCCCTCGACATCTTCACGGCGACGCGTGCGCTCCCCACAGACACCTTCTCGACGCCGGAGAGGGTCGCGTCGTTGAGCAGCGCCGGGATCGACTGGCCCCTCTGGCTGTCGCCCGACGGCTGCGAGCTCTACTACATCAACAAGATCAACAACGTGGCGACGATGTACGTGGCCCGTCGCGTGGCGCGCCCGTA
>JAGQJA010000269.1:5144-11311 GCA_020430845.1 Myxococcales bacterium
GCGCCGTCAGAGCTTGAGGTTGGCGCGGAGCGGCTCGCCCGCCTCGAACGCGCCGAGCTTCGACACGAGCTCGGCCAGCTCGGGCGCGCTGCCGACGGGGATGTGCACCATGAAGCGCACGTACATGTCGCCCGACTCCTTGCCCTTGCGCGCCACGCCCTTGCCACGGAGGCGCAGCTTGGTGCCGCTCTGGGTCTGCGGCGGCACCTTGACCGTGACGGCGCCGTCGATCGTGGGCACCTTGACCTTGGCGCCGTGGAAGGCCTCGCTCACCGTGATGGGCACGTCGAGGTAGAGGTCCTCACCCTCGCGGGTGAACAGCGGATGGGGCGCGACCTCGGTGACGAGGATGAGGTCTCCGGGCGGACCGCCGTTGCGCGACGGGGCGCCGTGCCCGCGGATGCGGATGCGGCTGCCGTTGTTGGCCCCGGCGGGGACGCGCACGGTGACGGTCTCGGCGCCGGCGGAGCGCAGCTCGAGCGACGTGCCTTTGACCGCGGAGATGAAGTCGATGCGGATGGGCTGCTCGATGTCGCTGCCGCGGCTCGGGCGGCGACGGGCGTTGGCGAACGCGTCGGCGAAGCCCCCGCCGCCGAACGACGAGGCCGAGAAGCCCCCGCCGCCGAAGAGGTCCTCGATGTCGATGGGGACGCCCTGACCGCCCATGCCTCCCACGCCGCCACGGCGGCCGCCGCGCTGCTGGAAGTTCTTGAACGCACGGGCCTTTTCGACGTCGAAGCCCTCGCGGAGCCCCTCCTCGCCGAACTCGTCGTAGATCTGGCGCTTGTCCTTGTCGTGGAGCACCTCGAACGCGCGATTGACCGCCTTGAAGCGGGCCTCGCCCTTGGCGTCGCCCGGGTTCTTGTCGGGGTGCAGATCGCGCGCGAGCTTGCGGTACGCCTTCTTGATGGCGTCGGCGTCGGCGTTCTTGGGGACCCCAAGCGTGCTGTAGAAGTCTTCCGCCATGGCTGAGCGGAACGTAAGTCTACGGCACGGCCCGTGCAACGTGCGTCGAGCGGCCTAGGTCCCTAAGATCAGAGGGTGAGGCGTTCGCCCGCTCCCCTTGCGCTATGCGCAGCTCTTGCGTCGTGCCGCCCCGCGGCGCCGGCCGAGCGCCACGCCGAGCCGACGGGCCCCGGCGACGCGGCCGCCGTCGAGACCGCCGACGGGGCCGGGGGCATGACGGCGAAGGACGCCGCGTCAGGGCCTGCGGCCGACGGAGGCCCCGTGGACGGCGGGGCGCTCGACCCCGACGCGGGCTCCGACGGCGACGCGATGACGCTCCACCGCGACTCGCGCGAGGACTTGCTGTCTCTCTTCTCGATCCGCGACATGTCGGAGCCCGAGAAGAAGCGCATCTTGCCCGACGTCTTCCTCCACAACGCGTTCGGCACCGACGGACCCGCGCGCAGCAACCAGGGCAACAAGGCGATCGCGCTGCACACCACGACGCGCGCCGCGTGCCTGCGCGGCCTCGAGGGCGTCACGCTCCAGACGCCCGAGCAGCGCGACAAGTGCGGCGCCGAGAACATGGTCCCGGTGTGGTTGCCCGGCAAGGACCCGTGGTTCTGCATCGACATCTTCGAGTTCCCCAACAAGGCCTGCGAGCTGCCGATCGTGTGGGTGCCGCCCACGCGGGCCAAGAAGATCTGCGAGCTGCAGGGCAAGCGCCTGTGCTCGGACATCGAGTGGAACATGGCCTGCCGCGGCGACCCGGGCGGCGGCGCGGACCAGCGCTACGCGTACGGCGACGCGCTCGACCTCGAGGCGTGCCACACCAAGCGGCGACACCGGCAGGCGTGCAACCCGCGCTCGGCGCAGACGACGTGGCAGACGTGCACCACCGACTCGGAGCCGTCGGGCTCGTTCCCCAAGTGTCGCTCGCGCTTCGGCGTGTTCGACCAGCACGGCAACGTGGCCGAGATCATGATGCGACGCGAGGGCGCGCAGGTCTTCACCCAGCTCAAGGGCAGCGCGTGGTTCTACGAGGAGCTGGCGCGCGAGCCGGGCGGGCCGCCCACGAACAACCCCGGCAGCCACCCCGACCACTGCAACTTCAACCCGCGTTGGCACGTCGAGCCGATCGACAACGCGTGGCACGTCAACTACCACCTCGGGTTTCGCTGCTGTAAGAGCATCCCCTGACGCCACGCGGTGGGCGCGCGCGGCCCGCCGGTCGAGCCCCGCTCACCAGTCGAAGAGGCGGTCGACCGGGTTGTCGGGCCCGCGCGCGTCGAGGTGCTTGGTGCGGTCGATCGTGACGTCGCTCACGAAGCTGAACCCGTTCCCGTCGCGGGCGAAGTACTTGATGCGCGACACGAGGCCGGGCGCGCCCGCGGCGACCTTGTCGACGCCCATCACGACGTAGCCGTAGGCCTTCTGCCCCTCGTGCGTCTGGCTCGTGAGGTTGGCGACCGAGATCATGCGCAGCATCACCAGCTCGCGATCGTTCGGCATGTCGACGCGGCCCTTCAAAAGGGTGTCGCCGCCGCGCATCACCTCGAGGGTGTTGTAGTGCGCGTGGCCCATGACGACGGTGCGCACGTTGGGGCTCTTGGCGATGCGCTGCAGCAGCTCCGTCCCCGACTGCCAGAAGCGCCCCGGCGTCACCTGGTCGAGCTCGGGGTCCGGCGCCATCCACTCCTGCAGGCCGTCGTGGTGGCAGCTGTCGCGCTCGTCGACCGACATCGAGAGGTCGGGCTTGCTGCACACCGCCGGCGTGAAGATCTCGCTCATGAGGTAGTTGATCGTGCTCTGGGCCATGCCCTTGAACTCGAGCACGGGGAAGAAGAACCCGTGGTCCTCGCCCTTGTGGCCACCGCGCGGGTCGTGGTGCATGAGCATGACCACGTCCTCGTCGGCGAGCTTGGCGCGCCCGAGCTCGCGGTCGAGCCACGCCATCTGCTCGCGGCCGACGTTGCCGCCGTAGTTCACGGTGTACATGCCCCAGCCGCTGCGGCTGTGCTGGCGCAGGTCGAACGTGTTGAGCGACACGTAGCGGTTGCGCCCGTGCTTCCACGACGTGTAGAGCGGCCCGTACGTGCGCTGCCACTGGTAGAAGCCGTCGTAGAGCAGCATGTTGCGGTCGGCGCGCGGGACCTCGCGGAAGGACGCGGCGAAGGTGTCGGCGGGCGACCGGGTGAAGCCGCCCGTGACGATATCCCGGTGCACGCCGCCCGGCGTGTCGGCGTGGGCCGTGAGCCACGCCGAGTAGTCGGGCCACGTGTAGCCGGGCCACGCCAGGTTGTTCTGCGACGCGATCACCTTCTCCATGTTGTCGCCGAGGATGCGGTCGGCGGTGACCACCGCGCTCGGCGCGTGGCCCGTGGCGGCGTAGCCGTCGTGGTTGCCCGCGGTGAGGAAGATGGGGTAGTCGAGGCGCTTGAGCGCCGAGAGGATGCGCTTGGCCTCGCCGTTGTAGGTCGTCGCGACGGCGCGCTGCCGGATGCTGCCGGGAGAGCCGCCGTTGTGGAGGTCTCCGTTGAAGGTGATGAACGCGGCGTTCTTCACCTCGGCGTCGGCGCTCGTGTTCACGTTGGTGACGAACTCGTCGAGCTTGTCGGAGGTGAGCGTCTCGTAGAAGGAGCCGATCGACGCCTGCGAGTCGGTGACGTTGATGACCGAGTAGGCGTCGGCGGCGCGGTCGAACACGCGCACGGCGTTGTACTGCCACTCCTTGACGCCGCCGTAGATGGCCCCGCCCTTGCGCACCTCGAAGCGCACGTCGTACAGGCCCGCGGGCACGGCGGCCATCGCCGCGCGGTCGAACACGAAGCGCAGCGTGCGCCGCTTCTTGAGCGCCGGCGGCATGTCGGCTGGCTCGGCGTTGACGAAGACGCCCGTGGGCTTGATCTCGAACACGCCCGACCGCGCCGGCATCGCCGAGCTCGACTCGGCCGCCGCGCGGGCCGCGCGCGCCGCGAGGAAGAACCGAAAGCCGTCCGCGTCGTTGCTCACCAGCTCGAGCTCGGCAGGGCGGGCGTCGGCGGCGGGCTTGGTCTTGGGGGCGAGGTGCGCGAACGCGTCGGGCTCGATCCGGAGCACCGTGACGAGCTCGTCGGCGGCGTCGCTCTTGTCGAACAGGTTGGGGTTGCCGATCGTCGGGTACACGAGGCGGTCGATCACGTTGCGGCTGTCGATCGCCGTCGGCATGATCTGCTCGTTCTCGGTCGCGTCGGCGTAGAACACGTTGGCGAGGAAAGTCTCGCCCTTCTTGCTCACGACCTCCCACGGTCGCTCGCGCAGCTCGTCGACCTCGGCCCACTTGGAGTCGTCGGGCGGCGGCGCGTCGGCGACCGTCTCGGGGCGCGCGTTGCCGATGGGCCCCTGCCCCTCGTCGCCCGCGCCGTCACCGCCACCGCACGCGACCGCAGCCGCGAGCCCCAACGAGAGGAGAGCACCACGTACGATCCGTCCCACCATGTACTCCACAAGTGCACATGTCGGGCCGTGGGTGTAACCGTGCAAGTATGTTGAACTCTTGGTGACTCGTTGCGTCAGAGCCAACCAAGGGTGGATCCATGGGGGACGACCGATCCATGGGCGCTTCACGTTCGGCGCGGTGCCGGGCTGCTCGGCGCGGGCCCGACCCGCCCCGAGGCGCCCCTACCCACGTCGAAAAAAAAGTCGGCGCCCGTGTCGATCTCGGCGTGCCTCGATCGTCGCTCCGCAGAGAACGCCGGCGAGATCGCTTTCGTGGCAGTCTGCGCGCGGCACACCAAAGGAGAACGCAATGCGAGTCATGGTCATCGTGAAGGCGAGCAAGCAGTCCGAAGCGGGCGAGATGCCGAGCGAGCAGCTCCTCGCCGCCATGGGCAAGTACAACGAAGAGCTCGTCAAGGCCGGGATCATGCTCGGCGGCGACGGTCTCCACCCCAGCACGAAGGGCAAGCGCGTTCGTTTCGAAGGCACCTCGCGCACCGTGCTCGACGGACCGTTCGCCGAGACCAAGGAGCTCATCGCCGGGTACTGGCTCTGGCAGGTCAAGTCGATGGACGAGGCGCTCGAGTGGCTCAAGCGCGCGCCCTTCGACGGCGGCGACGAGGTCGAGGTGCGGCCCGTCTTCGAGGCCGAGGACTTCGGACAAGAATTCACGCCCGAGCTCCGCGAGCAAGAGGAGCGCTTGAAGGCGGAGATCGAGCGCCAGAAGCAGTCGTAGGCCGCGACGGGCGCGGAGGCGGCGGTGCAAGGCGTCACGCAGAAGGCCATCGAGACCGTCTGGCGGATGGAGTCCGTCAGGCTGATCGGTGGCCTCGCGCGCATCGTCCGTGATCTCGACGTCGCCGAGGACCTCGCCCAAGAGGCGCTCGTCGTGGCGCTCGAGCAGTGGCCCGCGACGGGCATCCCGCACAACGCAGGCGCGTGGCTGATGACGACGGCCAAGCGCCGCGCGATCGACCACCTGCGACGCCGGCAGATGCTGGGGCGCAAGCACGACGCGCTCGAGGCCGAGCTGACGCACTCCGGCGCGGCCTCGACCGACGTCGAGCCCGAGGTGGACGACGTCGGCGACGACGCCCTGCGCCTGATGCTCATCGCGTGTCACCCGGTGCTGCCCATCGACGGACGCGTAGCGCTGACGCTCCGCCTGCTCGGTGGTCTGTCGACGGAAGAGATCGCGCGCGCGTTCATCACCCCCGAGCCGACGATCGCTCAGCGGATCGTGCGGGCGAAGCGGACGCTCGCCGAAGCACGGGTCCCCTTCGAGGTGCCGCACGGCGCCGATCTCACCGCACGTGTCGCCTCGGTGCTCGACGTCATCTACCTGGTGTTCAACGAGGGCTACGCGGCCACGCGCGGCGATCGCTGGATCCGCTCGGAGCTCTGCGAGGACGCGGCACGGCTGGCGCGAGCCCTCGCAGCGCACGTGCCCGACAACGCGGAGGCGCACGGTCTGGTCGCGCTCATCGAGCTCCAATCGTCGCGCACGCGCGCGAGGGTGACGGCGGACGGAGAGCCCATCCTGCTGCTCGAGCAAGATCGCGCCCGTTGGGATCAGCGCCTCATCCGTCTCGGCCTCGACGCGCTCGCACGCGCCGAGTCGCTCGCGCGCCCGCTCGGGCCGTTCGCGCTCCAAGCCGCGATCGCCGCCTGCCACGCGCGCGCACGCACCGCCGCCGAGACGGACTGGCCGCGCATCGTGGCGCTCTACGACGCGCTCGTCGAGG
>JAGQJA010000270.1 GCA_020430845.1 Myxococcales bacterium
GCGTCCCCGCCGAGATCGAGCAGGTGATCACGCGCTGCCTCCGCAAGGCTCCGGCAGAGCGCTTCGCCGACGCCCGTGAGATGCGCGCCGCGCTGGAGGCGGCGTGCCCCCGCGATCCGGGCGCGCTCGCCTTTCGCACCACGGCGTTGGAGCTCGGGCCCGGCGATGGCGCCGCACCAGCGCCCGACGATCCACGCCGCGCCCCTCCGCGACCGATCTCCACACGCACGTCAGACCGACGCGCGCCCGGCGGCCGGTCCCCCTTCGCGCTCTTCGTCGCCGTCGTGCTCGTCACGGTCGGCGCGGGGGCGCTGGTCGTCGCGATGGTCACACGTCGCGCGACGACGACCGCGCAGGTCTCTGCAGCGGACGCCGGAGCCGACGCCCACACGACGCTCGTCGCCACGCCCGAAGAGCTCTCGGACGCGCGCGCAGACGACGCCGCAGACGACGCGCCGCAGACCGACGCGAGCTCGCTCCTGACGGAGCCGGCGTCGTCGCCCCCTCTCACGTCACGCGAGGGCGGAGCGACGCCCGGTGCCGGCCCGGATCCGAGGGCGCTCGCCCGAGCGGAGCCCCGAGGGCGGTGCCTCTGCGTCGGTCGCAACGCCCACGGCACGACCAACCTCTGCCACGCCGCCTACGTGAGGGCTCGGTGGTGTGTGTGCGCGCACACCGACCCGGCGTGGTTGTGCAGGATGCCCACGGCGCCGTGCGACCGGGCGTACGCGCGCGACGCCATCGTCGGCACGAGATGCGAGGGATTCATCCTTCGATACTCGGCCGACCTCTCGGTGAAGGGCGAGCCCGCGAGCGGTCGGATCGCGTGCACGGCGTGCTTGGCCGACGCGCACTTTCGCGAGGAGGCGGGCGCTCCTTGCTATGGCTACGACGAGGACGGGGTGGCGCGCCGGGGCGTCATCGCCTGCAATCGCTGAGCACCTACACGGTGCGCGACCGCCGCTGAACGGGCGCCATCCCACGGTTGTCGCAGCGCCGCGACACGCGTCTGGACGGCCGCGGGCGCGACGGCGACGGACTGGTGGAATTCCCCGAGTGCACCGGCGGGCGCGCCGTATGCCCCGCACACGGACCTCGAAATTTCGCGCGGCACGCGATTTGTAGTGCACGACGCGACCCGGACGCCGCGCACGGCGCGACCGAGGTGAACGAGGAGCCTCCTTCATGAACGCCCAGAGCCCTGCCCTGTCGTCCAACGGCGACACCATCGCGCCGCTCGTCCCGCCGCGCAGCCCCGCCCACGACCGCGCCCGCGCGCTGACCATCCTGCGCCGCCACGGCAGGGACGTCACGTCGTTCCAGACGCTCGAGCCCGGCATCTCGTACTTCTTCGACGGCCCGGATGCATTCATTGCATATACAGACACCGGCTCGGCCTGGGTCACGGCCGGCGGCCCCGTCGCGCCGCCCGAACGCGTCGCCTACGTGATCCGCGCCTTCATCACCGCGGCCAAGGCGGCCTCGCGGCGCGTGAGCTTCTTCGCGCTCTCGTCCGACGTGTGCGAGGCGGCGGCGCTCCCGTGCACCCGCATCGGCGTGCAGCCCACGTGGGATCCGAGCGCCTGGTCGGCCACGCTCGCGCGCGCCAGCTCCCTCCGCTACCAGGTCAAGCGCGCCGCGAAGAAGGGCGTGCGCGTGCGGCGCCTCCACCCGCTCGAGCTCGCCCCCGGTTCGCACGTCCGCGATCAGATCGCCGAGCTCGCCGCGCGCTGGCAAGCGTCGCAGAGCCTCGCGCCGATGGGCTTCCTCGTGGAGCTCGACCCGTTCTCGTTCGCGCGAGAGCGTATGTCGTTCGTGGCCGAGCTCGACGGACGCGTCGTGGGCTTCCTCGGCGCCGTGCCCATATACGCGCGCAGCGGGTGGTTCTTCGAGGACATCTTGCGCGCGCCCGACGCACCCAACGGCACCACCGAGCTGCTGCTCGACCACGCCATGCGGCTCGCGGCCGACGACGGCGCCAAGATCGTCAGCCTCGGTCTGGCCCCGCTCGCAGGCGAGGTGTCGGCGCCGCTCCGCGTCTCGCGCGAGCTGGGCCGCGGCCTCTACGACTTTCGCGGCCTCCACGCGTACAAGTCCAAGCTCGCGCCGAGCGCGTGGGAGCCGCTCCTCGTCGCCGCAGCGCCGGGTCGCTCGGAGTGGATCGCCCTCGCCGACGCGCTCGTCGCGTTCGCGCGCGGCAGCGTGCTGCGCTTCGCGCTCGAGACGATGCTCCGCCCGACCAACGCCCGTCTCACGCGGCTCGCGGCCGCCGCGGCGTTCGCGGTCGCGGCGTCGCTCGTCGCGGTCACGATGATCGCGGCGTGACGGTGGCGATGCGCGGGCGCGCCTGGGCGCACCGCGTTCAGCGCTTGCGGATGAGGCCCTCTTGGCACGTCGACGCGACGAGACGGCCGTCCTTGGAGAAGACGAGCCCGCGGGCGAGACCGCGCGCACCGTGCGCCGACGGGCTGTCCATCACGTAGAGGTGCCACTCGTCGATGCGCGTGGGGCGGTGGAACCACATCACGTGATCGATGCTCGCGATCTGCATCCCGCCCGAGAGCCAGCTCACGCCGTGGGGCAGGAGCGCCGTCGTCACGAACGCGAAGTCCGACGCGTACGCGAGCAGGTAGGCGTGCAGCGCAGGATCGTCGGGCAGCGGAGCGATGGCGCGGAGCCACACCATGCGCTTCGGCGGTCGCTTCTCCGGATAGAAGAGGTCCTCTTCGGGGTCGACGTGGCGCAGCTGGATCGGCGACACGGCCGTCGCGCGCTCCCTCGCGAACGGCGGCAGCTTGTCGGCGACGGCGGCGAAGCGCTCTTGGTCCGTCTTGAACGTCTCTGCTTCGGCGACCTCGGGCATCGTCGCTTGGTGCTCGAAGCCGGGCTCCTCTTTGTGGAACGAGGCCGCCACGTTGAAGATCGCCTTGCCGTTCTGGATCGCCACGACGCGCCGCGTGGTGAACGACGAGCCGTCGCGGATACGATCGACGTCGTAGACGATGGGCTTCGTCACGTCTCCGGGGCGCAAGAAGTACGCGTGGAGCGAGTGCACGTGACGGTCGGGCGGCACGGTCTGCGCCGCGGCCGACAGCGACTGCCCCACCACCTGCCCGCCGAACACCGTGCCCCAGCCCAGGTCCTGGCTCTGCCCACGGAACAAGTTCTCCTCGATGCGCTCGAGCGCGAGGAGCTTCACGAGACGATCGAGGACGTCGGCCACGGCGCGTCAGCGTAGCACCGGCGGGCGCTCTCCGGTGCGCGCTGCTACAACGACTCGGCATGTCGGCGCGCACCAAGCACCTCGAGGCGACACGGCGGCGCGTGCTCGTCGGCGTCGCGGGCGCGGGCGCGCAGTGGCTCGTGGGCTGCACGCTGCGCGGCTTCGGAGAGAGCGCGGGCGACGACGGCGACGCGCCTCGGGCGCCCGGCGAAGGCACGTCCGCCCCGCGCGGGGAGCCGGTGTGCGTCGACGCCGTGCGCGGGGGCACGCTGCTCTCGGTCTTGCCCTTCGTCGACGAGGGCGATCTCCCCTTCGACACGCCGACCGGACAGGGGCTCGACGGTCGCCTCTACACCGACCTCGCGCGCCTCGAGTACGGCGCGCGCACCGTCGACAACGATCGCTTCTACATCCGCACGCGCTACCCCGACCGACTCGATCCGAGCAAGGCCTGGGAGATCCGCGTGCGCGGCCTCGTGTCGGCGCCGGCGACGTTCGATCTCGACAGCGTCACGCGGGACGCGCGTCCGATGGGCGCGGTGCTCCTCGAGTGCTCGGGCAACTCGCGCGGCGGACACTTCGGCCTGCTCAGCGCCGCCGAGTGGGGGGGCGTGCCGCTGATGCCGTGGCTGCGCGACCGCGTGTCGTTCGCGTCCGGCGCGACGCGCGTGCTCGTCTCGGGCTTCGACGATCACTCGTTGCCGTCGGCGCGGTCCGTCGCCGGCGCGAGCTGGGTCTTCACGTTCGCCCAGCTCGAGGCCGCGGGCGCGTTCTTGGCCACGACGATGAACGGCGCGCCGCTCCCACGCGACCACGGGGCCCCGGTGCGCCTCGTGGTCCCCGGCTGGTACGGGTGCACGAACATCAAGTGGGTCGACGAGATCGCGCTCGTCGGAGACGACGAGCCGTCGACGCTCCACATGCGCGAGTTCGCGTCGCGCACGCACCAGTCGGGCACGCCGGCGCTCGCGCGGGACTTCTTCGCCGCGTCGATCGATCAGACCGCCATGCCCGTCCGCGTCGAGAAGTGGCGCCTGCCCGACGGCGTGCGCTACCGCGTCGTCGGCATCATGTGGGGCGGAGATCGCCCGCTCGATCGGCTGCGCCTGCGCGTCGGCGGCGCCGCGCCCGAAGAGGTCCACGTGTGCCCCGCGCCCGCGACGAACAGGACGTGGACGTGGTGGTCGCACGTGATCGCACCTCCCCCGGCGGGGCGAGCGGCGCTCACGCTCGAGATCCCCGACGGCGCCGTGCGCACGCGGCGCCTCGACTCGCGCTTCTACGCGCGCGAGGTCACGTTCGACGGCGCGTGACCGTCACGCGACCATGGTGACGCCGCACGGCCCCTCTCGCGTGCCGATCTCGAGCGCCGCCGATCGCGTCGTCAGCTCGATCGGCGGGCGACCGTCGATCTCCACGCGCAGCCTCCCGCGCGCGATTTTCGAGTTGAGGCAGTAGGTCGGCGGCCCGACCGGGTTCTCGTACAGCAAGCCCGCAAAGTCCTCGACGTCGGCCGACAGCTCCCCCTCGACGCGCGCGCCGCGACCTTCGCCTCGGAACGCCCAACGCCGCGTGTCGACGTCACCGCGGGCCCCCAGGAGCGCGCGCGGCGTATTGAGGAGATAGCGCACGCCGCGCACCACCACGGCGATCACAGTGGTCGGCGGCGTGAGGGCGGGGCCCACCTTCACGCGCGCGGTCACGCCCTCGAAGACGACGTCCTCGCCGTCGTCCCACTGGTTGCAGTGCCCCCACCCGTAGTGGAACGCGTGGCCCTTGCCCCAGTTGTGCCCCTGCATGCCGAGCCATCCGTCGACCGCTGTGCGAACGCCGTCGACCTCGTAGCTGCCGGTGAAGCGCGCGTGCGGGTGCGGGCTCACGAGCTTGGAGCTGGGGAACGGCCCACGGTAGAGGGCCGCGGGGAGCGGCGCGAGCGGCGCCTGGAGAGAGTCGAAGTGTAGATCGAACGTGATCGCGTGGCCCGCGCTCGCGACCGCGCCGCGTAGCCGTCCCTCGTCGAACGTCACGTCGCGCACCGCGAGGTCCATCGCGTGAGAAGAGAAACGCGCGCGCGCGAAGGGCTGCACCTCCTTGACCCCGACGTGGCCCCGCTCGCGGTCGAAGCTCACGGCCCACGCCTCGGCGACGGGCTCGGCGCCGGGCCGCGCGAGGATCGTCGCCTTGAGCCAGAGCGCCCGCATGCCCTGGGGATCGTTGAGCTTTATGAAATAGCTCTCCACGTGTCGCTTGCCCCCCGCGCGGTAGCGCACGCCGTTCCATGTCGATCCCGCTTGCATTCTGTATTTACAGAACACATAGAACTGTATCCGTCAAGGTGGCCCCATGTGGGCCGAGAGGGGTCGAGGCCGAAGCATGCACGTCGTCACCGAGACCGCGCCCGCGAGCGCGCGCAGCACCAAGTCCACCGCGGTAGACGGAGCGCGAGAGCTCGGCGTCCTGAGCGAGCGCGAGCGCGAGATCGCGCGGGCGATCGCCGAGGCGGCCATGCCCGGCGGCGGGCGGTTGCCTGGCGGAGGCTTGGCCACGGTGCGCCGGTTCGAGCGCCTGCTCGCCGGCATGGACCCGGGCTTCGTCCGCGCCGCACGCGCCGGTCTGTGGGCCGCCGAGGGCTGGGGCATGACGCGGGGTGGGCGGCCGCTCAGCAAGCTCGAGGTCGGGGCGCGCGAGCGCGCGCTCGAGGCGATGGCGCACAGCCCCTCGCGGTACGAGCGCTGGGCCGTGCGCGCCGTGCTCACGCCGCTCAAGAGCGCGCACTTCGACGACGCGTCGATGTTCGCACACGTCGGCTGTCGGCACGCGGTCGACACGCCGCCCAAGGCGGAGCGCGCGCCGTGGATGGCGCAGGTCATCGACGGACGCACGGTCGACGCGGACCTCGACCTCCGGTGCGAGGTCGTCGTCGTGGGCACGGGCGCGGGCGGGGCGGCCACGGCGTACGAGCTCGCCCGTCAGGGACGCGCCGTGTTGCTGCTCGAGGCCGGCCACATGCACGGCCGCCAAGACTTCCGCGGTCGCTCGAGCGAGGCCTACAAGAAGATGTACCTCGGCCTCGGCTCCACGATCGCCATCGGCAACGTCGCGACGCCCGTGTGGGCAGGGCGCGGCGTGGGCGGCAGCACGACCATCAACTCGGGCACGTGTTACCGCGCCCCCGACTGGACGCTCTCGCGGTGGGCCGAGACCGACGGGCTCACCATGCTCTCGGCCGACGCCCTCGCTCCGTACTACGACCGCGTCGAGACGATGCTGGGTGTCGCCGAGGCCCCGCGCGAGCACCTGGGCGGCGTCGCACGCGTGATCGCGCGCGGCGCGGGGCTCATGCAGCTCTCGCACAAACCCCTGAGGCGCAACGCTCCGGGCTGCGACGGACAGGGCGTGTGCTGCTTCGGCTGCCCTACGGGCGCCAAGCGCTCCACCGACGTGAGCTACGTACCCGAGGCTCTCAAGCGCGGCGCGCAGCTCGTCACGGGCGCCAAGGCCCAGACGGTCACCGTGGTCGACGGGCGCGCGCGTGGCGTCGTGGCCCGCCTCTCGTCGGGAAAGACGCTGCGTGTTCACGCCGACGCCGTCGTCGTTTCGGGCGGCGCGCTACTGACACCTCTGCTGCTCGAGCGCAGCGGGCTCTGCGGCGACTCGGGCATGCTCGGGCGCAACCTGTCCATCCACCCCGCCACCAAGGTGATGGCGCTCTTCGACGAAGAGATCGACATGTCTCGCGGCATCCCGCAGAGCTACGCGATCGACACGTACGCGCGCGAAGGCATCATGTTCGAGGGCGCGTCCACGCCGCTCGACGTGGCCGCGGTCGCCGTTCCGTGGGTGGGGCGCCGGTTCATGGACGTGATGCAGAGCTACGCGCAGCTCGCCACGTTCGGCTTCATGATCCAGGACACGAGCCGCGGCCGCGTGCGCCCCGGGCTCGCGGGCGACGCGCCGCTCATCTTCTACGACCTCAACGAGCGCGACACGGCGCAGATGCAGCGCGCGATCGGCATCCTCGCCGAGGTGTTCCTCGAGGCGGGCGCCAAGCGCGTCATGCCCATGGTGCACGGCTGCGAGGAGATCAGCTCGCGAGACGATCTCGAGCGCCTGCGCGCGATGAAGATGCAGCCGGGCGACTTCGAGGTGACGGCATATCACCCGCTCGGCACGTGCCGCATGGGCACCGATCCGCGACGGTCGTGCGTCGGGCCCGACGGCAACGCGCACGACGTCGACGGCCTTGTCGTCGCCGACGGCAGCGCCGTGCCGTCGAGCCTCGGAGTCAACCCGCAGCTGACCATCATGGCGCTCGCCCTGCGCTCGGCCGAGGCGCTCGACGAGCGGTTGCGACGCCGGGCGGCCTCGACGAGCGGCCCTCGCGCGACCGACACGGCGCACGCGCCGTCGACCCCCGCGCCGGTGACTCCTGCGCCGGCGACAGACACGCCTCGCGCGGACGCGCCCGCGACTGCGCCGAGCGTAGAGCGTGGACGCGGCTTCACCATCGGCTTCTCCGAGACCATGCGCGGCGAGATGCGCGCGCTCGACGATCCGTCCGACGTCGCGCCGCTCGAGTTCTCGATCACCGCGCGGAGCCCGCTGCGCGCGTTCGCGAAGAGCGGTGAGCTCGCCGTGTCGGGCACGATCTCGGCCGGCCACCTGGGCCACGCGCGGCCGACGCGCGGCGTGCTCGGGATCTATCCCATCAAGCGCAAGCTGTCGTATTCGCTCGACTTCTCGTCGACCGACGGCGCGCCCCTCCGCTTCGTCGGCCAGAAGCGCCTGCGCCTCGGCGCGCTCCTCGACACGATGACGCGCCTACCGGGCCGCGTCGTCACGGCCGACGGTGACGAGATCGCCCTCGCCGAGGTGCGCTTCGATCTCCGTGATCTCCCGCGCTTCGTGAGCAGTTTTCACTGGAGTCCATATGCGGTTTAGTTTGCGCCAGCGCTCTGCGTAGCGGAGCATGAACGGTAATGACCACTCGGGGGCGGAAGGCGAAGTCGGACGACATCATCGAGGACTCGTCCCGCGCGAAGCTCGACCCGCGCGCAGAGCCCGACGCCGACGACGACTCGGGCACGGCCCTCGCGGGCGCCGCAGACTCGCGCCACGCCACCGCGCTCCGCCGGCAGATCGCGACGCTCCAGGGGCAGCTCGCCGACGCCCAGCGAACGCTCGCGCGTGAGCTCGACGAGCGCGTGCAAGACTCCGAGCGCATCGAGGCGCTGCAGGCCGAGCTCGCGCCCATGCGCGCCGCGGTCGAGCAGGCGCTGCAAGAGGCGCGGGACGCGCGCGCCGACGTAGAGCGCGAGCGCGCGAGCATGGCGGCTGCGGCCGACTCGCTGGAGGCGGCGCGAGCCGAGGCAGACGCGCTCAAGGAGACCATCTCGAAGTCGTCGGCGGCCGCCGAAGAGGCCGTCCGGACGGCGACCGAAGAGGCCGCGCGCGTCGACGAGCTGGAGCGCGAGCTGGCCGACATGCGCAAGGAGTACGTCAGCCGCTGCACCGAGCTCGAGGCCGCGCACGCCAAGCACACCGAGCTCGAGCTCGCGCTGGCCGACGCGCAGGGCAGGAGCGCCGGCGCGGTGGCGCGGAGCAAGGAGATCGCCGTCGAGAAGCGCGAATCGGAGCGCATGCTCGCCGGAGAGCTCTCCACCACGAGCCGCGAGCGCGACGAGACAAGAAACGAGCTCGACAAGACGCGCGCGGCCCTCGCGAAGGCTGCGGCCATGGAGGCGGAGCTCAAGGCCACGATCGCGTCGCTCCGTTCGTCGATCTCGGCCGTCGAGCGCATCGAAGAGAACATCGGGCTCGTGCGCAAGGAGGCGCTGCGCCACATCGAGCGGCTCGTGCAGGCGGTGAACGTGACCGGCGCCGAGCCCGCAGACGGCGCGCCGTCGGCCAACCGCGATCTGCGGACGACCCTCGACTGGACCGCGACGGCAAAGGCCGATCCGCCCGAGCCAGGCTGACGCGGCCGCTCAGGGCGCGCCGCGCATGATCGCGCGTCGCACGTGCGCGAGCTCCGCTCGGTCGTCGAGGCGGATGCCCGAGGGCTCGACGCGGACGCCGAGCGAACGCTGGAGCGCCGGCAGATCGACCGGCATCGGCGCCTCCCCCATGCGCGCGTGCAGGGGACGGAGCACGCGCACGCCGCACGCCCGATCGCCCACGTCGAGCGCCTCTGTGAGCGGCCATCGCGACGCGTTGTTACCGCCGGCGCGCAGGATGCCGCGGAGCGCGTGCTCGAGCCCGCGCGCGTTCTGCGAGGCCCGACGGATCTCGACGTCGGCGAGCAGGTAGAAGAGCGCCCCGCCCCAGTACGTGCGTCCCCAAGTGGGCGTGCGGTCGAGCCCCTTGTCGCCCTGCTTGGGCAGGCCGTTGGGCAGTCCTTGCACGAGGCTCGCCCACGCATCGGCCTCCGACATGAGCCCCGCGCGGACGCGCGCGATCGGCTCGACGTACGTCGCGAGCCCCTCTTCGGCCCACGTGTGCTTGCGCGCGACGGACGGGAAGCCCAGGTGGACCATCTCGTGGACGAGCACCCAGTCTTCGTCGAGGTGGTGCTTCTTGGCGGTGTCGCCCAGGCGGAGCAGCACCGTGGCACCGCCGCCCGCGAGCGACCTTCCGCCGCCGACCCACGGCCCTCGTCCCGGCAACAGCACGAGGAGCGCGGAGGGCGTCGGGAAGCCGTCGAAGTAGCCCACGACGCTGCGCGCGGCGTTCTCGATCCACGCCCGGAGCTCGGCGTCGCTCGCCGCGAGGGCGCCCGGCGCGACGACCACCTCGAGGCCCGCACGAGGCGTGGTCACGTCGAGGCGTCGGAGAGGGCCGAAGACGGTGTAGGGCGACGTCTGCAGATCGTCGAGCGAGATCTCCCACGCAGACGGATCGCTCACAGAGCGGTACACGCCCGTGGCGAACGACACGCCGGGCTCCGTCTCCACATGAAACCGCGCGCGCGTGGACTGCGGGGCGTCGGACGGGACGAGCAGCCACGTCGACGGCGGCGCCTCGACCACCTCGCGCTCGTCGCTCGCCGTGTCGACGTCGTCGATGGCCTTGGCGGCCTCGCCCAGACGATACGTGTAGCGCACCACGCACGGGGCCGGGCCGCACCCGGTCACGAAGGTCGCGCCGTCCTTCTTGGCCGGCGAGAACGCGCCGCCGCCGCGCGACCATGCCACGCCGCGGACCCAAGAGGCGCCGGCCCGGTCGACCTCGAGGCGTCCGCCGAGCCCCGCCGCGAGCGCAAGCTCCACGGAGAGCACCCGGTCCGCTTGTGTGTACTTTACATGATAATCGAGCGCGCCCGCCGCGCCCCCGTCACGCGCCTCCGACGGGGCCGGCACGAGGGGGCCGGCCCCAGAGGCCATCGCCGAGGCGGCAGGCGACGTCGTGCCCGCTGGAGTGCGCGCACAGGCCCCGAGCAGCGCGAGTGCGATCGCGCAAGCGCGCGCGACCGACGGCGTGCCGGGGGCCGACGCCACGCTCAGGAGGAGTGCTTCTCGATCATGCGGCCGAGGCGCGGCGCGGCGGCCTCGACGTTCTTCTTGGCGGAGCCGCGGAGCTTCTCGTACGCGCTCTTGGCCACGCCGCTCTTGGCGCGATCGGCCTTCGCGTCGGTGATCGCGAGGAGCGCGTCGGCGACCTTGGGCGCGTTCGCAGAGAAGTAGTCGGTGATGGGCTTGCTCGCCGCGCGCGCGTCGTCGCACAGCGGGTCGAGGGCCTTGGCGAAGTCCGGCAGCAGATCGGTGACGGCCTTCTCGATGAAGCCGGGCTTGATGCCCTTCACGGTGCTGTAGCCGGCCTTGATCGCGAGCCCCGAGATGCCGCCCTTGTCCTTGACCTCGGCCTCGATCAGCTCGCAGCAGTCTTTGACGACCTGCCCCTTCTTCGTTTCGTCGCTGAGCACTTCCGTGAGGGTGGCCATCTTCCGACCTCTCTACTTGTTTTTGTTAGGGTTTCCGCCTGCTCCGGAGAGCGTCCCTGTCCTAGCACAGCAACTCACGGGGAGGGAGATCACGCCGCGCCGGGGGTGCGAAGGGCGCCGGTTGGGAGTTGACACGTCGCGTCACCAAGGTCATGTGCTCTCGGCTGGATGAGCCCGGTCCCGCGACAGAACGTGGTGGATCTCCCCGCGCGCGTGGCGCTGCTCGGGGGCCTGCGTACGCCGTTCGTGCAGCGCTCGGGCGCGCTGCGCGCGATGGGGCCCGCCGAGCTCTTGGGTCAGGTCCTCGGTGAGCTGGTCGCGCGTCACGAGATCGCGCCCGAGGACGTGGGCGTGTGCGCCCTGACGCTCGCGCCGCTGCTGTCGGACGCGAGCGACGAGGAGGTGGCGGCGGTCGTCGCGCGCGCCGGCCTGCCGCGCGAGGTCAACGCCTACGCCGTCGCGCGAGGGTCGCTCTCGTCGCTCGAGACCACCACGCTCGCCGCGACGGCGGTCGCGCACCGTGACGTCCGCGCGGCGCTCGCAGGCGCGGCCGAGAGCGGGAGCCAGCGGCACATCTCGGTACCTGCGCGCCTCTCGGGGCTCTTGCGCGAGGCGGCGCGGGCGGGCTCGATGTGGGGAGCGGCTCGTGTGCTGATGCGCGCGCAGCGGGCCGACGTCCGCACGCGACGCGCGGCTCCGGGGGCGAGACGCGGCGTCGACCTCACGCGCGCAGAGCTCGACGCGTTCGTCGAGGACGCGCGTCGACGCGCACGAGAGGACGCGCACGAAGGTCACGACGTGCTGCGCGTGTTCGCGCCGCCGTCGTTCGTGCGCCCGGTGGCCGCCGACGACGTGCCTTGCCCGACCGCGGAGGCAGACGGCGCGTGCGGACTGCTGCTCACCCTCGAGGACCGCGCCCGCGCCGAGGGGCGCGACGTCGAGGCGATCGTGCGAGGTTGGTCGTGGACGCCGCCCGAGCCCGAGGGCGGCGCCTCGATCGCCCGCGCCGCCACGCGCGCGCTCGCCGGGGCGGGCGCGGGGCTCGACGACGTGGCGGCCGTCGAGGTGCACGCCACCACGGCCGAAGAGATCGTGCTCACGACGCGCGTGCTCGAGTCGCGCACGATCGCGAGGCGCGTGCTCGGCTCCGAGGCTCCCCTCGGTGCGCTCTCGCCCCACCGGGTCAACGTCCGCGGAGGCAGCGCGGCCTTGGGACACGCGCCCGCCGCGACCGGCGCGCGCGTCATCCTCGACGCGGCGCGCGCGCTCGACGGCGGATCGCGTCCCTTCGCGCTCGCGCTCGTCTCGGGCGCGGACGGCGCCGCGGGCGCCATGCTCCTCGAGGCGCCGCGATGACCGCCGCGCGTGAAGCCACCGAGGCGCGCGCACACGCGCACGTCGCCTACACCATCTCGCGCGACGGGGTCGCGTGCGTCACGCTCGAGGGCGACGACGACGGCGTGGCGATCGTCGATCTCACGACGCTTCGCGCCCTCGCGCGCACGCTCGACGCGCTCGACGCCGACACCGCCGTCCGCGGCGTGGTGCTGCGCGCAACGGCCCCGCGTGGCGTGGGCGCGGCGCCAGATGCTTGCATGCACACGCGCATCGCGGGTCACGCCGCGGGTGAGGCCGCCGAGCTGGCGCGGCTCATGGCGCGCGTCGGACGTGGCAAGCCGGTCGTCGCGTGCATCGAGGGACCGTGGGTGTCGGCGGGCTTCTCGCTCGCCCTCGCGTGCCACCGACGCGTGCACAGCACGCACGCCGGCGCGCTCATGGGCTTCGCCGACGTGGCGAGGGCGCTCATCCCCGCGGGCGGAGGCCTCGGGCGTCTCGTCGACGCGCTCGGCCCACGCGTCGCGCTCCACGCCACGCTCGAGGGCAAGTCGTTCGACGCTGCGGCCGCGCTGGCGACTGGCTTGATCGACCGCGCGAGCCCTCCGCCGCTCGTCTTCGACGCGGCCACGGAGCTCGCCCGCCGGCCCGCGCCTCCGGGCACGCGCCGCCCACGGCCCGCGGCGCGCGCGGCGCGGTTCGTCTTTCGTGGCCTCGTCGGCGGAGCGCTCCTCGAGCGAGAGGCCCGCGGACACGCCGCGAGGGCGCGACCCCACATCGCGCGCGCGGCGCAGGCCGCGGTCCACGTCGTGCTCACGCACGTTCGTCGCGGCGCCGAGGCCGCCATCGTCGAAGAGTCGCGCCTGCTCGGCGAGCTGATGGTCAGCGAGGCCGCGCAGCACATCGAGCGCGCCGCGCACGCGACGGCCGGGGTCGAGACGCACGCGCGAAGGCTCTCGGCGGACGTCGCGTCGCCCGCTCGGCTCGTCGTGGTGGGCGCGGGCACCATCGGCACCGGCGTGACGCTCGCCGCGCTCCGTGCCGGCCTCGCCGTACGCGCGCGCGACGTCGACGAACGTTCCCTCGCGCGCCTCCATCGCGCCGCGTGGAGCAGCACGCGCGGCGGGTCGCTGGGCGCGCTCTCCACCACGCTCGACGCGACCGGCCTCCGCACCGCCGAGATCCTCATCGAGGCGGCGCCCGAGGTGGTCGAGACCAAGCGCGCCATCCTCGCCGAGGTCGAAGCGGCCGCGTCGCCCACGTGCGTCATCGCGTCGAGCACGGCGGCGATCCCCATCCGAGACCTCGCCTCGGCGTGCACGGACCCGTCGCGCGTCTTGGGCATGCACTTCTTCGCGCCCGTCGCCGAGCATCCGCTCGTCGAGATCGTCCGCCCCGCGGGCCTCGCCCCGTCGGCGCTCGGTCGCGCGGTCGCGCTCGGCCGTAGCCTCGGCAAGACGGTGGTCGTCGTGAACGACAGCCCCGGCTTCTTTGCGATGCGCGTGCTCGCGCCGATGTTGGCCGAGGCCGTGCGGCTCGTGGGCGAGGGCGTGGCCATCGACGCCGTCGACGGCGCGCTCGAGACGTGGGGCTTCTCGCACGGACCGCTCCGCGTCCTCGACGAGGTCGGCATCGACGTCCTCGAGGGTGCGCTCGGGCTCTTCTCGCGTCAGCTCGGCGATCGTTGGAGCGTCCCCGACGAGCTCGACGCGCTCCTCGCCGACCACAGGCTGGGGCGGCGCAACGGGCGTGGCTTCTACCTGCACGCGACGAGAACGGGCGTCGACGACACCGTGTACGCGGCGCTCCGGCGCGCGGAGCCGAACGCCGCGCCCACGCGCGAAGAGATCCAGATGCGGTGCGTGCTGCCGATGGTGCAAGAGGCGCTGCGCTGCCTCGAAGAGGGCGTCGTGTCGCGCGCCGAGGACGCAGACGTGTGCGCCGTGCTCGCGCTGGGTTTCCCGAATTTTCGAGGAGGACCGCTCACTTACGTGCACTCGCTCGGCGCGACGGAGCTCCTGCGACGTTGCCGTTGGCTCGAGCAGACGCGCGGCCACCGGTTCGCGCCCGCGCCGCTGCTCGTCGAGCTCGAGCGCTCGGCGCGACGCCTGTACGACTGACGCGGCGCGTGGCATACACGCGCCCGATGATCCCGCGATACACACCAGCCTTCTATTCGGAGCTGTGGTCAGCGCCGCGTCGTTACCGCGCGTGGCTCGAAGTCGAGCTCGCCGCGTGCGACGCGATGGAAGAGGCGGGTCTCGTCCCCGCCGGCACGGCCGCCGAGATCCGCGCAAAGGAGGTGCAGCTCGACGCCGCGCGCATCGAGGAGATCGAGCGCACGGTCAAGCACGACGTCATCGCGTTCCTCACCCACGTCGAGGAGCGCGTCGGCCCCGCCGCGCGCTGGCTTCACCGCGGGCTCACGTCGAGCGACGTGCTCGACACGTCGTTCGCGATGCTCATGCGCGACGCGCTCGACGACCTCACCCGGCGCGCCGACGCGCTCGCCGAGGCGCTCGCCAGGCGCGCGAGGGAGCACGCAAAGACGCCGATGATCGGGCGCAGCCACGGCATCCACGCCGAGCCGGTCACGTTCGGGCTCGCGCTCGCCGGCCACCACGCCGAGATCGTGCGCGGACGAGAGCGCCTGGCCGCGGCGCGCGCGCGCATCGCCTACGGCAAGATCGCCGGCGCCGTGGGCACCTACGCCCACGTCACCCCCGAGATCGAGAAGCGCACGCTCGCGGCCCTCGGCCTCGAGCCCGAGACGGTCAGCACGCAGGTCGTCCCGCGCGATCGCCACGCCGAGGCGTTCTGCGCGTTCGCGATCGTCGCCGCGGGCATCGAGCGCTTCGCGACCAACGTGCGTCACTGGCAGCGCTCCGAGGTCGGTGAGGCCGAGGAGGCCTTCACCGTCGGCCAGAAGGGCTCGAGCGCGATGC
>JAGQJA010000271.1 GCA_020430845.1 Myxococcales bacterium
CCCCCGCCGCCAGGACCGCGGCCCTCCCCGCCCCTTCGACGACGCGCGCGACCGCCGACCCCCCCGCGGCCGCGCCCGCCGTGGCCACGTCGCTCGCGCTGACCAACACGCCGCCGCCCGAGGTCCCCGCCAAAAAGGGTGTACCTACATGGATGATCGCGGGCGTCGCGCTGGTCGTGCTCGGAGGCGGCGGCGCGGCCGTCGTCGCCTCGCGCACGCCCACCTCGCCGACGGGCGGCGTCGTGCAAGTGCCCGAACCGAGCGCCGACCCGCTGCCCAGCGCCAGCGTGGCCCCTCTCGCGACCGCGCCGTCTGCGGCGCAGCCCGAGCCGTCGACGCCTGCCTCGGCGACGGAGGCGCCCGCCCCGATCGCGTCCGCCGCCGCGAGCGCAGCTCTGCGCGCGCCCGCGACCCACACCTCGACGCACAAGAAGCCACCGCCCGCGATCCCGCCGGTGAAGAGCGCCGCACCGCCTCCGCCTCCCCCTCCGTCGGTCGCGCCCGCGCCGACCCCGACGACCAATCCGCTGAAGGTCAAACTCAAGTAGGAGCCCGATGAACCTCCGCGCCACCCTCGCCGCCGTCTGCCTCTCTCTCGGCCTCACCGTGACGGCGAGCCCTGCGCTCGCGCAGCAGCCCGCCAAGCCGGCGCCGGCCAAGCCCGCTCCTGCCAAGCCCGCCCCGAAGCCGGGCGACAAGCCCGTCGAGGCCGCCGCCGACAAGCCCGCCGACGGCGCAGAGCCCTCCGCACCGGCCGCGCCGGCGATCCCAGCGCTCGCCGATACGCTGACCGGCGACGCGAAGGCCGACTACGACTCGGGCAAGCTCCTCTACGGCGACGGCGACTTCGCCGGCGCGCTCGTGAAGTTCGGCGCGTCGTACGACAAGTCCAAAGACGCGCGGCTCTTGTGGAACATGGCGGCGTGCGAGAAGAACCTGCGCCACTACGCCAAGGCGCTCGCGCTCGTGCGCCGCTACCAAGCAGAGGGCGGCGCGCTCCTCACAGAAGAAGACAAGAACGACGCGGCCGAGCTCATCAAGGTCATCGAGCCGCTCACGGCGAAGCTGCGCCTGCGCGTCAACGAGCCCGGCGCGAGCGTCAAGGTCGACGACGAGGTGATCGGCGACACGCCCGTCGAGCCGGTCACCGTCGACATCGGCACGCGCCGCGTGCAGATCACCAAGGCGGAGTTCGAGCCGTACACCAAGGAGGTCGCCGTGGGCGGCGCCGCGGAGATCGCCGTCGACGTGAGCCTCGTGAAGATCGTCCACGAGGGCAAGCTCATCGTGCGGGCCCCGGCCGACAGCACGATCTACATCGACGGCAAGGTCGTGGGCACGGGCACGTACACGACGACGCTCGCGAGCGGCGGTCACTCGCTCCGCGTCACGGCGCCCAAGATGGTCCCGTACCAGTCGGAGCTCTACATCCAAGACAAGCAGACGCGCGAGGTGCCCGTGACCTTGCAGCCCGAGCCTTCGAAGGGCTTGCCGCTGTGGGCCTGGATCGCGGGCGGCGCGGTCGTCGCCGGTGGGCTCGTGGCGGGCGGCATCGCCGCGTTCGGCAACCCCGCCGACAAGTACGAGGGGCCGAGCGGGACGCTGAGCCCCGGCGTGGTGCAGGCGAACCACCCGTTCCAGTTCTGAGCGCCGCGACGCTCGGTCGAGCGCGGGCGCGCGGCCCGATCTGTAGGGTGACGTAGGCTCATGTAGTCACCAGGTGGCTCGCGCCCCATCGCGCCGCAAACGGTGCTAACTCAGCGAAACGATGAGCCAGCAGCCGCCGCGCGCGTTCCCCAAGGGCGAGATCAAGGTCCTCCTCCTCGAGAGCATCCACGCCACCGCCCACGAGCTCTTCGCGACCGAGGGCTTCCAGGTCGAGTCCGTGCCCGGTGCGCTCAGCGAGGACGAGCTCTGCGCGCGCGTCGGCAAGTTCGACCTCATCGGCATCCGCAGCAAGACACGCCTCACCGCGCGCGTGCTCGAGGCCGGAAAGAACCTGCTCGGCGTCGGCGCGTTCTGCATCGGCACCAACCAGATCGACCTCGAGACCGCCAACCGCCTCGGGATCCCCGTCTTCAACTCGCCGTTCAGCAACACGCGCAGCGTCGCCGAGCTCGTCATCTCCGAGATCGTCGCGCTCTCGCGCCACCTCGGGGATCGCTCGCGCGAGATCCACGAGGGCAAGTGGCGCAAGACGGCGGCCGGCTCGTTCGAGGTGCGCGGCAAGACGGTGGGCATCATCGGCTACGGGCACATCGGCTCGCAGGTGGGCGTGCTCGCCGAGAACATGGGCATGCGCGTCGTGTCGTACGACATCCGCACGACGCTCCCCATGGGGAACAACCGCGCCGTGGGCTCGCTCGACGAGCTGTTCGACGAGGCCGACTTCGTCACGCTGCACGTGCCCGAGACGCCCGAGACGCGCATGATGATCGGCAAGGCCGAGCTCGCCGCGATGAAGAAGGGCGCGTGCCTGCTCAACCTGAGCCGCGGGTCGGTCGTCGACATCGCGGCGCTGGCCGACGCGCTCAAGGCCAAGCACATCGGCGGCGCGGCCATCGACGTCTACCCCGAGGAGCCCGAGGGGAACACCGACGACTTCAAGACGCCGCTCCAGGGCCTGCCCAACGTCATCCTGACGCCGCACATCGGCGGCTCCACGCTCGAGGCGCAGGCCAACATCGGTCGCGAGGTGGGCACGTCGCTCATCCGCCTCACCAACGCCGGCGCGACGACGGGCGCGGTGAACTTTCCTCAGATCGAGCTGCCGCCCAAGCGCGAGACGCACCGCGTGCTCAACGTGCACAAGAACGTGCCCGGCGTGCTCAGCGACATCAACAAGATCGTCTCCGAGAAGAGCGCCAACATCATGGGGCAGGTGCTCTCGACCGACCCCAACATCGGCTACCTCATCATGGACCTCGACAAGGAGGTCGCCGGTGACGTCAACACGGCCATCGCGGCGCTGCCCGCGTCGATCAAGACGCGCATCCTCTACTAGCAAGCCCCGCGGCGCGCGCGGGGCCGCCTCTCAGGGCGCGGCGGCCGAGAGCCGGTCGCGGTAGCCCAGCACCCAGAGCGTCTGCAGGTTGCACCCCGCGCAGAAGAAGCTCGCGTCGGTCGGGAGCGCGAGACGCCCGTCGATGACGTGGTGGAGGATGCCCTCCTGACAGCGGTCGTCTCCGCACACGCCTTTGCCGCCCGACGGCGCGCAGACCGACGGCGCGAGACACGCCGGCGTGCAGGCCTTGGCGTCGTGCACGTGCGACACGCACCACCGCCCGCGCATGGCGGCGATCCCGTCGATGACGCGATCGGCCTCGGCGACGAACCGCGCCTCGCCCGTGATCTCGAAGAGCAAGAGCAGCGCGAGGGCGAGGTAGTTCTGGCTCGAGAGCGTCGCGTAGTCGTTCGTCTTGGCGCCCATCTCGGCGGCGCTGTACGGCGAGCGATACCGCGCCGGCGCGTCGGAGAGCTTGAGCGGCTGGATCGACGAGAAGACGCTCCGCGCGGTCACGCGGTAGAGCTCGTCTTTCGTCAGGCGATAGAGGCGCGCCTCGAGCGCCAGCATGGCGATGTTGGGGTACAAGAAGAGCTCACCGCGCGACGGCGAGAAACGATACGCGCGCACGCTCTTGACGCCCGCGTCGATGTCACCGAACGCGCGCTCGGTGGTGCGGCGCTCGAGCTCCTTGGCCCACTCGAGGCGCTCTGCGGCGCGCGGGCCCCCCACAGAGAGCGCGTACTCGGCGTTGAGCAGGCCGATGAGCGCGGAGATGGCCGTGGGGCCGTACGTGCGCAGCGCCCAGCTCGTGTCGGGGCTCAGGTCGAGGTAGTAGCCGAACGATCCCGCGAGGCGGTCGAGGCGATCGACGAAGTCGTCGAGGAGCGGCAAGTCGGCCCGATCGCCCGTCGCGGCCACGTGCTCCACGAGGCCCAGGCCGCTCATCACCATCTCTTGCAGATCGCCGTCGAGCAGGCTGCCGGCGATCACCCGGCGGGCGCGGGCCAGAGACGCGTCGCGGCGCGCGGCGTCCTCGGGGCGGGCCGACGGACCCGCCGCGGCGCGCGTGTGGTGCGCGAGCCCGTAGAAGGGCGCGTCGCCGTAGTCCTCGAGCCAGTCTCCCTCGAAGAAGCCGAGCCCCGCGGCCTCGTCGCGGAGCGTCGCGGTGAGCGCCGCGTGCGGCGACGGCGGGGCGGGAGCCACGGGAAAGCGCTCGGGAGCGGTGGGCTCGCTGCTGCACGCGCCGGCGAGGAGCACCGCGAGCCCGAAGGCCGCCGTCGCGCGCGAGAGCCCCGAGATCACCGCCGCGCCCCTCCCCCATTGCATGCGCTATACATCTAGTATCTTCCCGGGGTTCAAGATGTTGCGTGGGTCGAGCGCGCGCTTGATGACGCGCATCGCCGACAGCTCCGCCTCACTGCGCGAGTATGCGAGGTAGGGCTTCTTGAGCAGACCGATGCCGTGCTCGGCCGAGATGCTCCCGCCGTGTCGCCGGACGAGCTCGAAGATGGCGTGGTCGGCGCTCGACGTCTTGGCGAGGAACTCGGCCTTCTCCATGTCGTCGGGCTTCATCACGTTGAGGTGCAGGTTGCCGTCGCCCACGTGGCCGAAGACGCAGATCTCCCAGCTCGGGTACCGGTCGGCGAAGACGCCGAACAGCTCACGGCAGAAGCCGTCGAGCGCCGCGATGGGGAGCGCGACGTCGTTCTTGTGCGGCAGTCCGGTGGCCGAGAGGCTCTCGCTGATTCCCTCGCGCAGCGCCCAGAGATCGCGCGCCTGCGACGCGTGCTGGGCGAGCGTGCCGTCGAGCGCGAGGCCCTCCTCGAGCAAGCCGGCGGCCCACGTCTCGAAGCGCTCTTGGCTCGCCGCCTCCCCGTCGAGCTCGACCTCGACGAGCGCGTAGTACGGCGCGGGGGCGTCGAAGGGCGCGCGCAGCTTGCGGTGGCGCAAGAGCCGATCGACGCACGGCTGCGAGAACATCTCGTAGGCCGACAGCGGCATCGGCCCCGAGCGGGCGCGCCGAAAGAGCTCGAGCACGGCGGGCAGGCCGTCGAGCGCGAAGAGCGCGACGCCGTGGGCGCGCGGGGTCGGCGTGAGCTTGAGCGTGGCCTCGGTGACGATGCCGAGCGTGCCCTCGCTGCCGATGAACAGCTGCCTGAGGTCGGCGCCGGTGTTGTTCTTCTCGAGCGCGCCCCCCAGCTCGAGCACCTCGCCGCTCGCGAGCACCACGACGAGGCCGAGCACCCACTGGCGCGTGAGCCCGTAGCGGATGACCTTCACGCCGCCGGCGTTCGTCGCGATGTTGCCGCCGATCGTGCTCGACCCCTTGGACGCGAAGTCGACCGGCCAGACGAACCCCGCCGCCTCGCAGTGCTGGTGCACGGCCTCCGTGACGGCGCCCGCCTCGACGTGCACGGTGCCGCCGAGCTTGTCGACCTCCCACATCCTTCGCATGCGCGAGAGCGAGAGCACGAGCTCGCCGCGCGCGGCCACGGCGCCCCCCGCGAGGCCGGTGCGCCCGCCCGAGGGCACGACGGCGACGCCCTCTTTGGACGCGATCGCGAGCACCTTGGCGACGTCGGCCGTCGACCGCGGGAACACCGCCGCCGACGGGGACGGCGCGTACACGCGCGTCCAGTCGCGGCCGACCTCGGCGAGCTCCGCCGGGTCTGTGGTCACGGCGTCGGCGCCGATCGCCTCGCGGACTTGATCGAGCGCGCGGTCGGACATGATCACTCCGTGGGGCCGTCCGCGGCCTTCCAGCCGCGGAAGCCGCCGTCCATCGAGGCGACGCGGGTGTAGCCCATCTTCTGCAGGCTCTCGGCGGCGAGGGCCGAACGGAAGCCTCCGCCGCAGTAGAGGACGATGTCCGCGTCGAGGTCGGGGATCGCGGCCTCGATGTCGCGCTCGATCACGCCCTTGCCGATGTGCATGGCGCCCTTGATGCGGCCGGCCTCGACCTCGCGGTCCTCGCGAGTGTCGACGAGGTAGAAGGTCTCTCCCGCGGCGAGCCGCGCCTTGACCTGGTCGACCGTGACCTCGCGGATGCGAGCGCGAGACTCGTCACAGATTTTGAGAAAGCGAGCAGAGTGCGCCATGGCCGCGTCATACACCCGTGCCGCGCGGGCGAGAAGGCGACGCGGCCCGTCGACCGACCACACCTTGCGCGGACGCCGCGCCCTCCGCAAAGTAGAGAGATGCCCACTGGCCTCTACCGCGACGCGCACCTGGGCATCCGCGCACGGCTGAGAGAGCTCGAGGCGCGCATCCGCGACCGCGAGGCCGAGGTGACCGACGCGTTCTGGGAGAGCCTCGACGCCGAGGTACGCGCGCACCTCGCGCGGCTCAAGGCGTCTGTGGGCAAGATCGACGCGACGTCGCTCGACGAGCTCGCCGCGGCCGAGGGCGCCCTGTCGCAGTACGCGAGCAAGCTCGACGCGCTCATCCGCCAGCTGCCCGCGGTCGAAGAAGAGTGGCGAGAGGTGCCCGCCGACGTGGCCGATCCGCCCGACATCCGCCCGCGGCCGTGGGCCCTGCGCTTCGACGCCGAGGGCGCGCACCAGGCCGAGCGACTCTTCGAGGCCGCCGTGCGCGAGCGCGACCGCGCCGCGGAGATCATGGCCCCGCGTCGCGGCGCCATGCTGGCGCGTTTTCGTGATCGCGACGCGCCGTTCGCGCTGCGCGGTCAGGTGATCAGCGACAACAACGGGAACGTCGTCGACGTCGCGCTCCACCTCGTCACGAGCATCTCGCGCGCCACGCCACCGCTGTCGCTGCGCCACGAGACGATGCTCCACGCGTTCGGCAAGGTGCTCGGGGTCAAGCGCGAGGTCGACGTGGGCGACGACTCGTTCGACGGCCTCTTCTTCGTCGAGTCGACCAAGGACGCGGTCGAGCGGCTGCTCCCGCCGCAGGTGCGCGCGCAGCTCATGGCGCTCGCGCGCTACGACATCCCCACCTTGGTGGTCGACCCGCGCGCGCAGACGGCGTCGCTGCGCTGGCGCTTCGAGCCCAACGCAAAGGCGCTCGACGCGGCCGTCCGGGTCCTCGCGAGCATTCGCGAGGCCGGAGGGGTCGTCAGGTTCCTCGCGTCGAGCCTTCGCGCGAGCGGGTGAGCGATCAGCGCGGCGGGCGCACGGTGCCGGTCGTGACGGCGCCCTCGGCCCACTGGAAGTTGTCGAGGAGCACGCTCGAGTCGAGCACGCCGTCGCCCGTGTCCCAGATGATGAACTCGAGCGTGAACGTCTCACCCGGCTCGACCGGCGCCTGCGACTGGAGCCAGCCCGTCGCGCCGCCGTTGGTCGACTGCTGGGGACCACCCTGCGGCGGGTCGAACGCGTCGCACCACTTGCCGTTCTGGCCGAAGCCCGTGCCCTCGAGCTCGGCGACGCCGCCGGGGCACACCGAGTCCTTCTGCGTCTTGCCAGCGCAGCCCGTCTTGACCGCGGGGGTACAACGGTCGAAGAAGCCGTTGTTGACGCTGACGGGGTTCTTGTCCTTGTCGAACGAGATGTTGTCGGCCGTGCCGTTGTTGAAGCCCTTCGCCTTGAGGTACGCGATGAACCCGTCGTTGAAGTCGGAGCAGATGTAGGCCGGCCACTCGCCCGAGTAGAAGTTGAAGTCGAACTTGATGCCCTTCGCGTTCTGCGGGGCCTTGAGCTCGAGCTTGAGGTTGATGACGTCTTTGACGGTCTTGTTGATCGGGCAGTTGCCCGCGGGCTTTGGATAGTCGGGCGGGAGGGTGAACTTGGGCGCGCCAATCGGGCCCCACCAGTCCTTGCCGTTGATCTGCGGAGGATTGAAGAGGTCGCACGGCGGGTTCGTGCAGAGCACCCCGCCGAACGGCTGCTGGCCGTTCCCGTTGAATTCCTTGGCGTAGCCGGTGGAGAGCACGCCGATGCGCTTGCCCTCGCGCGGCACGATGACGTTTCCGAACTTGGGGAGGACGCCGTGCTGCTCGGCCTTGGGCGCCCCCGTGTCGTTGTACCCGCGCGTGAAGGTGGCCGAGACGAGGCCGTAGCCCTTGTCGGACGCCTTGGTGCAGATGCCGAGGGCGCGCGCGAACTCCTCGGCCGAGCCGGCCTCGGCGAGCGAGTCGTCGCAGCTCGGGGCGTTGTCGACCACGCCGTCGCCGTCGTCGTCGCAGCCGTTGCCTGGGATCTCGGCGTTCTTGGGATCGGGGATGCAGGGCAGCCCGCCCGACGATCCGCCGCCGTCGGTCCCGCCGAAGCCGCTCGACCCGCTGCTGGTGCCGCTGCTGCCGGAGCTGCTGCCGTCCTCGAAGCCCGACTCACGGCTGGAGCTGCAGGCGAAGGACGTGGCGACGAGGGCGGTCGAGACCAAGACGAGCGAAGGAAAAACGGGACTGCGCATGCTGCCTCTTTCTAGTGGACCCCAGCGCGTAGTCTACCCTCCGACAGGGCCCTGCGCCGCCCTACAAAGTCGCCGAGACGCGCATGGGGCGCGCCGTAAGTCTCCGGAACTCGACGACAATGGGCGGTTCGTTCATACTGGAGGGACTTACGTGTGTAGGTTCCTCGCGGTCGTCGCATCCGAGCCCACGCGCTTCGCGCTCACGCTGCGCGAGGCCCCTCGAAGCCTCGCTCACCTCTCGCACGAGCACCCCGACGGCTGGGGTCTGGCCGCGTACGACGACGACGCGGGGCGGTGGCAGCTCGACCGCGGCACCGATCGCGCGGCGCACTGTCCGCGCTTCGCCCAGATCGCCGGGCAGCTCCACGGCCAGCTGCTGCTCGCGCACGTGCGCCAGAAGACCGTCGGACCGACGCGGCTCGAGAACTCACACCCGTTCGCGCGCGGGCGGTGGGCGTTCTGTCACAACGGCACCATCAAGGACACCGACGCGGTGCGCAGGCGCACGTCCGCCGCGCGCCTGGCCGAGGTCGAGGGCGACACCGACAGCGAGCTGCTGTTCGCCGCGCTCCTCACGGCGCTCGACGCCGAGGGCCTCACGCCCGATCGGGCGGCGACCGACGCCGACGAGGCCGCGCGACGCGACGCGGTCTGTCGCGTGACGGGCGAGCTTGCCGAGGAGCTGCGCGTGCTGGCCGTCGGCGCGTTCAACTTCTTGTTCTCGGACGGCGAGATGTTGCTCGCGCACCGCTTCGGCCGGTCGCTCTTCGTGCTCGCGCGCGGGCCGCGCGACGAGGTGCGGTCGGAGCGGCGCATCGCGATCGACGCGGAGCTCACGACCGAGTGGACGCAGCGCCGCCGCGCCATCTTCGTGGCCTCGGAGCAGGTCACCGACGAGCCGTGGCGCGAGGTCACCGAGGGTAGCCTGCTGCGTGTCGACCGCCGCCCGGTGCGCGCCGCGCAGGGCGACGCGTCGGGCCCGCGCCTCGCGCGTGACGCGGGCCCCGAGCTGGTGCTCGTCGACGGAGAGATCCTCAGCCGGCGCTCGGGCTAACGGCGCATGAGCGGAGCTACTTGACGACGACCGGGCCGTGATCGTCGCAGTGACCGCCGTGCGCGTGGTGCAGGTGGCCGTCGACGAGGTAGTCGGTGTGGTCTCCGTGCGGCACCGCGTCGTGGCCGCAGCCGGGGCCGTGCGTGTGCGCGCCGTCGTGCGCGCCGCACGCGTGTGAAGGCGTGCAGTCGGCCGGGTTCTTACCGCCGACCTCGAGGGTGTGCTCGTCGACGTGATCGCCGTGCGTGTGGTGCAGGTGCCCGTCGTGCAGGTAGTCGACGTGCCCCGCGTGCTCGATGGCCTTGTGACCGCAGTCGGCCCCGTGAACGTGCCCCTCGTGACCCTCGTGCGCCTTGTGATCGCTCATCTCGGTTCCTCTCTCTGTTGTCGTGCAGGCTCAGTCTTCGTCTGCCGCTTCGTGCTCGTGACGGTGCGGCTCGCCGGCGTGCTCGATCGCCGTGCGGATCAGGTCGATGACGTGCGCGTCGGCGAGCGAGTAGAAGATGTGCTTGCCCGCGCGGCGCCGCGTGACGATGCGCTCGGCGCGCAACAGCCGCAGCTGCTGCGACACCGTCGACAGACCCGAGCCCGCCGCGTCGGCGAGCTCGGTCACGCACCACTCGCCGTCGCAGAGGCGATCGAGCAGCTTGAGGCGCGACACGTCGCCCGCCGCGCGGAAGAGCGCCGCGGTGCGCTCGAGCTGCTCGTCCGACACGTGCGACGTGCGGAGGCGTCGGGCGTGCTCCTCGGGCCCGCAGCGGTCGCCGTCGCGGTGCCGATCGGCCGCGCGCGAGGCGGCGCCGTTCGACCGCGTGCGTGCGGCGGAGGCCTGGGGGATGTCTGCAGCGGTCGTCTTGGCGCGCGCCATCAATTCACCGTTTCATGAAGTGTTGCATGGTCCAGAGAGAGCGTCAACCGCCCGTCATGGTAGCGTGTGGACATGGTCGTCACGTGCCGCACTGCGCTCGCGCTCTCACTCTTGTCTGCCGCCTGCATGGCCGCCTGCGCGCCACCCCCGGAGCCCAAGACCGCCAAGAGCGAGGACACCGAGGAGGTGCCGGCCAACAGCGGCACCGACCCCGACGTGCAGACGGCGAAGGAAGCCAAGAAGGACGAGGGGCCGAAAGAAGCGAAGACCGAGCCCCTCACCACGCCCCTCGCGCAGACCGACGACGCAGACGGCGACAAGCCCGCCGCGGGCGCGAAGAAGAAGCCGAACCGCGGCGGACCGCGCGCGACCAAGGCCCAGTGCTCGGCGGCGTTCGACAAGTACCTCGATCTGGCGATCGGGTCCGACGCGCGCCTCGCCGGCGTCACGCCCGAGCTGATCCGTCAGGCCAAGGAGCAGGCGCGCGGCATGAAGGGCGATCCGTGCTCGGGCAACCCGCCGAGCAAGAGCCAGTACGACTGCGCGATGGGCGCCGCGACGACGAGCGAGTGGGAGACGTGCATGAAGTGAGGCGCCGGTCGCGCCTCCGTCACGGGAGCAGACGCGCCCGCCCCTGGCTCGCGAGCGTGAAGCCGACCAGCTTGTAGAGCAGGCGCGCGCCCACGTTGCCGTCCCACTCGTCGCCCGGATCGGCGAGGTTCGGCGCGACCTCGTTGAGATCGAAGCCGACGATGCGCTTGCCCGCCGCGCACACCTCGCGCAGCACGCGCACGGCCTCCCAGAAGTCGAGGCCGCCCGGGACCGGCGTGCCGGTGTGCGGGCAGAGCCTGGGGTCGAGGCCGTCGATGTCGAACGAGACCCAGACGCGCTCGGGCAACGCCGCCGCGATCTCGCGGGCGACGGCGCCGAACGGCTCGCCGTCTTGCTTGCGACGGGCGAGGTCGCGGTCGAAGAAGGTGCGCACGCGATCGCCCGCGGCCCGCGTGTAGGCGATCTCCTCTTCGCACACGTCGCGGATGCCGACCTGCACGAGGCGCGAGACACGCGGGATCTCCTCGAGGACGTTGAACATGATCGAGGCGTGCGACCGCGCGAAGCCTTCGTACGCGCGGCGCGTGTCGGAGTGCGCGTCGAAGTGCAGCACGCCGAGGGGGCCGTGGTGGTCTGCGGCGGCGGCGATGGCGCCGAACGGGACCGAGTGGTCACCGCCCACGACGCCCACGATCTTCTCCCGGCGCATGTGCTCGAGCGCGGTCGCGCGCACCCACGCGTCGAGATCGCGCCCGAGCGCGTCGACCTTGGCCAGGGCGCCCGCGTGCTCGTTCCCCGCGCCGCCGGCGTCGATGATGGGCTGCGCGAGCGCCTTGCCCTCGGCGTTCCAGCGGCGCACCTCGGCCGGCTCGTCGAGCATGACGATGCCCGCCTCGTACGGCCGCTCCACGTCGAGATCGAAGAGGTCGACCTGCCGGCTCGCCGCGAGGATGGCGCGCGGCCCCTCGGACGTGCCCCCGCCGTACGACGTGGTGACCTCCCACGGGACCGGGACGAGCACGACGGCGGCGTCGTCCACGCCGTGCGGGAGGCCGAAGACCCCCGAGTCAGAGGACGACGCTGCGTTGGGATCGAAGTCGGCGCTCATGCGCCGCGGACGCTAGCCGAGGCTCAGGGCGTCGGGAAGCACTTGGGCTTGCCGATGTTCTGCGCGTCGCACCCCGGCTCGTTGGCGCTGGTGCAAAGGATGGCCGGCGACTTGGGGGCCGCGTTGTCCTCGCGGCGGCAGAACGTGCCCGCCGCGCACTGACGGCCCTCGGCCACCTGCAGCGCGCCGTTGCCTTCGCAGCGGTAGCCGCCCTTGGCGCGGTCGTCGAAGCAGTACCACTTGGCCTCGCGGAACTCGCACGTGTCGGGCGAGCAGGTCTTGCGGGTGCAGTAGAGGTCGACGTCCCTCTTGCACTGCAGGTCCCACTCCTTGAGGCAGCAGTAGCTGTCCTTGGCGCAGACCTCGGCGACGCAGGCGCCGCAGTTGAGGCCCATCGACGCGCCCTCGGTGCACTCGTCGTGGCACGGGCCGTCGGTCGGGAGCGGATCGCCGCCGCCCTTGCCGCAGCGCGAGAGGATGCTCGGGCACGGCAGGCACGCGCCGTAGTCGCCCGCGACGTTCTCGCAGTACATGTGGATCTTGCGGTCGTTGGGCCCGAAGGCCTTGTCGAGCAAGATGGCCGCGCCGACGCTGCCGAGCGGGCCGAACGCGTCGCCGGCGAGCTTGACCACGTCGATGTCCTGGCAGTCGGTGTCCTGCTTGCAGGGCACGCAGACGCCGCAGCTCTTGTCGAGCACCTCGACCGACGCGCACGCGTGCATCGCGTACGACACGTTGGCGTCCTTGATGCCGCCGATCCCGGTGACGTCACGCACGATCTTGCCGACGTTCACGTCGGCGCTCACGTTGGCGCAGTCGTTGTCGTTGGAGCACGTGTTGGTGAAGCGGCTGAACGGCTCGGGCAGGACGACGACGCTCTTGCCGATGTCGGAGCAGCCGTTGACGGGCGCGACGCACGTGCCCTCGCCGCCGTTGACCGGGAGCTTGCACTTGGTCGTGCCCTGGCAGCCGGCGCAGTTGCCGTCGACCGTGCAGAGCTTCTCGGCGCCGCGCGCGCCGGTACCGCACTGCTTCTTGCAGACGCCGTGCACGAAGTCACAGGCGTCGCCGTTGGCGCAGGGCTTCGTGGGTGAGCACTGCGAGCAGATGTGGTTGTTGCAGGCGTGCGCCTCCTTGCCGGGCACGCCGCACTGGTCGCAGTCGCCGTCGACCTTGCAGTCGTTGGGGCACGCCGGCACGCACGCGTTGCCCTTGCACACGTCGGTCGACTGGCAGTTGGTCTGGTCGACGTTGGGCAGGCAGCCCACGCACTTCGACGTCGCCGTGTCGCACACGCGGAACTTGGGGCCGCACGCTGCGCAGTCGGCCGTCGTGCGGCACGTGCCCGTCGGAACCCCGTTGGCGTCCTCGTCGCACTTGACGCCGTTGGGGACGCAGTCGCCGTACTTGGTGCACTGCTGCCCCGACTTGCACCCCTTGCCGCCGGCGGCCGCGCCGCACGCGATGCACCGGTGCTCCTTCTGGTTGCAGACGGTGCGGTCGCCCGTGCAGTCGGCGCACTCGCGATCGGTGTCGCAGTTGTTGAGCAGGCATATGCCGTCGCCGCCGGGACCTCCGCCGTCGGTTCTCCCACCGTCGAACGGGAACGGGTCGCCGCTGGGATCGTCGCCTCCGCACCCGGGAGCGGAGAGAGCCACGGCAAAAAGGCAGACGAGCGTCACGGGAAGCAACCGAGCGAGCTTCATTGTCGTGAAGAATTGCACCAAAGCTGCGCTTGCGCCAAGCGTCGATGGGGTGGATCGTGATCGCACCACCGTGAATCCGCCCCATTTTTCAGCCGACATGAACGAAATCGCGGCGACGCACGATCTGGTGCTCATCACGCTCGACACGCTCCGCTACGACGTCGCGGCCGAGCTGGCCGAGGCCGGGCGCACGCCCAACCTGACGGGGCGCGTGGGCCCGTGGGAGCGGCGGCACACCCCCGGCTCGTTCACGCTGGCGGCCCACCAGGCCTTCTTCGCGGGGTTCCTGCCCACGCCGGCGCGGCCGGGGAAGCACCCGCGGCGCTTCGCGCTCCGCTTCGAGGGCAGCGAGACCACGTCGCCCGAGACGCTCGCGCTCGACGCGCCCGACATCGTCACGGGCCTGCGCGCGCGCGGGCACCACACCATCTGCATCGGCGGCGTGGGGTTCTTCAACAAGCAGAACCCGCTGGGGTGCGTGATGCCGTCGCTCTTCGACGAGAGCCACTGGTCGCCCGAGCTCGGCGTGCGCGATCCCCGTTCGACCGAGCACCAGGTCGCGATCGCGACGCGGCGCCTCGCCGAGATCCCGCGCGAGCGCCGCGTGTTCCTCTTCGTCAACGTGTCGGCGCTGCACCAGCCCAACCGCATGTACCTCGAGGGCGCGACCGAAGACTCGCGCGCGTCGCACGCGGCGGCGCTCGAGTACGTCGACGGCGCGATGGGGCCGCTCTTCGACGCGCTCGAGCAGCGGGGACCCGCGTTCGTGATCGTGTGCTCCGACCACGGCACCGCGTACGGAGAGGACGGCTACGAGGGGCACCGCCTCGCGCACCCCGTGGTGTGGGACGTGCCGTACGGAGAGTTCGTGGTCGGGTTGAGCGGGAGACGTTGAGCGCGGCTGCGCGTGCATGCGACAAGGCGGAACGCGAGCGCCACACGCGCTAAGGGGGACCGCCGGCCTCCGGGGCTCCGCCATCGGCGTTGCACGCGCCGCAAGTCCCCGCGCCCAGCGAGCTCTTGATCCACGAGCAGGACCACGTGCCGGCAGCGCAGCGACAGACCACGCCGCTGCGCGGTCCAGTTCCGGTACCGCAGCACTGCACTTGGAGTGCGAACGCGCACTCGGGCTCCGACGCTTCGCAGGCACCGCTGGGCACGGATTCCACGCCCAAGAAGACGTCGCCTTGGATGATGCTGCCCCCGCAGCGAGGGACGCAGAGGGGTCGACCGCTTGCCGGCACGTCCTCGATGGCAAACTGAGCGACGATCGACTCCCACGTGCGCGGAGCGCCGGTAGAGCAAGAGCCTTGGGTGACCGCAGTTCCTGCCGGCTGACTCTGGTCGGAACTCGTGCATGCAGGGAGCAGAAGAACCCCGCCGAGCACGAGACCGATGATTCCTCTCGCCCTCATGGCCTCGCGTCCCCAACCGGGTCATCCCAGCTTGTCATTGTCACCTCCTGCCCGGTGATATCGAAGTGGCGCACCGTCGTTTGGTCAAGCACATCCCACGTGACGGCCGCATACCAGCGGTGACCGAGCGGAAGCGCATGGTGTACCCGAACTACGCCGTCCCTCCCCGCAAACGTCGCTGGCAGGAGCGTCCGAAAATTGCCCGTCAAAGCCCCCTTGAATTCCGCAATCCGCGCCCGAATATCACCCGGCAGCTCCGGCCACCAGATACGCTCCGCAACGACCACGTCATTCGTATTTAGCCTTGCCCACGCGAATGAGTCTGAAACCTCCACGCCGTCGACAGACCGATGCAGAACCGTGGTCACCCCCTGAGAACTTCGTTTGTCGGAGGAACGGTCCATCGGCCCAGTCATGTCCACGCCCACGGTCACGCTCGCTCGGCCAACCTGCTCAGTGGGCAAGCCCGCCCCAGCAAAATAGCCACGCACCCTCACCTCGTGTGCCTCTGGCGACCTATAGAACGGTCCAGCTCGCAACGCTGCGTTGGCATGGGGCGATGTCTCGGAATACCCGTTGGCCCAAGCGACGAAGGCCTGTGAAGGACCGACAAGGCGCACTCCGAACGGAGTCTGTTCCGTTTTCTCGACCTCTGCCATCTTGTGCGACGTGGCGCGCGTCTGGCGGAAACCTGCGATCGAGTCAACGCCAAGTCCACCGGCGGCGAGCAACCGCCAGGGAGCGCGCGCGGCACCGGCCGCACGAACTGGCTGCGCATGCCGGCCCAGTCCAGAGCCTGCGCCTTCCCCCCGCTTCTGCTGACGAGGCGGCTCATCGACGCCCGCGCTACAGTGAAGACCTGCAACAAGGAGAGCGCTCACGACCAGAACGACTACCAATGCACTGAGGCGCTTCATCGCCCGCCCCCCCCTTCAGTATCCAAACGGATAGGTGTCGCAATCGAAATTGCACATCCACCTAGCATGAAAATATCCCGTACCCTTGGCATCATTGAAATCTGGACGTACGGAAAACCAGTTTTCGAAGATCAGCGATGACGCTTCTGCTGACGTCGCACCAAGGGAGGTGATGATGTGCCCACCGCAGCCGTTGACACCGTGTCCTCCACCGTAGATCTGCCCGGAGGAGTTCCTACAGCGAGAGAATGGATCGCCAGCGTCGTCCGGCATACTCGGAACTGCAGCCATCCAAGCGTCGCTCACCGCGCCTGATGGGTTCGCCGCGTAGCTAACGCCGAACCAGAAGCCACGCGAGGGCTCATCACGAGTGTCTCCTTCGTGAACGAGGACATTCGCGAGCATGTGAATTCCGCCAAAGGACGGCCACACCTCCTGCCCGCGATTGCTCATCTCCGCAAAGGACGCGGCAAGCACGACAACGTTTGTCCCACCAACGGCACCGGCGCCACCCCACGCGCCCGACCAGTTACTTTCCCCCCAGTTCACCCACCCACCATTGGTATAGTTGACGTATCCGCCTCGCGAAGGACCAGCACTGCAGTTCCCAAGTGCGAGTATGCGCCCCACCGTACTCGTGTAGCTACACGTACCCGTCTGGTCGCCAGGGAGATAGCGGCAAAACCCAGGTGTCGTGCTGTTTGGAATCGGTGGCCACGCGCCAGGCAGACCGCTTCCACACTGCCAGCCGGCGACGCATGGCTGACAGTTTGGAGGGTTTGCGCCATCGCAACGAGCATCCGCTACGCTAGGATAGCCGTGCCCAGCGAAGTAGGAAAAAGCTGTCCCGCGCTTGTCGAAGTATGAATCATCCGAGTCGACGCCGCCACACCCTGTATTGCCCGGCACGCAGCCGGTACCTTCTGGGTCATAGAAGTCAGTTGTCCAGACGTTGCTGTCTAGAAATGAAAACCCATATTGATAGTTTGCCGGGTTCCCTGGATAGACAAGCGCGTCACGAAAACCCACGGCATTCGTAATCGACCCGGACAGGGAAGGCCCGTTGCATTGGGTGTAGTCGTTGACTGCCTCAATGGTGACGAACGGACCGGCTTCAGCGTCCTTGTGTGCCGCAATGGAAGCACACAAGCAGGATACTGCTAGGGCGAGGCGAGGCGAGGCGAGGCGAGGCGAGGCGCATGATTCCCCCCAGATAACAGGCGACTACGAACCGTCGAGCCGGAAATCCAACACTGACGTTCACCGTCAGGCCAAAAACCCTAGCAGTCGCGCTCGCCATTGCAACACTTGAGTCGCGCCAAAATTGGCGCTCCCCGTGCATGCATCCCTGCGCGAGAGAGGCTGGCTCAGGGGCTGAGCATGCATGATCCCGCCTGCGGGTTGCCTCGCGCGCCCGGTCGGGGGCACCATGCGCGGAGCCATGCCGTCGTACATCGAGATCGACTCGTTCGACTGGACCCGCTGGGTCGCGCTCGTCGAGACCGGCGACGCCGCCGACACGCGGCTGCGCGGCGCGAACGTCGCGCTCGAGCTCCCCCTCAAAGAGCTTGCGCCGTACTTCGCACCCCTCGTCCCCAAGGGCTTTCGCACCTTCGAGCGCAAGAAGGGCACGTGGAGCATCTCGCCCCGCGTCACGGCCGCCGAAGATCGACGCCACATGGTGCTCGAGGTCCCGAGCGATCACCCGCTGGCCGACGCCGCGTTCACGCCCGCCATGAGCGCGTTCGCGTTCGGACGTCGCCGCGATCTCGCCGAGCTCGAGTCCGCGCTCGATCCCGCGGCCATGGCCTGGCGGTCTGCCGTCGTCGCCGACGAGCGCGCGTTCGCCTTCGGCGGTGCCCGGCCGTCGGCCAAGGACCTCGAGACGGCCGAGAAGATCTTCGCCAAGCTCGACGATGACGCGGGCGTCATCGCCGTGGAGAAGAAAGAGAAGCTCCGCTGCCTGCCCGAGGACCTCTCTCGCTTCACCAAGGCGAGCAGCCTCAGGATCTACAACACCGGGCTCAAGGCGCTGTCGGCGGGCGTGGGCACGGCCCCGGCCATCCAGGACATCAGCGTGTGGTACTCGCCCCTCTGCAGCGTCTCGCCCGAGATCGGCAAGCTGAAGGACCTGCAGCGCTTCGAGATCAACTGCGGATCGATCCACGAGCTGCCAGAGGAGATGGGGGATCTCCCGCTGCAGTCGATCGTCCTCGCCACGTGCGCGTACCTCGAGATCCTGCCCGAGTCGTTCGAGCGGCTTCGCACGCTCAAGTGGCTCACGCTGCGCGACACCCCGGCGAGCGGCGACGCGTTCTTCGGGTCGGGCAACTTCCCCGATCGCCCCGAGAACGCGGCAGCCCGCGCGCGCGTCGAGAAGATCCTCGCGAACAACCCCGGCTGCGAGCTCCGCAAGAAGTGAGATCGCGTTGAACGCGCAAGAGCACGTGCGCCGTCGCGTCGTCGTCGTGGGGGCGGGGCTCTCTGGCCTCGCCTGCGCGCGCACGCTCGTCGACGACGGCTGGACGGTCACCGTGGTCGACAAGGGGCGCCGCCCGGGAGGTCGCGCCACGAGCCGTCACGACGACGACGGCACGTTCGACCACGGCGCGCAGTTCTTCACCGCGCGCGGGGCGTGGCTCCAGCAGCGCCTCGGGTCGTGGGAGGCGGGCGGCGTCGTCGCGCAGTGGGCGCCGCGCCTCGCGCAGACGGGCGGAGCACGACCGCGTCAGCCGTCGACGTGGTGGGTCGGGACGCCCTCGATGGGCGCGCTGGCGGCGCACCTCGCGAACGGGCTCGACGTCGCGCAAGGCGTCACGGTGACGAGCCTCTCTCGCGCCGACGACGGAGTCTGGTCGATCTCTGCGACGGGGCCCGACGGCGGCGCGCTCGCCCCCCTCGTCGCGGACGCGGTCGTGGTGACGGTCCCCGCCGCGCAAGCCTCCCGGTTGCTCGGCGCGGCGCACAGCGCGCTCACGCGCGAGATCGCGCGCGTGACGCAGACGCCGTGCTGGGCGGTCATGCTCACGGCGCGCGGCGTCGGCGATCTCGGCGCCGATGTCTTCGAGGACGGCGAAGGCCCGATCGCGTGGGCCGCCCGCGAGGCGAGCAAGCCGGGCCGAGAGGGCTCGCGACGCGACTTCGATGCCGCGGGCGGCGAGGAGCGATGGCTGCTGCACGCGTCGGCGGCGTGTTCCGAGGCGCACCTCGAGGACGAGCCCGACGTGGTGGCGCGCGCGCTCACCGACGCGTTCTTCCGCCAACACCAGAGGGCCGAGCGCGCCGAGATCGTCCGCGTACGCGCGCATCGCTGGCGCTACGCGCAAGGCCACATGCAGCAGCCCCGCGGCGCCCTCTACGACGCGAGCGCGCGCCTCGCCGTGTGCGGCGACTGGGTCAACGGCTCACGCGTCGAGGGCGCGCTGACGAGCGGCGTCGCCGCGGCCGAGCGGCTCATGGGCGTCGGCAACGAAGACGCCGACACCTAGACCCTCGCCTCCCGATCTTTTTCGTCGTCGTCGAGATCGTCGTCTTCCCCGTCGGCGATGTCTCGTGCGCGATCCACGTGTACGCGCGCGCCTCGCTCGGCGGGGGGGCCGTCGGCGACGCGCACGCGGTCCGCCTGCTCTTCGTCGGGCGAGCCCTCGCCGGCGACCCGCACCTCTACGACGCCCTCGAGCTCGGGGGACGTGCCCCGCACGCGACCGATCGCGCGCACGATCGCGGCGTCCGCCCGCTTCTGTGCAGCGCGCACGTTCTCGGCGGCGACGCGCAGGCGAGCGCCGAAGACGATCGACAGGAGGTAGAGCACCGTGGGCACGATCAGGCCGACGACGACGCCGACCACGAGCGCCGCGACGAAGAGCCCCATCATCGCGAAGACCCGCGCGAACATCGGCGGCCCGCGACGCCCGGCTCGTCGCGCTCTTCGCGCGTCGTCGCGCCGCGCTCTTCGTTCGCGCCGGCGCTCTCGGCGTCGTCCTCGCTCGGGCTCGGGATCGCGCGGGCGCTCCGGCTCGCGCGGACGCCGGGCCTTCGCCCGCTCGCTCGGCGCCTCTCGCGGCTCCTCCGCGCGCAGCATCGTGAGGGCCTCCTCGATGGAACCGACGCGCGCGTCGGGATCGGGCGTGAGCATCGCGGCGAGCGTCTTCACCAAAGCGCGCGGCGTGCCGCGAGGGAGCGACGCCTCGACGTCGATGCCGAGGCCCGTGTGCGGCAGGTCCTCGGGCTGACGCCCGGTCATCATGGCGAGCGCGGTCGCGGCGAGACCGTAGAGGTCGGACTGCGTCGACGCGCGGCCTTGGAACTGCTCTGGCGCCATGTACCCGAAGGTCCCGACGACGGTGCTTCCGCCGCTCGCCTCGAGCCGATGGCGCACGGCCCCGAAGTCGACGAGCGCGTAGGAGCCGTCGGGGCGACGGATCACGTTGGCCGGCTTCACGTCGCGGTGCACGATCGGCGGCGTTCGACTGTGGAGGTACTGGAGCGCGTCGCCGAGGTCCTCGAGCATGCGCACGACGTCGACGCCCTTCGTCTCGCCGGGCACGAGGCTCTCGCCCTCGATCTTCTCCATCACGAGGTAGAGCGCGCCGTCCTCCTCGAAGTGGTCGAGGTACACGGGGAGGTTCGGGTGGCTCAACGTCGCGAGCGTGGTCGCCTCGCGCTCGGCCAACTCGACGTCCTTCCACGACTTGGCCGTACCGACGCGGAATCGTTTGACGGCGACGAGGCCGCGCGGGCTCGGGTTGTCGGGGGCGTCGCGCTTTGCGCGCTTGACGTACGCCTCGAAGTCGCTGGCGAGCCTCTTGGGGTCGGGACGCGCGAGGGCTCCCTCGTCGCGCGCCTCCCACGTCTCGCCTTGCGAGCCGGAGCCCAGCGTCCGCAACAGGGTGTAGCGGCCGTTCTTGATCGTCTTGTCGTTCACGCGACGCAGGCGGGCGAAGGCCCGACGCGTGCAAGCGTACGTCCGAATCGCGGGGCGTGGGCCGCGCTTTCACGCCGCCGGTGTGCCCGCGCCCGCGCGCGTCGCGATCAGCCGCAAGGACCGCAGGGCCCGAACGACTTGCCGTCCGCGTTGCACAACTTCGTGGCTTCGGACGCGTCGGGGCAGCGACAGAACACGTAGGCGCCGGGCGTGCAGATCGTGCTCGCCTGGCACTGCGCGTTCTCGCCGGGGGCCGGCGCGCGGACGTCGTACCTCCAGACCGGGCAACCGAGCGCGTCCTTCTCGATACGCCAACGTTCGGAGCACCAGAAGTCGTAGGTGCGCGAGCACTTGCCGTCTCGTGCGGCTCCGCCGAGGTACATGCTGCCGCTCGGCTTCGGATCGGGGGGGCAGCACGTCACCCCCGGCGCAGCGGCCGCTCCCGTCGAGGGTCGAGACGACGCTTCGTCTCGCGAGCCGTCGTCGCGAGAGGCCGCGCTCGGCGGGTCACCACCGTTCGCGCTCGACCCATCGTCGACCGCGCCGCCGCACGCGATAAGGCCCAGGGCGAGCGCGAGGAGCACCATCGAACCGCGCGTGAACGTTCTCGTCATGGGGCCGCGCCTCAGCAAAGCCCGTGCCCACTGGCTCACAGAGGATCACCGCGTCTTTGCGCGAGATCGCGAGCTCGCACTGCGCCGGATCGCTCCCACCCGCGACACTGCGATCCGACCCCAGCCCCGAGCTCGACGCGCGATGGGGCGCCCGCCCTCACGCCCGGTCTCCCTAGAACCGACGCTCTGCCCCGCCTATGCTCGGCCCACGATGACCGCCGCCGCGTCCCCTCCCCTCGCCGCGCCCGCGCCTCTGCGCACGCGATCGCTCGAGGAGAGGCTCGCGGGCACGCCGTACGACGCGTACCTCTACGGCTACCCGCACAAGACGGCGTACCGCGAGCTCTCGCCGGCGCGCGCGCTCTCGGACGTGTGGTCCGGCGAGCGCAAGGACGCCCTCTTCTTGTACCTGCACGTGCCGTTCTGCGAGATGCGCTGCGGCTTCTGCAACCTCTTCACCACGCCCGACACGCGAGAGGATCGCGTCTCGCGTTACCTCGACGTGCTCGAGCGCCAGGCCCGGATCGTGCGCGCCGAGATCGGCCCCGGTGCGTTCTCGCGCATGGCGATCGGCGGCGGCACGCCCACGTTGCTCGACCCGGCGGGGCTCGAGCGCGTGCTCGACGTGGCCGAGGGGGTGTTCGGCGTGGCTCCCCGGGCGATCCCCGTGAGCGTCGAGACGAGCCCCGAGACGTGCACGCCCGACAAGATGCGCTTGCTCGCGCGACGCGGCGTCGACCGGGTGAGCATCGGCGTGCAGAGCTTCGTCGAGGCCGAGTCGGCCGCGGTCAAACGTCCGCAGCGCCTCGCGGACGTCGAGCGCGCCATCGACGCGATCCGCGACGCGGGCGTGCCCACGCTCAACGTCGATTTGATGTACGGCCTGCCCGGTCAGACGCCCGACACGTGGCGCGCCTCGCTCGAGAAGGCGGTCGCCCTCCGCGCCGAAGAGCTCTACCTCTACCCGCTCTACGTACGGCCCGTGACCACCCTCTCGCGGCGGCCGCGAGACTGGGACGACGAGCGCCTCGCGCTCTACCGACAGGCCGTGACCTTCTTGAAAGGTGCAGGATACAAGCAGCTCTCGATGCGCATGTTCCGCGCCGCGCACGCGCCCGGCGAAGAGGGCCCCGTGTACTGCGTACAAGAGGACGGCATGGTCGGTCTGGGCGTGGGCGCGCGCTCGTACACGCGGGCGCTGCACTACGCGAGCGACTGGGCCGTGGGCGCGCGCGGCGTGCTCGACATCGTCGACCGCTGGCTCGACAGCTCCGACGCCGACCTGGCGCGCGCCTCTCACGGCTTCGAGCTCGATGGCGACGAGCAGCGGCGCCGCCACGTGGCGCTCGGCCTCTTCGTCGACGGCGGGCTCGACCTCGCCAGGTACCGTGCACGCTTCGGCACCGACGCCGCGACGGATCTGCCCCTGGGCGAGCTCGTCCGGCTCGGCGTGGCGCGAGAGGAGCGCGGCGTGCTCTTCCTCACCGAGCTCGGGCTCGAGCGCTCCGACGTCGTGGGCCCGTGGCTCTTCAGCGATCGCGTGCAGGCGCTGATGCGCGGCTTCGACCTGCGGTGAACGGCGTGGACCTCTCCGTTCTCTACCGAGGTCCGCTCGAGAGCTGCAACTACGCCTGCGCGTATTGCCCGTTCGCCAAGAAGAAGGACTCACGCGCCGACCTCGCGCGAGATCGCGCCGCGCTCGAACGTTTCGTGGCGTGGGTCGGCGCGCGCACGAACGACCGCGTGAGCGTGCTCTTCACGCCATGGGGTGAGGGGCTCGTGCGAAGCTGGTACCGAGACGCGCTCGTCGCGCTCACGCAGATGCCGCACGTCGACAAGGCGGCCATCCAGACGAACCTCTCGGCACGCCTCGACTTCGCGCGCGACGGCGTCGCGTCCAAGCTCGGGATCTGGGCGACCTTCCACCCCGACTGGACGACGCGAGACCGGTTCGTCGCCCAGGTGGCGCGCCTCGTGGACCTGGGGGCGCGCGTGAGCTGCGGCGTCGTGGCGATGCGCGAGAACGTGCGCGAGATCGAGCTCTTGCGCGAGGCGCTGCCCCGCGCCGTGTACCTTTGGGTCAACGCCGCCAAGAGCGAGGCGCGCCGCTCACAAGATGTATATTACACCCCCGAGCTCGTCGCGCGCCTGTCTGCGGTGGACCCGCTGTTCGAGGTCAACGCCGCGGATCACCCGAGCGCCGGCGCGAGCTGTCGCGCGGGGGCCTCGGTCGTGTCGGTCGACGGAGACGGCGACGTGCGACGATGTCACTTCGTCCGCGAGGTGATCGGCAACCTCTACGACGGCTCGTTCGACGCCGCGCTGCGCGAGAGGCCCTGCCCGAACGCCACGTGCGGGTGCCACATCGGCTACGTACACCTCGACAGGCTCGAGCTCCGCGCCACGTTCGAGGGCGGCGTGCTCGAGCGCATCCCCGCGGGCTGGCCCGCCGCGCCGAGGGCGGTCGCCTCACGCTCCGCGACAAGACGCGCGTTGCCCATCGCACGCGTCGCGGGTCAGTCCTCGCGGCCAGACGTTCGATAAGGAGCGAGCGACGGCACCGACGGGCGCGGCGGTGACGGCTCGGACTCGGCGGCGCAGAGCGGCGCGCCGTCGACGAGGCCGAGGAGCAGGCGGCGCTCTTGTGACTCGTCGGTGAGTGCGGCCAAGGCGAGCAGCCCCAGCGCGATCCCCGAGAGCAGCGTCACCACGGGCACCGGGAGCCACGCGAGCGACGCCTCGTACATCGTCATCGAGCTGAGGCAGCGGGCGGCCGACACGGTCGGGACCGCGAAGATGCACGCCGCCACCATCGCACCGACGACGCGGCGCGCGCGGTGCGACCGCTCGTCGAGGCGCGTGACGAAGTGCGAGAGGAGCGTGATCTCGGGCGGACCGAGCGCGCACGGCGGCTGTCGCACGACGAGCTCGGCCCCGCAGTCGGCGTGCACACACACGGCGCGCACGACGTGCGAGCCATCGGTCATCGGTACGGGCGCGCTCCGCGAGCGGATCTTGTGGAGCGCGCGCGCGCATCGGGGGCATCGAGCTCCGGCCGTGTGCTGACTCATGCAGACGACGTTTTGCGAGCCGCGTGCCACGGCGGATGAGCCCGCAAGTCAGCGAGATCACACGAGGGCGGCGCGAGGCCGCGCGACGCTTCGTCACGGAACCGGCTCGGGCGCGCGCGACCGTTGCCACTTCGTCAAACGGACGGCGTCACGGCTGAGCTGGCCAGCGCCCGTCGGTCAGCGCGCGCACCTGCCAGGCGTAGACGCCGAGCCCGTCGCGCTCGAGGTTGGGCAGCAGATCGCCGAAGGCGTTGGCCTCGAGCACGCGGTGCGCTCCGCTCGGCTCGAACATCACGTCGACGCCTACGTGCAGACATCGGTGCGCGCGGGCGACGCGCTCGCAGCTCTCGTACGCGGCGCGCAGCGCGTCGTCGCCCACCCGCGCGCGGAGCTCCTCGTGCGTGCCGCGGACGCCGCCGAGGTGCAGGTTCGTCATCGGGTGCCGGCTCTTTCGCATCACGGTGAAGGCGGCCTCGCCGGCCACCACGAGCACGCGACAGTCGAAGTACGAGCCGCCGACGCGCGCCTTGGGCACGAGCGCCTCGACGTGCGAGCCCTCGCGGAGCAGGTACGCCAAGAGGTGGTCGACGGTCGGGCGATCGCGGTACCTGCGCGGGCGCAGCGAGTTGTAGAGCCGCGGGGCGTGCCCCGATCGCTTGACGCCGCCCTCGACCTCCATGCTGGTGAAGAGCCACTCACCGCCCGGCGCGTCTCGGGCAAAGAGCGCGAGACACGACGCCGACGAGCCGCACGACAGCTTGACGAACGCGCGCCCGACCCCGGCCGCGGTCATCGCGTCGCGCAGATCGTCGGGGGACGGCGCAGCCGGCAGCGGCGGGGCCATGGGCACGCCCAGCTCGGCGAAGAGCGTGGCGCACGCACGTTTGTCGAACAGGCGCGCCACGCTCGCGGGCTCGTTGAGGCACACGACGTCGGGGCGCCGCGCGAGCACGCCTTCGAGCTGCCCGAGCCCGCGCTCGAAGCCCAGGTGGAGCTGACGCGGCGCGAGGATGCGGCCGCGTTCGTAGGCGAGCGCGTCGACCGACGCCGGTTCGACCCGCTCGACGTCGACGTGCCTCGCCGCCTCCCACCCCATGCGCAAGAGCGTGCGCTCGACTTCGAAGCTCTCGCCGAACGAGTCGACGCGTAGCCACGCCGGCCCGGCGAGCGCGTCGGCCAGCGCGGACGGATCGCGCAAGAAGTCGAGCCACGAGACGACGCGCGCGGGCGCGTGCCCGAGCTCGCCGAGCGCCGCCTGGAAGAGCGCGACGCGTCGGTTGTCGGGGTTACCGAGGACGACGAACGGCAGCGTCTCGGCGCGGCTCAACTACTCGGCGACCTGGACGTACCGGTCCTCGGGATCCTCTTCGTCGCCCTGCTCCTCGACGTTCACGCCCGCGCAGACGTCCTTGAGCTTGTCGCACAGCTCGTCGGGGATGTAGTTCTCGGAGAGGTCGAGCGTCTCGAGGTGCTTGAACGCGGCGGCGTTGGCCAGGATCGCCTGCGCGCCCGCCTCGCCCATCGCGCCCTTGGACAAGTCCAGGTGCTTGATCTGCTTGAGGATCTTGGACTTGGGCAGCGCCTTGGCGATGTCGTCGGCGAACTTGGAGTTGCAGAGCCCGAGCTTCTTGACGCCCCAGATGCCCGAAGCGTCGAACAGCGGCGCCAGGTCTTTGACCTTGCAGTCGCAGCCGTACTCGTCGTCGCCGAAGTAGAGCACCAGCGACTCGAGCCGCGGCCACTGCGCCTCGACGATGCTCTTGAGGTTCTTCTTGGTGAGGCCGCCGGTGACGACCTCGAAGCTCTTGAGGTTGCGGAGCGCGATGCGCCCGAGATCCATGTGACCCATCTGGATGGAGAGCTCCTCGAGCAGGTCGAGGTTCGCGTAGAGCGGCGAGAGGTCTCCGAGGTAGGTCCACGAGATCTGATAGCCGAAGCACGAGATCACGAGCTTGCGGAGCGTCGGCAGCGGGCTCTTGGCCATCGCCGCGAGGACCGGTCCCCAGTTGGGCTCGCCCGACTCCTCGTCGTCGAAGATGCCGAGCGTGAGCTCGCGCAAGAAGCGCGACGCCGGCGAGCTCACCAGGTGGTTGTAGAGCTCGACGCCGTTCTGCTCTCCCCACTCTTCGGTGTTGCCGAGCGTGGCCGTGTGGAAGAAGCCGTAGCGCCAGGTGAGCTCGACGTCGTCGGCCCCGTCGAGCCCGCGGAGCCAGCGCTCCTTGTTCGCCGCGATGAGCTCGGCCGCCTTCTTCTCGAGCGCCGCGTCGGCCCCCTGGGCGAGCTTGCACTGGATGGCCACGAGCTCCCCGAGCGGGTCGCCCTGCGACTGGAGCCAGTCGCCGTACACCAGGTATCCGTCGACGGCGTCGGGGTCGGCGAGGATGGCGTCGGCGAGCTCGGGGTTGTCGGGCCCGCGCGCCGCGGCGGGGGCCGCTGCCGCGCCACCAGAGGAGCCCTCGTCGTCCCCCTCTCCCACGAGCGAGTACCCCTTCTTCTCCTTCTCGGCGATGATCTTCTCGTACTGCTTGCGCGCCTCGTCGTCGGACTTGAAGGTCTTGGTCGACGTCTGGCCGCCCGTGCCGATGCGCCCGAACCGCGTGGTGAACGAGCTGCCCTCGAGCTCGATTTCCCAGAACTTGTTGCTGTTGCCTTCGCTGAGCTCGTAGCGTCGCATCGGTCCCTCCTCGTCGATCGGGAGCGAGGCTACGAGAGGGCGACCGCGCGATCAACGGACGACGGCGACGAGCCCTCGGCGCCCGCCGGCGGTCACAGGAGCGTGACGAACAGCGCCCGCAGCGCGTCCCTCCAGGCTGCAAGGTCGGGGTGCACGGGGGCGAAGGTCTCGCGCTGTACGCGCGTCGTCGCCGCCGGCGCGAGCGCCTCGCCGAACGTCACGAGCTGCACGAGCGCGCGACGCGACGCGGCCTCGAGGAGGGCGTCCTCGGCCTCGAGCGTGCCGGAGCAGATCTCGACCGTCCCTTTGTCTCTCCACTCCTGCAGCAAGAGCTCCGACAGCCCGCGCTCGTCTCCGAGGGGGCTCGGACGCCCGCCGTCGTCGACGAAGACGACGCGCATCGAGAGCGCCTCCTCGCCCAACATCTCGGAGAGCTTCTTCACCGAGGCGAGCACGACGCCCAAGACGAGCACGATGCGCTGCCAGCGCACACCGGCGTCCTTGACGCGCGCGCGCGCGAGCGCGGCCGGCAGGTGAAAGGTGATGACACGCCGCGGACGGACGAAGATCGCCTCATCGCGTGTATAATACAAGAGCTCTCCCTCGACGTACCGCATGTCGAAGAGGTCGACGTCGCCGGTCCGCTCTCCCGGCGCGTCCATGTAGATGAGCTCGCTCGACACGAGGTTCTCGATGCTGCCCGACGTGGACACGCTCGAGAAGCCACCGACCGGGTACTCGCTCTCGTCCTCGAGCGCCGTCGCCGCGCTGCCCGCCGGCCGCGGCTTGCGCGGGAGGCGCCGCGGCAGGTCGGCCGTGAGGGCCTCTTGTGCGTCGACCACCTCGGCGATGGCGAGCCGCTGGGACGCCAGGCCGAGCACCGGCAGGTTCTCCAGCGCGAAGACATCGGCCTCCGAGAGCAGCTCGCGCGCGCGCTGCGCGCCACGCACCAGCGCCTCGTATCCGTCCGCGAGGCGGCCGCGGACGGCGGCGTCTTCCATCAGCGCCACGCGTCCCCGCGCGATCGTGTCGACCGGCGCTCGCTCCGTGAGCGTGCGCACGAGCCCGGGCTGCACCTCGACGCCGCCCGAGAACGCCAGGTGCCCGAGCACGCTCGCGGCGAGCACCCCCACGGCCTGCGCGTGCATGTGCGGTGGGAGCCGCGCGACGGCGAACCCGGCCGACGAGAGGCGCGGATCGGCCGCGAGCCTCGAGAGCACCGCGTCCTCGTACCGACGCAGCGCCGCCACGAGCCGCGCGTCGTCGATCCCTCCGGCCACGCGCCGCTTGGCGTCGAGCGCGCCGCCCAAGAGCAGCTCGCCCAGGTCGGTGATGACCCCGAGCGGGGGGAGGTCGAGGCGCTCGCCGAGCGTGGCGACGAGCCACGGGGCGACGCGCCGGAGCGACTCTGGCGACGGCGGCGAGAGCGACGCGCACACGAGGCCCGCGGCGGCCCACCGCTCGAGGTGGGCGCGCGAGGGCGCGGCGGCTTCGCGCGTGGCCTCCGAGCCGGTCACGACGAGGCGCCGTCGGCCGAGAGCCCGAGGAGCTTGGGCACCTTGCTCTCGAGCAGATCGATCTCGTCCTTCGTCTCCCCCAGATACGAGAGCAGGAGCAGATCTTGACGCTCGACAGCCCCCCCGTGCAGCACCCACGCGCGCGTGCGCAGCAGCCGATAGAGCTTGATGATCTTCCTGTCGCTGACGAAGACGTTGTCCTCGCGCACGAGCGTCTTGAGCACGCGCCGCAGCTCTCGGAGCAGGTCATCCTTGAAGAACAGGTGGCGGTCGTTGACGACGCCGCCGTCGGGCCCGGGCTCCTCGCGCGCCATCATGAGCGTCATGTACCGGTGCGCCTTGAGGAAGTCCTCGAGCGACGCGTGGCCCTCGGCCCAGGGCTTCTGGTTGGTGTCGCGGTACGACTGGAGCTTGAGCCCGCAGTCGAGCAGGTCGACGAAGTGCTCGTCTTGCACCGATCGGCACGCGGCCTTGAGGCAGAAGCGGTCCTTGAGCGCCCCGAGCTCCGCGTGCTCGGGGATCTCGTTGGTCGCGCCGAAGAGCACCTTGAGACCCACGGGCACGGGCACGCCGTCCTGGTAGAACTTCTTCTCGTTGATGATCGTGAGCAGCGAGTTGAGGATGGCCGAGTTGCTCTTGAAGATCTCGTCGAGGAACACGAGGCGCGCCGTGGGCAGCTTGCCGCGCTCGCGCCTCACGTAGCGACCTTCGCGCAAGAGGTTGATGTCGATCGGTCCGAGCACCTCGCTCGGCTCGGTGAAGCGCGTGAGCATGTACTCGAAGTAGTCCCCCTCCCCGAGCCCGAGCGCGTCCTTGAACTTGAGCACGAGATCGCTCTTGGCCGTGCCGGGCGGGCCGACGAGCAGGAGCGGCTCTTGGGCGACGGCCGAGATGGTCATCAGGTCGACGAGCGGCTGCTTGGCGACGAAGAAGCGGCCGAGCCCGAGGCGAAAGCGGTTGATCCGATCGCGCAGCGCAGGCGCCTCCTTGGCGAGATCGGCGAGCGGGATCTCGGCGATCTTGTCGAGCGCGTCCCGCGGGCTCGACGTCTGTGCTCGTGTCGTCATCGGTCGCTCCTCGTCTCGTTCATCCGGCCGCCGTGTCCCGGTGGATCCTGCGGCGGAGCAGGTACTCGTCCTCGTCGAGCCACTGGCGGGCTTCGGGCCCGAGCACCAGATCCTCGCTCGCGTACCCCAGCACCAACGACTCGACGTAGTCCACCACGGACAGGCACACGTGGCTGTTGGTGTTGAAGCTGTCGGTGACCGCGTCGAGGCGCGGCCAGAGCGCGTCGAGGCCGGCGACGGCGACGTCGAAGGGCGCGCTCGCCAGCGCCTTCGCGCACGCGCGCGTCATCTGGAGCCGCGCGGGCACGGGGACCTCCCCCTGCAAGAGGCCGAGCACCTGCTCGAACACGGGCCGCGCAAGGTCGAGATCGCCGAGGTACGCGAGCGCGGCGGACGCGTGCAGGCGCGCCACGACGTGCTCTGGGCGCTCGCCCGCCGACCCACGCTGGATCGCCGAGAGCAACGCGCGCGCCTCTTCGCGCAGACCTACGCGACGGAGCGTGCGCATCGTGCCTCCGAAGACCGGCGCCACGTCGGCGACGCTGTCGGGTGGCAAGGCGAGCACGAGCGGCTCGAGCCTCGCGAACACCGACCGGGCGAACGCGTGGTCGCCCAGGTGGCCCGCGAGCATGAGCGCCTCCTCGAGCAACTGCGCGCGCCGGAGCGGCGGCACGTCGTCGACGCCCCCGGTGATCTCCTCGAGGTGCTCGCGTGCCCGCTCGGCCACGAGCATGGGGAAGAAGTCCATCACGCCGTCGTAGAGGCGCGCGCGCTCGTCCGGCTCGCTCGCCTTGGCCTTGGCCATGATGCCCTGCACGTGACGCTCGACCTCGGCGCCGTCGGCGAGCCCGCGCAGCGCGGCGAACTCGGGCCCGCGCGGGTCGGCCTCCCCTCTCTGGAAGGCCGCGATGGGGTCGAGCCGCTCGTGAGGCTCGAGCACCGTCGAGTACTGGCGCACGCGGTCGACCTTGTAGCGCTCGAGCTTGCCCAGGTCGTTGAGCAGCGCCGAGAGATGCGGCGGCAGGGCCGTCTCGGGCGGCAGTCCTTCGAGCGCCTGCTCCACGCGCGCGGTGAACGCCGACGACAGGAACGCGTGGACCTTGTCCTTCTGATCGACCGCGCGCGTCGCCTCGGCCACGAGGGCGCGCGCCCGATCGCTGCGGCCGAGCCGGGCGAGCCCGCTCGCGACCACGAACGTGACGTAGGCCAACGTGAGCGCCACGGGGGCCTCGGTGGCCGAGCGCTTGCGCTTCACCTTCTTGGCGTGCGTCACCAGGCGCTCGAGCCGATCCGCGAGCGCGTCGACCTGCGCCGCGTCACGCCCACCGCCCACCATGCGGAGGAGCGACGGCACGTCGCGCTCGATCGACAGCCCGCCGCGCAGTCGCGAGAGCATCCGGTCACGCGCGCGCGCGAGACCGAGGCGATCGCCGCCGACGGCGCGCGAGAGGGCCACGCGGACGAGCCACGCCGTCCGCGTGTCGAGCGCTTCGTCGTGCCGATCGAAGAGCACGGTGAGGTCCTGCGCGCGTGACGCGAGATCGTGGCCGCCGATCGAGGCGAGGCCGTCGCGGATGACGAGGCTCGCGAGCGCGCGCACGCGCTCTGTCGAGGGCGACGCGGCCCCCAGCGCGTCGGGGATCCCGCCGCCGCGCGCGTCGTCGTCCGCCGCGCACCACATCTCGCTGACCCCGCGCGCCTCCGCGAGCGGGAGCTCGAAGACCGCGCGCGACCACGCGAGGGTCGCGTCCTTCTTCTGTCCGACCTCGGCGTAGAGCGCGCCGAGGTCCGCCCATGCCATCGACCGCTCGCGCGCGTCGGGGGCGGCGTCCATCGAGAGCATCTCGCGTTCCTTGTCGGCGAGTCGCGTCGCGGCGTCGCCGAGCGCGGCCGCGGGCCCCGAGAGGTCTACCTTTGCGGGCGTTCTCGGCGTCGGCGATGTCGCCGGGCGCGCGGCGCCGCGGCCCGAGGGCGCACGTTCGGGCTCTCGGCGCGAGCGCGCGCGTGGCTTGGCGGGCTCGTCTTCGTCGCCCTCGGCGCGGTCGCGCCCGCCCGATCCCGAGAGGTCCGCGTCGACGCCCACGAACGCGTCGAAGTCGAAGCGCGCGCTCTTCACCCACGCGTCGAGCTCTGGGCCCGCGCGGTCGACGACGTACTCGACCCAATCGGTGAGCGGCTTGAAGGCCGCGTCGGCGACGCGCTCGACCGCGAAGGCGCCGCCGGAGAGCGCGCGCGTCCACGTGAGCACGTCGGGGCTCGGCGAGAGAAGCTCGCGGAGCCGATCGCGTCGCACGGGGGGCTCGAGGAGCGCGTCGCAGGGGATGAAGAGGTTCGAGATGGCCGGGTGCGCGCGGTACGCCTCGCCGTCGAGCTCGAGCGTGGGGGCACGCGGGCCCGCGCGCGCGCGCAGCACGACCGTCGGCCCGTCGTCGCCGTCGACCGCCGCGAACAAGAGGGCGTGCGCGAGCTCGTCCGGCAACGTGCGCAGCAGCGCCTCGACGCGCGCGACGGCGTCTCCGCGCAGGACCCACAGCGTCGGCGCATCGACGGCGCCCGCGCGGGCGAGGCGAAGGGGCACTTCGAGGCGCGGCAAAGACACGGGCGCTCGGGGCGGCTCGTCGACGCGTGCGCCCGGCACCGTGAGCTCGACGATCGTGTACATGTCGCGCCACTCACCCCCGCGCGCGAGGTGGAACCCGCGGTCGGGCGAGAGCAGGACGGCGTCTCCTTCGGCCGGCGACAGCAGACGCGCGAGCGGGTGCTCGTGCCCCACCTCGACGAAGACGCGATCTTGCCCGCGCGGCGACGGCACGAACGCCCTGAGGTCGTCGACGCGATCCATCGCTCGCACCAGCGAGAAGTACGGCGGGCTCACGACGCGCAAGAACGCGACCTCGCGCGGGTCGTCGCTGCCGACGGCGGCAAGGGTGCCCAGCCGGTACTCGAGCCTGTCGCACCCGAGGCGAAGGAGCTCGCCCGCGAGGTCGACGAGCGCCGCCCCGCCCTCGGCGACGAACAGCACGAGCCCGTCGCCCGCCTCGGCGCTCGGGTCTTCGTGCATCGGGACGAGCTCGGCCCAGCAGCCCACGCGCGCGGCAGACGATGCCGGCTCGACGACGTCGACCCCGTCGCGCACGGCGGCGCGCAGCGCTTCGAGGGCTCGCTTCGTCACCTTGACGTCGGGCGCCACCACGATCGCCCCGTCGGAGTGGCGCTCGACGCGCGCCGGAGCGCGGAGCACCTCGTCCGGCACCAAGCCCGACGTCACGGTGAACCGGAGCGCGTCGACGCTCGCGAAGCGAAGGGCCGTCACGCGCCCTCCTTCGACCCCTCGCGCGCCTCCTCCTCCGAGGCGGGCTCGGGGGCAGCCGCGAGGGTCCCCTCGCCCTCGCGCTCGACCACGATGGTGTCGCCCGCCTTGGCGATCCCTCCCTCGAAGAGCTTGTCGACGATCGCGCGGTGCTCGTCCTCGTGCTCCATCGGGAGCGCGTCGGCGTCGCTCTCGTACTTCACCACGATCGTGCGCTTTCTTGTCGCCGCGTCGACCACGATGCGCAGCGTGACGCTAGCCATGCGAAGCCCCCGCCGTGGGCGCGCGCGAAGGGCGCTTGGGGAGCACGCCGTCGAGGCCGGCGCTGTCGATCACCTTGCGCTCCAGGAGGAGGTCGCGGAGCGCCTCGAGCTCGCCCCGGTGCTCGCGGAGCAGGCGCGACGCGCGCTCTCGCTGAGACTCGAGCACCGACCGGATGGCCTCGTCGACGGCGAGCAGCGTGGGATCGGCGAGCTGCCTCTCGTGCCCCGGCGCGCGCGCCGCGTAGCGCTGGACGCTGACGCCGTGACCGCCCATGCCCAGCTCCTCGACGAGCGAGCGGGCGATGTCGGTGGCCCGCTCGAGGTCGTGCGCCGACCCGATCGACAGATCGTCGAGCAAGAGGCCCTCGGCCTCGCGACCTCCGAAGAGCACGCAGATCGAGTCGAGCAGCTGGGCGCGCGTCACGACGTAGCGGTGCGCGCGGTCGGCGTACTGCACGAAACCGAGCGACCCGCCCACGTCGCCGCGGATCGAGATCCGATCGATCGGCGGCGCGTGCTCGCACAGGATCGCGCAGATGGCGTGGCCCGCCTCGTGGGTCGCGACGACGTGCTCCTCGGCCGTCGTGAGCTCGGGTCTCTCGAGGTAGGCGGTCATCGCGGCCTCGACGTCGTCGGGCTCGACGGGGCCGGACGCGCCGGTGCGCAGGCGCGTCCGCGCGATCTGACGGCACAGCGCCTGGAGGTGATCGCCCGAGTAGCGCGACTCGGTGCCCTCGACGAGATCGCCGGTGCGCCGGACCGCCCACTCGAGCGCGCGCGGGCTCATCGAGAGGCCGAGCTTCTGGTCGTGAACACCCAAGATGGCGCGCCGGTCGTCCGCGTCGGGGAACGGTACGTGGAGGTGGAACTCGAAGCGCCCGGGGCGTAGCAGCGCGTGGTCGAGCGACTCGACGAAGTTCGTCGTGCCGACCACGAACACGAGCTCCTCCTTGCGGAAGCCGTCCATCTCGGTGAGGAGCTGGTTGACCATCGAGTGCTCGACGCCCGACCCCGTGAACGTGCCACGCGCCGCGGCGAAGGAGTCGAGCTCGTCGAACACGATGATGCTCGGCGCGCTCTGGCGCGCACGCAGGAACACCTGCCGGATGTTCTCTTCGCTCTCGCCGACCCAGCGGCTCTTGAGCTCGGGGCCGCTGACGATGATCACCGCCGCGCCGAGGGCGGTGGCCATCGCCTTGGCAAAGAGCGTCTTGCCCGTGCCGGGCGGCCCCCAGAAGATCATGCCGCGCGGCACGAGCGCCTCGACGCGTCGGATCGCCTCGGGGTCGTCGAGCGTCGACTTGTGCGTGAGCACGTCGAGGATCTCACGACGGAGGCGCTCCTTGACGCGCGCGTAGCCGCCGATGTCGTCGGTGAGGTCGACGTCGGGCAGCTCGAGGTCGGCGGTCAACGTGGCCCCTCGCAGCTGACCGAGCGCGCCCTTGGCGTCCTCGGGGTAGTCCTCTCCGTCGAGCGCCGAGAGCAGCCGCCGTAGGCGCACGGCGTTGAGCCCGGACACATACTTGTAGAGTACATACGGATCGAACGACGTCGCCCGCGAGAGCTTGCGGCTCTCGCGCTGCGTGACGAGGTGCGCGAGACGCTCGCGGCCCACACCCAGGATGTGCACGTGCCGCGCGAACAGGTTCGCGATGACCTTGGGAACGGCGAACGACGGGTCCTTGAAGCCGAGCCAGAGGATCTGCGGGTTCTCGTACAGGAGCGGTATGACCTCGCGCGCCTCCGCCGTCAGGCCGCCCGAGCCCGTCGTGAGCAGGTCGAGGTGGGGCAGCACCACGACGCGCTCGCCCACGGGGCCGCGCACGGCGTCGCGGAGCTGCCCGATCATCGTGGCCATCACGCCCATCGCCACGCCCTCGGGAGCGCCCGGGGCGGGTCGCCCGTCGAGGTAGGCGCACGCGAGGGAGCGCTTCTTGAGACGCGCGCGGAGCTCCGCGTAGAAGTACGGGACCAGCTCCTTGTCGCACTCGACCAGCACGGGCAGGCGCTGCGCGAGCGCCAGCTCGGCGGTCGCGAGCTCGTCGGGGTACGCGGCGCGGACGGCCTGCGCCGGCGTGAGCTCGAGCGGGAGGTCGGCCTCTGCGACGCTGCATGTCATCGGTGTGCCCTCATACGCGGACCTTGATGGTGAGCTCACCGGTCTCGGCGTCCTCACGCAGCTCTTCGATCTCTCCGAGCGAGCGCGCCTTCTCCTTGAGCGCTTCGGCCGCTACGCGCGCCGAGACCCGGTCGAGCTCTTCGCGCACGTCGGCGAGCCGCTTCTCGAGCGCCTTGGTGAGCGTCTCGCGTGATCTCTCGGCGGCCTCGCGCGCCTCCCGCTCGAGGTCGCGGTCGAGGCGCTCCTGGAGCTTGGCGCGCCCCTTGACGTCGTTCTCTTCGTACACCGATCCGGTGCGCTCCCGCTCGACCTCGATCTGCTGCTCGCGCTCGGCCGTGATCCGCACCTCGCCGGTCGCGAGGTCGACCTCGATGCTCACGCCTTCGCCCTCGTCGCGGCGCGCGCGGCCCGCGTCCACCGTGAATCCCCGGGCCTCGAGGGCCGCGGCGAGCAGCTCGCTCGTGCGCTCGCGCGACACGATGGGCAACAGCTCGATCGCCCCGCACACGCCGTCCTCGACGTGGACGACACGCCGGACAGAACCACGGATGCTGACGCGATACGCTCGGCTCACTCGCTCTCCTCCCGGCGCGTCGCGCCCGCGTCGATGGCGTCGAGCTCGCGGACCACTTCGCGCACGCGCGCGAAGCCATCTTTTCCCAGCACGTCCCACGCGGCAAGCGTCGCCTGCGCCAGCTCGTAGCCCTCGTCGAAGAAGCGCACGTGCGCGAGCTGCTCGCGATCGACGTCGAGCGTCGCGACGACGCGCAGCAACGCGCAGGCGTGACGGCGCGCGCGAGAGCGATCTCGCAGCGGACCGCCTTCGGCGAGCCCTCTCGTGAGCGCCTCGGCCGTCACTGCGGCGCTCGCGCCCGCCGGCACGACACGCGCGGCCGCGGTGACCAAGAACGTCGCGAGATCGAGCCGCCCCGCCTCGCGCGCGGCGTCGACGAACGCGGAGAGCACGTGACCGCGAGCCACGGCGACGTGCGCCGCCCCGAGCGCGTGCGGCAGGCGATCGGACGGCGCGGGCATCGCCGCCGCGTTCGTCCACGCGCGAGACAGATCGTCGCGCATGGCGTCGACCACGACGGCCCGCTCCGCGCGGACGAGCGCCGACATGCGCGCCGCCGTCACCTCGACCGGGGGCGCGAGTTCGGTGGGTCCTTCGGGCACGCGCGGCGGCGCGGTGGCCCATGCGAGCGCGTCGACGTGACCGAGCCACGCGAACGCGGACGCGCGGACGCCGGGCTGCGTGACGATCTCCGCCTCGAGCGGCGTGCCCGCGACGAGCCGAAGCAACCCCTCGCAGACGAGCTCGTCTCCGACCGTCTCCGGCGCGACGTCGAGCGGCGCGGGCGTGTCGGCGCGCGGCCCAGCGCGGAAGCCGAGCGACGCACCGAGCGGCTGCTCGACCAGCCAACGCAGCAGCTCGAACGTGAACCGGCCGAACGCGAGCGACAGGTCTGGCGTGATCTCCCAGGCGCGACCGCGGCGCAGCTCTCCGGCGGCGAATCGCGGCTCCACGCGCGCGCCGCCGCCCCGCGCGAGCTTCCACACCGCGGCGGTGGCGAGCGCGCGCCGCAGCGCGCCCATCGCGGTCGGACCGAGCGAGGCGACGCGGGCGCGACCGCGCAGGATCCCCTCGACGAACGCGAACGGCTCTCGGCCCATCACGGCGCGCGCGACCACGAGCAGATCGCGCTCGGCGAGCGTCACGCGGATCGGCGCCACTTGGGTCATCGGCGCCGCTCGAGGCGCGCCGACGCGCTGGGCCAGCCGTTGATCGACAGCTCGGTGCGTCGCAGCCGGATCTCGACCGTGTTCGGCGCCGTGAAGCACGGCGCGCCCTCGGCGTAGCGCGCGGAGAGAAAGTGCATGCGCTGGTTGGACGAGCCGATCCACCGGCGCGCGCGCTCGGGGCGGGCGCGGTCGAACGGGCCGTCGACGAGCAGATCGGTCGCGGCGAGGAGGGCGGCCACCTCGGGCTCGCGCGCGGCGCGGGCCTCGAGCGCCGCGAGCTCGTAGCCGGAGAACACCATCACGCCGAGACCGAGGGCGCGCGCCGCCTCGGCGAGCTCGGCGCAGGCCTCGGGTTGCTCGAAGGGCTCTCCGCCCAGCAGGGTCACCCCCTCGACCCCGGCGGCGTGCGCGGCGGCGGCCAGCGACGCGGGGGCCATCTCCTCGCCCCCGGCCGCGTCGAACATCTGCGGGTTGCAGCACCCCGCGCACCGGATGGAGCAGCCCTGCACCCAGACGGCGTACCGGTGGCCCGGCCCCTCGGCCTCGGTGTCGGCGACGATCTGGGCGACGCGGAGGGCCGGCACGATGGGCCGATGGTACGCGCGTCGGGCGCGCGCCGCCGGTCGCATTGGTGGATCACCCGTGGTCCATCCGCGCCCTCGGGAACGCAGGCGGCGGGGCGACCGCGCGTGGCAAGTCTTCGGAATCACAAAGGTCTTCCGGCACACTTACAGTGTAAGTGAAAGGCGTACATTGTGCATACGGGGCGGCCATGTCGAACCGCCTCCGCTGCGCCCTCGCCGTCTTCGCCCTCGCCTCCGTCGCCGCGTGCGCGGCCCCCTCGGAGGACGCGACGAACGAGACCGAGGACGATCTCACGAGCCTGACCGCGCGCTCACGCCGCCTGTGGTTCCAGGGCAAGGTGTTCGTCGCGCCGGGGTCGAGCGACGCGCAGATCCTGAGCGCGGTGCGCGCGCAGGCGCAGACGGCGTTCGGCGCGATGCGCACGGACGACATCGCGGTCAACAGCCGCGAGCTCAAGGAGATCGACACGGCGACCTTCCGCAAGCGCGACGTCCAGGTCGTCGACACGAGCCGCGAGGGCGACCCGGGCACGCCGATGCTCGAGGTCAAGTACACCTACAAGGACGACGCCGTCGTCGGCATGCGTCACGCGACGCGGACGAGCGTGCCGCTCGCCGTCATGAGCCCGGGCTACCGCTCGCAGACCGAGCGCATCCTCCGCGAGTGCACACCCAACGACTCGCACTCGCGCGACTTCGCCAGCACCGCCTGGTACATCTTCGAGCCGTCGCTCCGCCAGTGCCAAGAGGCCATCAAGAAGGAGCAGGACGCCATCACCCAGGACCGCGCCAAGCTCACCGATCGGCGCGCACAGGTGACCAAGAGCGAGGTCGACCGCCTCTATCTGCCCATCACGGCCCGCCTCGGCGCCGACAAGACGAACCGCGGCGCCTCGTACCCGGACTACCACCGGCTCTACAAGGGCGGCGTGAAGGAGAACAAGCTCGTCGTGTCGCTCGTGTACGGGCTCATCGACCACGACCACGGCGGCCCGGCCGACGACTACAACTTCGGCGAGCTGATGACGACGCTCGACAAGGTGATGGCGGCGCGAGGCGAGTTCAAGGTCATCGACGCCCCGGTCGACCTGGGGCGCTTCGAGCTCCCTTCGGGCCGCGTGCTCGAGGGCGTGTCGTTCGCCGACGCCGTCCGCTGGAAGACGTCGTGGAGCACGCCGCCGGGCATGTCGAGCGCCGACAAGACCGCCGCCATCAAGCTCTTCGCCGAGAAGATCTACCGCAAGTGGATCACGGTCGAGCGCACGGTGAACGTGAAGATCGGCGACGAGGCGCCCAAGGACGTGGGCGTGCAGCTGATGTTCTACTACGGCGCGGACCGCGACTCGGCGCCCCACAAGTTCGCCACCAAGAACAGCGACGTCATCCTCTACAACGGCCACTCGTACATCGGCAGCGGGCCGCTCGACCCCACGCGCTTCACGCGGGACGACTTCTCGAAGGCGTACCAGATCCTCTGGGTCGACGGATGTGTATCTTACAACTATTACCACAAGGACTACATCCCGCTGAAGGAAGGCGGCACGAAGAACCTCGACCTCATCACGAACGGTCTCGAGGCGCCCTCATACCGCAGCGGGCTCGCCATGGGTCAGTTCCTCGCGCGCTTCCTCGACGGTCAGGGCGCCAGCTACAAGGACCTGCTCGAGGCCGCCGACGACACCGACGCCCTGCGCGTGGTCGACGGCGAGCTCGACAACGAGTGGCGCCCCGAGCGCTTCCCGCTCGTCGTGCGCTGAGCCTCCCGACACCCTCGCGCCAAGGCGTCGCGCGGCCCCACGTTGTCGCGTAGAGTGCGCCGAACGTGCTCCGCCGCATCCCCGACCGCAACATCTGGATCATCTACGGGGCCGTGCTGATGCTCGGCGTCGCGTACGGCGTGTCGATCGCCGTGCTCGCCCTGCACCTCGACGCGCTCGGCATCGGGAAGATCGCGATGGGTGGGCTCGCCGCCACGTTCGCCGGCGGCATCGTCGTGATGGCGATCCCCGCCGGGTGGCTCATCCGCCGCTTCGGCGCCAAGCCGGTCATGGTCGCCGCGCTCTTCGGCTACGCGGCGTGCGTCGGCGTCTTCCCGTTCTTGAAGACGGCCGGGGCGCTGTCGGTGGCGCGCTTCTTCGACGGAGCGTTCTCGGTGACCGTCTGGGTGTCTGCCGAGACGGCGCTGCTCGTGCGGGCGCGCCCCACCGACAAGGCGTTCGTCATGAGCCTCTACGCGATGTCGCTCGCGGCCGGCTACGTCGTCGGCCCGATCATCAGCGCGATCGTCGTGCCGCACGCCGGGACGGGCGTGACGTTCCTGATCGCCGGCGCGCTCGCCGCGCTCGCCGGGGCGCTCGTGCTCTTGCGGCTCGACGGCGCGCCCGGAGGTGAGTCCGCCCACGGGGAGTCGCACGACGCGCCGCCATCCTCGGACGAAGCGGCGCCGAGCCCGACCGCGCCGCGCGCCTCTCCGCTCGCCGTGCTGTGGCGCGTCAAGACGGCGTGCGCGGCGACGTTCTCGTACGGCTACTTCCAGGCGTCGCTGGTGCTCTTCTTGCCGCTCTACCTGGTGGGCCCCAAGCACGTGCCCGAGGACAAGACGATCCTCGTGACCGCGTTCTTCGCCGCCGGAATGCTCTCGCTCTCGATCGTCGCGGCGCGCCTCGGCGACAGGCTGGGTCACCTCGCCGTGATGCGCGCGCTCGCGTTCGTCGGCGGCGTGATGGTGGCGCTCTTCGTCGCGCTCAGCTCCTTCGCCGCGATGTGCGCCGCCGTGTTCGTCGCGGGCGCGACGCTGGCGTCCATCTCGCCGATAAGCCTCGCGCTCCAGGGCGTCGTGACGCCCGCGCAAGATCTCAGCCGAGCGAACGCCTTCTACAACGCGGCCTACGCGTGCGGGATGCTGCTCGGCCCCCCGGTGTCGAGCGTGCTCTTCACCCGGTGGGGCGGCGGCGCCATGCTCTTTCACCTGACGGGCCTCTGGGCCGTCTTCGTCACGTTCACGCTCGTGTTCGCGGGCGACGATCCGCGCACAGCGGCGCGCCGACGCCAGGGCGCCGCCCTCGCGCGATGAGGGGTCGCGGCGCGGTCGTCCTCGTCCTCGCCCTCGCCGCGTGCGACGGCCGGTGCGGCGAGCTCCCTGCCCCGCGCGGCGCAGACCTCCCCACGGACGCGACGGTCGAGGGTCCGCCTGCGCTCCCTGCGAGCCGACACGACGCCCACCTGCACGCGCTCGCAGAGCGCGCCCGCCTCGGCGCCCGCGTCCCGTCGATCGCGTACGGACGCCACACCGCCGAAGGCACGTCGACCAGCGCGGTGGGGCTGGCCGACGTGGCGGCCGCTCGGCCCAGCACCGACGAGACGCGCTACCAAGTCGCCTCGATCGCCAAGATCGTCGTGGCCCTCGCGGTCATGCAGCTGGTCGACGCGGGCCGGGTCTCCCTCGACGGCGACGTGTCGCCCATCGTCGGCTTCGCCGTCGGCGCGGGTCGCCGCGTGACGCTCCGCGCGCTCCTCTCGCACACGGCAGGCCTGGCCGACCGCACCGCCGAGCTCGAACGCGCGACGCGCGACACCGCGCTCGACGCCTTCTCGCGGGCGTACTGGGCCGACGCGCGCGCGACACGTGGGGGCCCGGACGCGGGGACGTACGCGTACTCCAACGCCGGCGTCGCGCTCGCGGCCCTCGCGGTGGAGCGAATCGTCGGGGAGAGCTACGCCGATCACGTGCATACGCACGTGTTCTTGCCCGCGGGGATGACGTCGTGCTCGTTCGCGCCCGCTCCCTCCGACGCCGTCCCGCACGCCGCGCGCGACGGCGGGACCCAAGAGCGCCTCGGGCACGCGTCGCACGCGGTGTACCCGGTCGTCGACCTGTGGTGCACCGTCGGCGACGTCCTTCGTCTCGGCCGCGTGCTGCTCGGCCGCGGCGCCGTCGACGGGCGTCGCGTCGTGTCTTCCGTCCGCGTCGCCGACATGGTGACCCCGGTGGTGGGGACCGCCGACGATGGCCAGGGGCTCGGCGTGCAGCTCCGCACCATCGGCGGCCGCCGCGTCGTCGGTCACGAGGGCGAAGACCGCGGAGCGACGTCGGCGCTGTACGTCGACCTCGAGCGCGGCGTGGTGATCGCGGCGATCGCGAACGGCGACGCGTTCGGCAGCGGCGAGCGCGCGCGCGTCCGCGCCTTCGGCGATCTGGTCGACGGCCTCGCGACGCGACCGTGACGCGTCGGCAGGTGGGCGTAAACCTACCGACCGGTTGACAGGTTTTGCCAGAGTGCTACTCCCTCGCCACCAAGAAGGTGTGGTCATGAGCATCCGTCCGCGCGTCACGTCGTGCTTCGTCAGGTCCTCCGCCGCGTCGTGCGCAAGCGCGATCGCGCTGCTCGGCGCGCTCTCCGCCGGCGCCGCGTGCTCGTCCGAGCGCCCGTCCTTCGCCGACGGGGTCGACGCGGGCAACGCCGTCGAGGCCGTCGAGGCGGGCAGCGGCACGTTCGGCGTCCCCGACGCGGCCGCCCCCGACGCGGCCCCGCCCGACGAATGCCAGAAGATGGACGTCGTCTTCGTGGTCGACGACTCGGGCTCGATGGGCCCCAAGCAGCAGAAGCTGCGCGCGAACTTCCCGCGTTTCGTCGACGTGCTCGACAACTACCGGACCAAGGCGGGCTCGCTCCTCGACTACCGCTTGGCCGTCACCAGCAC
>JAGQJA010000272.1 GCA_020430845.1 Myxococcales bacterium
CCCCGATGTGGAGTATACATGGGGGTCGGGAGGCCATCCGAGGCACCATGACGACACACGACGACCCCCCGGGCTCGGGCCCTGGCACCATCGACGTCGAGCCGGTCCTCGTCGGAGTGCGCGCCGCGCTCGCGCCGCTCGTTCGCGCCGGTGACCGCTCCTCGGCCGACATCGACGCGGCCACCCGCCAGCTCACCGAGGCCGCCGCGAACGCCGTGGGGGTCGCGCGCGCGAGCGTGTGGCGCTACGACGCGGAGCGGCACGTGCTGGTGTGCGTCGACCTCTTTTCGCGGATCGACGGCACGCACACGCAGGGCACCGAGATCGATCTGACCGCCACGCCGCGCTACATCGCCGCGCTCTCCCGCGGCGGAGCCGTCGCGGCGCACGACGCGCAGAACGATCCGCGCACGAGCGAGTTCACGGGCACGTACCTGGCGCCGCTGCACATCACGGCGATGCTCGACGCGTCCGTCCTGGTCGACGGAGCGCTCGAGGGCATCATCTGCCACGAGCACGTGGGCGACGCGCCGCGAGCGTGGAGCGCGCTCGAGGTGCAGGCCGCCCTGCTCTTTGCCGATCTCGCGGCCGTGTTGTCGCGCGCGCGCCGGAGCCCCTGACGCCCGAAGCGGCGTGAGCGTCGAGCTACGACCGCTGCGGCGCCAAGCAGCGGACGAGCTCACCGACGCCGAGCGCGGCGACCGCCCGGTCGACCTCGTCGCCCGAGCGTGGAGCGCACGCGACGTACCGTTCCCCCTCGCTCCGGACCGCACAGCTCCGGCGCGCCCCGCAGTGCTCACCGCGCGTGAGCGCCATCTGAATCGAGCTCGGCCGCTCGATCGCAGGCAGCGGTCGGTTCCGCGGGCACCGGAGTGTCAGGACGACGTTCGCCCCGTCTTCGACACGCGCCTCGACACACAACGTGCGCGCGCCGAACCATCCCCCGTCGGCGAGGGCGCTTCGAGCTCGCGCGAGCTTGTCTTCGAGGGCTGGGCGCCACAGTGGGGGTAGCGCACGCGCCGCGAGGATCTGCTCGAGCGCCACGGCGTCCCAGTACTCGCGCTCCGCAACCCGCACGAACTCCGCGATGGTCGGCGCGTCCGGGTCCGACTCGACGACGAAGAACGCGTCACCCGCCGCGACGACGCCCGGGGACGCTACACGCAAGAAGTACCCCACACGCGCGCTCTCGAGGAAGAGCCGAGCAAAGCTCGGGACGCCCACACGCGCGGTCAGCTTGCGGCAGGGGATGCGCGGCTGGGCCACGACGAGGCGCGCCGAGCCGCAGGCGATCACGTCCCCCACGCGCACCTCGTCCTCGGTCGCCCCCACGACCGTCACGTTCTCGCCGAAGCCACCGGGCTCGAACGGGCCCTCGCCGAAGCGCGCCGCCCAGTACGCGTAGTGCTCGAGTGGGTAGACAAGGACCGCGTGGTGCTCCGGCCCATACTTGGGCGGCGCCGCGCGCTCGTCGCCATCGAGGCCGAGCCGGCCGACGTTGCAGGGGCGGTCCTGCGGAACCTTGACGATCCCCGACGGGATCGGGGCGTCCCGGACGAGCAAATCACGGAGGCCGCCGACGTTGACGGAGTGGACGCGGCCTTGGATCGACACGGGCGGGACTGGATTGTACGCTCGGGTGACGATGGCGCAAAGGTGGGGCGGCCCTCGCGCCGAGGGCGGGTGGTCGTACGGCTCGCTGATCCGCCGCGGCGTCGAGGCTGTCGTCGACGTCGAGGGACGCCCGATCGCCGAACGCCGAGCACCGCCGAGCGTGAGGCGCGACGTCGCCTTCGTCGCCAAGGCATGCCCCTACCCGGACGAGCGCGCGGGCAAGCCGATGAACGTGTCGGCGCTCGCGCAGATCACGCGGCACTTCGACGCAGCACTCGACGACCTCGTCGCCGTGCGGGCCGCGCTCTCCTCCCATCCCACGACCTGGGAGCTGCTCCTCACCGTCGTCGTCGATCAGCTCGGGGCGCCCGCGCTCCACCTCCTCCGCGGCGGGAGCGCGACGAGCGTGCCAGCGGCCGCCGCGGTCGCCCACAAGCTGGCGGCGGGGTACTTCGGCGTGGTGCGCGGCGCCCTGGCCGCGACAGATGCAGGGGCACACGAGCAGGTGTCGCCGGAGCGGTTCGCCGACACGGTCCGCGCAAGCGGCGCGCTCATCGGTGCGAGCGAAGCGTGCGCCGGTCCACCGCACATGATCGCGCGCACCACGGCGTGTCTCGTCGACGGGCGCCCGGGCGCCGTGCCGGTCTCCGATACGGCGCGCATCGAGATCGCCACGCTGCTGCGCCGTCAGATCCAGATCGGCCTCGCGTGGGAGCGCTTCGACCTCGCGGCCGAGGTCGCGACCCTCGAGAGCTTCACGCGCGAGAAGCCGCGCGTGGCCTTCTTTGCTCGAAGGATCGCCGAGCGCATCCAGGGCCTTCCGGCCAGCGCCGACCGCGTACCGGCGCCCGCGGAGGCGCTGCCTACCGATCTCGACCCTTCGATCCGCGCACGGCTCGTCGACGCGCTCGGCGGCGCACCGCGCGCCACGCGTGCCGACGCGGCCTGCTCGGCGATCGTCGACAACGCCGCCGGCGCGCTCCTCCTCGACGGGGCGGCGCGCGCCCGCTGCGTCGCGCAGCTCGCGCTGTACCTCGACACCCGGTCCGAAGTGCTCGCCGCCCTCGCGCTCCACGAGCGGGCCATTCGTGTGGCGCTCGCGCTCCCCGAGGACGAGGCCCAGGCCACCGTCGCGTTCGACGACACTGTGCTCCCCCCCGCGCGGACGCTCCACTGGCTCGAGAGCGCCCTCGGCGTTCGGGCGACGACCACCACGAGCGAGCAACCGACCGTCGCCATCGCCTCGCTCCCGAGACCCACGGTGGCGATGGGCCGCTGAGGATTCCTCCCCGGGCGCGACGCACCTACAATGCGCGCCCAAGGAGGGGAGATGAAGCCTGCCAGGTACTTCGAAGGGAAGACGGTCCTCATCACGGGAGCCGGCTCGGGCATCGGCAAGGCGCTGAGCGAGACCATCATGACGTGGTCGCCGGCGGCCCTCGTGCTCGGAGACATCGACACGGCTGCAGTGCAAGCGAACGCCGACGCGCTCGGACCACCCGCGCGCGCGACCCAGGTGGACGTGACCTCCGAAGACTCCGTGCGTCGGATGATCGACGGGGCCGTCGCCGACCTCGGACGGCTGGACGTGATCATCAACAACGCGGGCATCGCCGCGGGCGGTGAGCTCCAGGACTACGCGTTCGAGGACTGGAGACGTATCCTCGACGTCAACCTGTGGGGCGTCATCTACGGGACCACCCTCGCCTACCGGCACATGTTGCGGCAAGGCTATGGGCACATCGTCAACGTCGCCTCCCTCGGCGGGCTCATCCCCGAGCCGATGGCCGCCGCGTACTCCGCGAGCAAGCACGCCGTCGTCGGCCTCACGAGCTCGTTGCGCGAGGAGGCGCACGCCCGTGGGATCCACGTGAGCGTGGTGTGCCCGGGCGTGATCGATACGCCCATCTTCGATCGCGCCACGTACGTGGGGAACGTCGACGGCGCCGCGGTCAAGGAGGGGACGCTCGGCCACGGACCGATGCGCCCCGGCGAGGCCGCCCACGTGATCTGCAACGGCATCGCCCGCAACGACGGCGTCATCTTGGTCAACCCGAGCGATCGTCTGTTCTGGGGCCTCTACCGCGCCTCTCCACGGGCGCTGTCGCCGCTACACCGCTACCTCGCCAAGTACTTCCGCGAGCACTTCGAGACGAACGCGAACGAGGGAGACTGAGCGTGGATCTCATCCAGATCCCCGTTCGAGGCGACACGATCCCCACCTTCGTCGCCACGCCAGCTGGATCCGGACCGTGGCCGGGCGTGGTGGTCGTACACGACGCGTTGGGCATGACGCCCGATCTCGAGGCTCAGGCGATGTGGCTCGCCGAGGCGGGATTCGTCGCGGCGGCGCCCGATCTCTTCCACGACGGCGGCCACCTCCGATGCCTGTTCCGTACCATGCGGGAGATGACCCGGCCGGACGGCGGCCCAGCACGGCGCGCGCTCCTCGGGGTGCGCGACTGGCTGCTACGACGCGCGGACAGCAACGGCGCCGTGGGCATCATCGGCTTCTGCCTCGGCGGAGGCTTTGCGTTCGCCCTCGCCTCGGGCCACGACTTCTCCGCGAGCGCGCCGAGCTACGGCGCCATGACCGAGCAAGGGTGGGCCTCCCTTGCCGACGCGTGTCCGATCGTCGCCAGCTACGGCGCCGACGATCCCACGCTCGCGGGCGACGCGGCACGCCTCGAGCGCGTGCTCACGGAGCTCGAGATACCGCACGACGTCCGCGAGTATCCCGGCGTCGGTCACGGCTTCATGAACGACCACGGCCGAGAGGACGTCGGCCTGCTCTTTCGAGTGCTGATCAGGCTCTCCCACACCAAGTACGACGAAGCGGCCACGGCCGACGCGCGCCGTCGCATCGTCGCGTTCTTCGGAGAGCACCTTCGAGGCGCGCCGACGCAGTAAGCGTCACGCGCGCGCGGTCACGAGCCAACACGCGGCCGTGAAACGAACGAAACCGGCGTCGACGTACGGGTCGAACGCGGGGCGTACGGCCGCGATCACGCGAGCTCGCAGCTCGTCGTCGGCGTGCTGGAGACGCCGGCCGACGGGGCCGAGCCGCGTGAGGTAGCCCGTGAGCGCGCCTTCGGGCATGGCGCAGGGCACATCGAGCGGGCGGAGATCTGCCGCCGACCAGCCGCTCTCGACGAGGATCTGGCGGACGCGATCGCGGTCCGCGAACGCGAACTGCCCGGGGCCTTCGGGCCGACGGGGCGGCAGATCCGGCAACAGCGGCGCCGCGGCGCGCTCGGCGGCCGTCATGAACGGATTGTCCTCCTCGCTCCTCCACACGACGCAAG